>CAZQEJ010000248.1:0-1502 GCA_964592165.1 uncultured Ilumatobacteraceae bacterium | reverse complement strand
CGGGGTGTTCGGCTTCGCCGACCATCTCGTGCGCTGCGTGATGACGACCCAAGCAGCGGGGATGACCGCCGCGGTGCCCGCCGGGGTGACGTTCCCGTCGGCCTACGACCCGCAGTCCGCACAGCCGTGGACCCGCGACCGGGCCACGTACCTGACCACCGACCTCCTCGGCCGCCTGGCCACGCTCTGACGGGCGTCAGCGGGCGGCCTCAGGCGGGACTCCCCCGCCCGCGCCAGGCCCCGAGCCGGGGGGCGTCGGGGTCGTCGACGGCCTCGAGCCGGCGATCGAGGCGGATCACCTTCCCCCCCGGGGTCCAGGCCGGCCACTGCCCGAGCGGCTCGCAGGCGGGGACGCCGGTCCGGGCGAACGCGGCCCAGGCGGCGCGCAGGCGCGACGACAACCGGTCGGCGTCGGAACCGCTCTCGCCGCCGGCACCGGCGAACTCCCGCCAGCGGTCGACGTCGAGGGTGCCGAAGTGGAACGGTAGGTCGAGCGCGTGGCACGCGCCGCGCTGCGGTGACCGCCACCCGAACCGGGCCCGCCACACCGGAAGGCCGCGCCGGGCGTGGGACTCGGCCAGGACGAGCGCGGGGAGGTGCAGATCGACGTCGGCGATGGCCGCGACGAGGTCGTCGGAGCAGGCGACGAGGCCGCGCCCGACGTCGGCCGGATCGAGCCCCAGCGCGGCGGCCCGTGGAGCGAGCATCCGCACCGCGTGCCCCGCCGGGAGAACCGGGACGGTGGCGCGGAACAGCTCCATCTCGTCGGCCGTCGTCCCGAGAACGAGCGGCACCGGGGCGAGCACACCCGCTGCTGCAGCCTCGAGAGGCGACCGGGGGACGACGTCGCCATCCACCCAGGGGTGCTGGATCATCATCCCGAATCGGCCGGCGAGCCGCTCGACCGCAGCTTGTTGGGCGGCGAGGAGCACGTCGACGGGCACCGTCCGCCACCCGTCGACCCCGTCCGCCCCGGCGAGCTCCAGCGTGCGGGAGGCGATCTCGGTCGCCGTCGCCTCGTCCTGGGTCATCGTCGCCGACCCGCTGAACACGATCGCACCCGACACCGGCAGGTCGGGTCGGGTCAGCAGGTGGAGGATCGCTCCCGCGCCCGCCGATTCCCCGACGAGCACGATCCGCTGCGGATCGCCGCCGAACGCCGGTGCGTTGCGCCGCACCCAATCGAGGGCCAGGAGAAGATCACGCAACCCGAGGTTCGGAGGCACTCCCGGCGCACCGAAGAAGCCGAGGATCCCCAAGCGGTAGTTCAAGCCGACGACGACGACGTCGTGCTCGGCGGCGATCCACCGCCCATCGTAGGTCGGCAGCGACGCTCCGCCGATGCGGAAGCTCCCACCGGGGATCCAGACAAGGACCGGTCGTGGGCCGGATGGGGCGGGAAGGACGCCCGCTGTCGTCCACACCTCGGCGAGCAGGCAGTCCTCCGACGTCGCCTGTGGCACCATCCCCGGGACCAGGTCGAGCCCGCCGGTGAGTTGCGG
>CAZQEJ010000247.1:0-1529 GCA_964592165.1 uncultured Ilumatobacteraceae bacterium | reverse complement strand
GCCCGTACAAGTTCGTCGGCATCGCCGACACGAAATCACACCCGTACTGACGCCGGTACGCCTGACACAACTTGATCCCCGCGATCTTCGCGATCGCATACCACTCGTTCGTCGGTTCCAAGGCCCCGGTCAACAACGCATCCTCACCGATCGGCTGCGCAGCTTCGCGCGGATAGATACACGAACTCCCAAGATAGAGAAGCTTGCGCACTCCCACCTGACGAGCTGCTTCCACGACCGTCCCGTGGATCATCAAGTTGTCGTAGATGAACTCCGCCGGGCGCGTCGAGTTCGCCAGGATCCCCCCCACCGTCCCCGCCACCAAGTACACGTACTCCGGGCGATGCTCGGCGAACCACGCGCTCACCGCCGCCTGATCCCGCAGATCCAACTCCTCGCGCGTCGCTGTCACCAGATTCGAGAACCCACCCGCCCGCAACCGCCGCACCAACGCGGAGCCCACCAACCCCCGATGCCCCGCAACGAAGATCCGCGCCTCGGGCGGGACGGTGATGCTCATCGGGGAACTCCTTGGCGCGACGGGGGCACGATCACCGTACCGGTGCAGCGCCGGCCAGCTCACCCAGTTCGGCGGCGAACACCGTGAGGTCGAAGTCACGGGCCCGTTCGCTCGCCGACGCGGCCAGCGCGGCGCGCCGGGCGGGGTCGGCGATCAACGCCGCGGCGTGCCCGACGAGCTCGCCCGGGGTGTTCCAGTGGAAGCCGTCGACGCGGTCGCGCACGATCTCCGCCGGACCCGCCGCGCCGAAAACAACGGGGACCGCCCCGGCGGACATCGCCTCGACGACGGCGATCCCGAAGTGCTCGGCACGCTCGGGGTGGCGTTCGAGATCCTCGCCGTACCCGCCGCCGTGCCAGAACATCGCCGCCTCGCCGAGGATCTCGCGCACGGCATCGCCGGGAGCGTTGAGGTGGATCTCGACGGGGAGGCCGACAGCGGCCCGGCGCACGTCGTTGACGTAGTCCCGGTTCTTCGCGTCGGCGCCGCCGACGAGGTGCAGCTCCCAGCCGTCGGCCCGCCCGCTGCGGTACAGGTCACGGAAGGCGACGACGAGGTCGAGCTGCTTCTTGCAGTGCCCGAATGCCGGGGAGAAGAACCGCCCGACCGAGGCGATCACCGGTCGCTTCGGGAGCGCGTCGAGCATCCGCACCGGGGGGTGGAGCACGGTCGCGGGCACGCCCCACAAGCGCTCGATCCACCCGGCGGTGAACGTCGAGTTGGCGATCCCGTGGGCGTAGCTGGCGAGGAAGGAACGATCGACGATCCGCTCGGCGTACGTGGTGCGCAGTGCTTCGCCACGCCGGCCGAGGCGCGGTCCGGCCCGTTCGAGGAGCGGCAGGACACGTGCCGCCGTGGCCGCCCGGCGCGCATCACGGCTGCTGCGGCCCTCTTCGGGGAAGTGGGCGTAGTACAGGCCGATCGGGGCGTAGTTGACCGCCGTGGACAAGTACGTCGTGGTGACGAACACGTCGTAGTCGCGGCTCGCCGCGCTCGCCTCGGCGTCGTC
>CAZQEJ010000246.1:0-1796 GCA_964592165.1 uncultured Ilumatobacteraceae bacterium | reverse complement strand
TCGTGGTGACGAACACGTCGTAGTCGCGGCTCGCCGCGCTCGCCTCGGCGTCGTCAGTGATCCGCCGGTATCCGCAACGCGACAGGTCGACCCCGAGCCGAGTCCGCATCCGGTCGACGTCGACAGGTTCCGGCCCGAGCACGTCGACGGCGTCGCTGTCGCTGGCGGCGAGCACCTCGGCGATCGCCCCGGCGACCTGCTCCCCGCCGCCGTACGTCGACCAGTACAGGTTGTACACGCCCACCTTGCGGCGCGGCCGACCCTCGATCAGCATCCCGCCACCTGGAACGCGGAGTCGACGTAGCGCTTGAGCAGCGCACTCGAATCGACGTCCAGCGTCATTCGTCGCGGTCCTCGGCGAGGACGACCCCACTCGGCAGGGATGCCGTGAACCGCGCCCGGGGGCGCAACCCTGGTGGCGCGGTCGGCGCGCTGACCCAACCTTCGGCGATCGCCGCGCCGAGATCGATCGGGACCGTCACGTCCATGGGGTCACGATACGCAGCGTCGTCACCACATCCTGGTTCAGGCCGTGTCCTTCGGGCGGCTCCAGGACATCAGCGCTTCCCGGGCGGCGGGCCGATGGTGCTCGGCTCGCCGGTCGGCGAGCATCGCCGGGGCGAGGCCAGCGAAGCTGCGCAGCACCTTCACCCGCCGCTTGACCTCGGTCAGCGTCGGGCGGTGGAGGGAGAGCACGGGACGGATCACGTTGCCCTTGACGTGCGCGCCGAGGTCGCGCCCGGTGATCGCCACTGCGCGCGCCGCGACCCGCCACGGCGCGTTGCGCACGAGCATCAGCAGGCGGTTGCGCTCGGTGTAGAAGCGGAACACGTCCGACCCGACGCCGCTCGACTGAGCGTGGCGGTGGCGGATGACGGCGCCCGGTTCGTAGACGTACGTCCACCCCGCCATCCGGCCCCGCCAGGACAGGTCGGTGTCCTCGTAGTAGACGAACAACCGCTCGTCGAACAAGCCGACATCGGCGAGGTAGGCCGGCGACAGGAGCACCGCTCCCCCGCACCAGGCGAAGACCTCCGCCGGTTCGTCGTACTGCCCGGCGTCGGGTTCGAGGAACCCCAAGTCGCCACCGTAGGACTCGTTGAACAGCCCCGAGCCGACGTTCTGGATGACGTCGAACGGCTGCGGCTGGAGGGGCACGTCGAACCACCGCGGCTGGCGATCGACGACGACGTCGAGGGTCATCTCGTGGCCGGTCAACCGCACTCGCTGCCGCTTCGCCGCGCTGAGGCGGATGCGCAGGACCTGCGGCGGCGGCCCGTCGGTGGCCCGGACCCGCAGCGCGGCGCGGCGACCGGTCCACCAGGCGATCTCCTCACCCTCGGCCGTGATCGGCGGTTCGGGGGCGTGGAACCCCTCGTCGGTGCTCAAGCGATCGGGCGCGACCGGAGCCCCGTCGAGGCGGACGGCGCTGAGGCGCACACCGAGGCGGCGGATCTCCCGCCGGTTCGGCCGCCCCGCACCGGGAACCTCGATCCCGATGCCGGAGAACCGGTCGTGGAAGACGATCTTCGCCGCCACCGCCCCGATCGGCCTGCCCCCGCGGGTGCCGGTGCAGAGCGCATCGACCATCGGCGCCAGCCATCCCGGCTCGACGACCGCGTCGTTGTTGATCAGAGCGACGTGGTCGTAGCCGCCGGTCGCCCGGATCCCCAGGTTGCAGCCACCGGCGAAGCCGAGATTGGCCATCGGCCGCAGGACGCGCACCGTCGGGTAGCCGGCCTCGAGGCGCTCGGCGATGCCGTCCACCGAGCCGTTGTCGACGACGACGATCTCCA
>CAZQEJ010000245.1:0-1805 GCA_964592165.1 uncultured Ilumatobacteraceae bacterium | reverse complement strand
AAGGCCTGGTCGAGGGACCGTTCGATGTGTGCGTCGAGGGTGACGTCGCGGATCGAACCGCACTCCTCGCAGATCAGGTGATGGTGGTGGCCGGTGAGGTTCTCCGCCAGCTCGTAGTGGGCGTGGCCGGAGGAGTGGACCAGGCGGCGGACGACGCCCGCGCTCTCCAGCACCGACAGGTTGCGGTACGCGGAGCTCTGGCGCAGGGAACGATCGGCGCCGAGCAACTCGGGGAGTGTCACCGGGCGGGCGGCGGTGAGCAGAGCGTCGACGAGCTGGCGGCGGGCCGCGGTGTAGCGATGGCCGGTTGCCTCCAGTCGGTCGGCGAGGATCTCGTGCACTTCGGGCTGCGCAGCGTGTTCGGCGTCCATCGGGCGTCGGCTCCGGCGATGGTGGTGACGATGACGATGACCGTCATCCGGTGTGGGACTGAGAATCGTTCCCATATCCTAGCGACGATGACCTGGCGCCCGTTGCTCGTGCTCACGGTCGCGTTCGCCGGGGCGCTCCTCGCCGGAGGGTGCTCCGGCACGTCCGCATCGCCGCCGGGGACGCTGAACGTCGTCGCCGCGTTCTACCCGCTCGCCTTCGTCGCCGAGCGCATCGGCGGCGATGCGGTGCACGTGCGCAACCTGACCCCACCGGGCGCCGAGCCGCACGACGTCGAGCTGTCCGCCCGGGACACCGCAGCGGTCGCCGACGCCGATCTCGTCGTCTACCTGCGCGGCTTCGCCGCCGCGGTCGACGACGCCGTCGCCCAGGAGGGCAAGCGTCACAGCCTCGACGTGACCGCCGCCGCACGGCTCGCCGGCGGTCCCGGTTCGGACGACGGTGGCGAAGCGTCGGGCGGTGGCCCCGCGGCGGACGACCCGCACTTCTGGCTCGATCCGACCCGGCTCTCCGATGTCGCCGCCGCCATCGCCGGTGCGCTCGCCGAGCGCGACCCGTCGAAGGCGGCGGAGTTCTCCGCCAACTCCGCCGCCTTGCGCGGCGAACTCGCCGCCCTCGACGGGGAGTTCGCCGCCGGCCTGCGTGGCTGCGCGTCGCACGCGATCGTCACCAGCCACGCGGCGTTCGGTTACCTGGCCGAGCACTATCACCTGACGGAGATGAGCATCTCCGGGCTCCTCCCCGATGTCGAGCCGTCGCCGGGGGACCTGGCCCGGATCGCCGACTCCGTCCGCAGCCACGACGTGACCACCGTGTTCACCGAGACGCTCGTCTCTCCCGCCGTGGCCAAGGCCCTCGCTAGCGAGACGGGGACGACCGCCGCCGTCCTCGACCCGATCGAGGGCCTGTCCAAGGACGCGATCGCCGACGGTGAGGACTACTTCACGGTGATGCGCGCCAACCTGGCGACCTTGCGGAGCGCGCTGCGATGCGCATGACAGAACGACCGGACCCGGCGGCCGAACGCGTCGGGCCCGCCCCGGCGGGTGGACCGTCCGCTCCGTGCAGCGGGGAGCCGGTGATCGTCGTGCGTGACGGCGTGTTCGGCTACGGCGGGGTGCCCACCGTGCGGGCCGATCTGCGGATCTGCCGGGGGGAGGTCGTCGCCCTCCTCGGCCCGAACGGCTCGGGAAAGACCACGTTGCTCAAGGGGATCCTCGGGCTCGTCGAACGGCTCGGGGGGAGCGTGGAGCTGTTCGGTCAGCCCGCAGAACGCTTCGCCGATCACCACCTGCTCGGCTACGTCCCCCAGCGGCAGACGGCCGCCGGGCCGATCCCGGTGACCGTCACCGAGCTCGTTCGCTCCGGGCGCCTCAACGCCGGAGGGATGGTCCGCCGCTGGCGGCGGTCCGATT
>CAZQEJ010000244.1:0-1860 GCA_964592165.1 uncultured Ilumatobacteraceae bacterium | reverse complement strand
CCTCTGCCACTTGCTCTCGGTTCCCGGGGGGTCGATCTGGCCGACGTCGTCGACGTCGCCCGCCACCGCCGCCACGTCGTCCTCGGCGACGACGCCCTCGGAGCGATCGAGGCGAGCGCCGCGGTCCTCGCCGAGCTCGCCGGACGGCCCGAGCCGATCTACGGCGTGTCCACCGGGTTCGGCTCGTTGGCCACGACCCCGATCCCGGCGGCCCGGCGCGCCGAGTTGCAGCGGTCGTTGATCCGTTCCCATGCCGCGGGGATGGGCCCGCCGGTGGAGGAAGAGGTCGTCCGGGCGATGATCCTCCTGCGCGCCCGCACGTTGGCGATGGGGTACTCCGGTGTCCGCCCGGTCGTCGTCAGCACGTTGCTGGCGATGCTCAACTCAGGGATCGTCCCCCAGGTTCACGAACACGGCTCCCTCGGGGCGAGCGGCGACCTCGCCCCCCTCGCCCACATCGCCCTCGCCCTGATCGGCGAAGGCGAGTCCGCCGACCTCCTCGCCGCGGTGGGGATCGCCCCCGTCGAGCTGACCGCCAAGGAAGGGCTCGCCCTGATCAACGGCACCGACGGGATGCTCGGCATGCTCTGCTTGGCGATCGCCGACCTGGAACGCCTGCTGACCACGATCGACATCACCGCGGCGATGTCGATCGAAGCCCTCCTCGGCACCGACCGGGCCTTCGCCGCCGACCTGATGGCGCTGCGCCCCCATCCGGGGCAGACGGCGAGCGGCGCCAACCTCCGCCGCCTCCTCGCCGGCAGTGGGATCGTCGCCAGCCACCGCACGGGTGACAGCCGCGTCCAGGACGCCTACTCCCTGCGGTGCAGCCCGCAGGTCCACGGCGCGGCCCGCGACACGGTCGCCCACGCCCGGCGGGTGGCGGAGATCGAGCTCCGCTCGGTGATCGACAACCCGACCGTCCTGCCCGACGGGCGGGTCGAGTCCTGCGGTCACTTCCACGGGGCGCCGGTCGCCTACGCCTGCGACTTCCTGGCCATCGCCGCGGCCGACGTCGGGTCGATCTCCGAACGGCGCACCGACCGGCTGCTCGACACGAAGCGCAGCGCCGGGCTGCCCCCGTTCCTCGCCCCCGACGCGGGGGTCGACTCGGGGATGATGATCGCCCAGTACACGCAAGCGGCGATGGTCACCGAGAACCGCCGCCTGGCCGCCCCGGCGTGCGTCGACTCCCTGCCGACCTCGGCGATGCAGGAGGACCACGTCTCCCTCGGCTGGGCCGCGGCACGCAAGGCCCGGCGGGCGATCGCCAACCTGACACGGATCGTCGCCGTCGAGCTGACCTGCGCAGCCCGGGCGCTGGAACTGCGCGCCCCGCTGCGGCCCGCGCCGGCGACGGCCGCGGCGCTCGGCGCGCTGCGCGCCGCGGGCGTCGGCGGGGCCGGACCCGACCGGTGGCTGGCCCCCGAACTGGCGATCGCCGAACACCTCGTCGCCGAGGGAACGATCGTCACCGCCGTCGAAGACCAGATCGGAGAGCTCGAATGACACCCGGTGCACGCCCGGTCCGCGCCCCCCGGGGCACAGCGATCTCCTGCCGCGGTTGGCAGCAAGAAGCCGCGCTGCGGATGCTGATGAACAACCTCGACCCCGATGTCGCCGAACGCCCCGACGACCTCGTCGTCTACGGCGGCACCGGGCGGGCGGCACGCAGCTGGGAGGCGTTCGACGCGATCGTCGCCACGTTGCGCGACCTCGCCGACGACGAGACGCTGCTCGTCCAGTCCGGCAAGCCGGTCGGCGTGTTCCGCATCCACGAGTGGTCGCCGCGGGTGCTGATCGCCAACTCGAACCTCGTCCCCGAGTGGGCGACGTGGGAGGAGTTCCGCCGCCTGGAAG
>CAZQEJ010000243.1:0-1943 GCA_964592165.1 uncultured Ilumatobacteraceae bacterium | reverse complement strand
GCGCCGTGCCCGGTGGAGGTCAAGCGGGCGATGATCGAGTGGTGGGGCCCGGTCATCCACGAGTACTACGCCGCCACGGAGGGCAACGGCTTCGTCTACTGCAACTCGGACATGTGGCTCGCCCATCCGGGCACCGTCGGCACACCGATCGGGTGCATCGTGCACATCTGCGACGACGAGGGCAACGAGCTCCCTGCCGGGGAGGTCGGCACGATCTTCTTCGAGGGCGGTGGGACGTTCGAGTACCACAACGACCCGGGCAAGACCGCCGCGTCGCGCCACCCGAAGGGATGGTCGACACTCGGCGACGTCGGCTATCTCGACGCCGACAACTTCGTGTACCTGACCGATCGCAAGGCGTACATGATCATTTCCGGCGGGGTCAACATCTACCCCCAGGAGGCCGAAGACATCCTCGTCGGCCATCCCAAGGTTGCCGACGTCGCCGTGTTCGGGATCCCCAACGAGGACTTCGGCGAGGAGGTCAAGGCGGTCGTCCAGCCCGTGACGATGCCCGCCTCGGCGGACGAGGAGCGAGCCCTTGCGGCCGAGCTGATCGCCTACTGCCGTTCACACCTGGCCGACGTGAAGTGCCCACGCAGCATCGACTTCCGTCCGGAACTGCCCCGCCATCCGACGGGGAAGCTGTACAAGAGGCTCTTGAAAAACGAGTACTGGGCCGCGTCCGGGCGCGCTATCTGAGCAGCGGGCACGAGGAGCGCTCGCCGTGGGCCCGGGACACCGCTACGACCGCCCGCCGGTCACCCATCCGTTCCTCGACCATCCCGGCCCGATCCCGATGGCCCATCGTGGGGGGGCCGGGGACTGGCCGGAGAACACGATGCCCGCGTTCGCCGCGGCGGTCGCCCTCGGCTACCGCTACCTGGAGACCGACGTGCAGGCGACGCGCGACGGAGTGCTCCTCGCCTTCCACGACGACGACCTGACGCGCACCTGCGGGCGGCCGGGGCGGATCAGTGAGCTGCGCTACTCCGAGGTCAGCACGGCGCGCGTCGACGGGCGAGAGCCGATCCCGTTGCTCGCCGATCTGCTCGAGGAGTTCCCCGAAGCGCGGCTGAACATCGACTGCAAGACCCCCGCGGGGATCGAGCCGCTCGCCGCCGAGTTGCGCCGCCAGAACGCGCTCGACCGGGTCTGCGTCGGCTCGTTCTCCCGCCGGACGCTGCGTACCCTGCGCCGTGACCTCGGCCCGCGCCTGCTCAGCTCGATGAGCCCGAGTGAGGTCGTCGCCCTGCGCGCCGGTCGTCCGCCTCGCCGCCATCCCGCGCAGGTCCCCGTGCGCTGGGGAGCGATCCCGGTCGTCACCCGGGCGACGATCGCCACCGCCCACCGCCGAGGCGTCGCGGTGCACGTGTGGACGATCGACGAGCCCGAGGAGATGTTCCGCCTCCTCGAGCTCGGGGTCGACGGGTTGATCACCGACCGGCCGGCGGTGCTGCGTGAGGTCCTCCGCCAGCGTGGCGAGTGGGTCTGACGGTGCGCTTCACCGAGCGGGGAGAAGCACCCCCGGGTTGAGCAGCCCGGCGGGATCGAGGGCGTCCTTCACGGCGCGGAACACGGCGATCTCCGCGCGGGACCGGACCAGTCCGAGGTAGTCGCGCTTCGCCCGGCCGATCCCGTGCTCGGCGCTGATCGATCCGCCACGGTCGGCGACGAGGCGGAGCACGGCCGCGTCGAGCGCGTCGTCCCCCGGCGCCGGCCCGACGATGTTGACGTGCAGGTTGCCGTCGCCGAGATGACCGAAGAGGAACACCCGGCTCCCGGGAGCGACCGCGGTGGCCACCTCGCCGACGTCGACGGCGAAACGAGCCAATCCGGCGAGGGGCACGGTGACGTCGAGCTTGTGCGGTACCGCGAGCCGGGAGATCGCCTCCGTCTGCCGTTCCCGCGCGGCCCACAACCGCTGCCGGCGCGGACCGTCG
>CAZQEJ010000242.1:0-1964 GCA_964592165.1 uncultured Ilumatobacteraceae bacterium | reverse complement strand
GCCGTGACGCCCGGGGACCGCGTCGTGACCGGGTTCGCTGTTGCCGGGGGCCTCGTCGCCTACAGCGCGGCCCAGGTCGACCGCCCCGCCGAGCTCGCCGCGGTTCCCGCCGGGGGCGGCGCGCCGGTGCAGCTCAGCGCGCTGTCCGAGCGGCTTGTGGCGCGCACCGCGCCCCGCCCGGCGGATCGGTTCACCTCGCCGTCGAGCGACGGTGTGGAGGTCGACACCTGGGTGCTCACGCCCCCGGGGTTCGATCCGGCCGGCAGCTATCCGGTGCTCCTCAACGTCCACGGCGGGCCGTTCACCCAGTACGGGAACACGTACTTCGACGAGGCCCAGGTGCAGGCCGCCGCCGGGTACGTCGTCGTGCTCTGCAACCCCCGCGGCTCGTCGGGCCGGGACGACGCCTGGGGGCAGGCGATCGCCGGACCCGGCCATCCTCGTCGCCCGGGTGGCGGCTGGGGATCGGTCGACGTGGTCGACGTGCTCGCCGCCTTGGACGAGACGCTGCGCCGTTACCCGGCCGCCGACCGGGAACGGGTGGGGATGCTCGGGGGGAGCTATGGCGGGTACATGGCGACGTGGCTCGCTGCCCACCACGGCGAACGGTTCCGGGCGATCTGCAGCGAGCGGGCGGTGAACAACCTCGTCTCGGAGGAGTGGAACTCGGACATCGCCACCGCGTTCCGCACCGAGTTCGGCGTCACCCACCTCGAGGATCCGGCCACGCTGGCGCGCATGTCCCCGATCAGCGCCGTGCAGCAGATCCGCACGCCGATGCTGATCATCCACTCCGAGGACGACCTGCGCTGCCCGGTGACCCAGGCCGAGGAGCTGTGGGTCGCCCTCCGCCTGCTCGGACGGGACGTGCGCTTCTACCGCTTCCCGGCAGAGAGCCACGAACTGTCGCGCAGCGGCTCGCCGCGCCACCGCCTACAGCGCTTCGAGATCATCCTCGACTTCTTCGCCGAGCACCTCACCCCCGATGGGGGACGTTGAGCGCTCGTCAGGGCTCGCCCAAGCGAGAGGCATACCGCTGCTCGCGGATCACTGTACGTGAACGTTGAACACGGAGTGTGTTCGCAGTAGCGTTCCGGGTACCGCACCGGGTGGGATGCGGCGGCGGCGGACCGGCGGAGGTACGTGATGGACATCGACCGACTGAGTTCGGGAACGATCGTGCGCGGCAGCGATGTCGATGCGGCCGCGGCCCGGGAGCGGACGCGCCAGCGCCGCCTGCTGCGCGTCGCCATCGTCCTCCTCGCCGGTCTCGTCTACTTCTGGTACCGGATCCTCACCGGCAACCCGTTCCAGCCGGGCCTGCCCCCGTTCTTCCGGGACAACCCGGAGATGCTCCTCTCGGTCGGCCTGCTGGTGATCCTCGGCGGGCTGATCCTCCTCCCGTTCCTCGGCGCGGGACGCTCGCCGCACGTCGTGCTCCGCCCGGAGGACACCGACGTTCGCCTCGACGACGTCGTCGGCGCGGAGCAGACCAAGCGGGAGGCGATCGACACGCTGAACCTGTTCCTCTCCCACCGCAGCTTCGCCGCCGAGATGGGCGGCACGGCGCGCCGCGGTGTGCTCTTCGAAGGAGCGCCGGGGACGGGTAAGACGTACCTGGCCAAGGCGATGGCCGGAGAAGCCGGAGTCCCGTTCCTGTTCGTCTCGGCGAGCGCGTTCCAGTCGATGTACTACGGCCAGACGAACCGCAAGATCCGCACGTTCTTCAAGCAGCTGCGCAAGCTCGCGGCGACCGAGGGCGGAGCGATCGGGTTCATCGAGGAGTTCGACGCGATCGGCATGGCCCGCAGCGGGATGAACACCGGATCGATGCGTGAAGGGATCACCGGTGTCGTCAACGAGCTTCTCGTCCAGATGCAGAGCTTCGACGTGCCCAGCGGAGTGGTCCGCCTGCGCGGCCGGTGGGTCGACTTCCTCAACCGCTTCTTGCCCGCGCACCGCCA
>CAZQEJ010000241.1:0-2046 GCA_964592165.1 uncultured Ilumatobacteraceae bacterium | reverse complement strand
CGGGAACGGGCGAGGTCGAACAGCTTGCCGAGCTCCCGCTCGAAGCCGACCTGCTGGGCGAGGGTGGAGATCCCCCGCTCGAAGCCGAGCAGGCCCATGGCGATCTTCCAGCCCTCACCGGGAGCGCCGACGATCAGCGATGCCTCGGTGCGCGCCTCGTCGAAGAACGTCTCGTTGAACTCGCCGCCGCCGGACATCTGCACGATCGGGCGGACCTCGATGCCCGGCTGGTCCATCGGCACGAGGAAGAACCCGAGGCCGCGATGGCGGGTGGAACCGGGCTCGGTACGGGCGACGACGAAGCACCACTGGCTGACGTGGGCGAGCGACGTCCACACCTTCTGCCCGTCGATCACCCATTGCGTGCCGTCGTCGCTGAGGCGGGCCTTGGTCTGCACGTTGGCCAGGTCCGACCCGGCGTTCGGCTCGGAGTACCCCTGGCACCAGCGCTCCGTACCGGCGAGGATCCCGGGCAAGAAGCGCGCCTGTTGCTCGGGGGTGCCGTAGGCGATCAACGTCGGGGCGAGGAGGTTCTCGCCCATGTGGTTGACCCGGCCCGGGGCCTCCGCCCGGGCGTACTCCTCGGCGAAGATCACCTGCTGGGCGACCGACGCGCCCCGGCCGCCGTGCTCGACCGGCCACCCGAGGCCGATCCATCCGGCGCGGCCGAGCTCTTCCTCCCAGGCGACGCGGATCTCGAAGCCGATGTCCTCGTCGCCGGGGCCACCCCGGCCGCGGAGGGAGGCGAAGTCACCGACGAGGTGCTCGGCGAGCCAGGTGCGCACCTCGTCGCGGAACTCGGCGTCGGTCGGGGTGCTCACCGCTGGCGACCTCCTCGGCGGCGCGGCGCCGTCTCAGGCATTGGGCCGTTCGCTGGACGCGGCCGCGGCGCGCATCTCCTCGACCTTGGCGAGGAACGGCATCTTCTCGATGCCCACCGTGGCGTGCAGCCGCTCGGCGATCAGCTCGGGCGTCCAGCGTCCCTCGTGGTACATGGCGCGGACCTCGCGCGGCTGGGTCCACACGCCGATCTTCCCTCCGACCACCGAGTACACCTGCCCGGTGACGCCCTTGGCCTCCTCGGACAACAGGTACACGGCCATCGGGGAGACGTCTTCGGGCTCACCGTTCTCGGCGAGCTGCATCGGCACGTTGGCCGACATGCGTGTCCGGGCGACCGGGGCGATGCAGTTGGCCCGCACGCCGTAGCGTTCCAGGCCGAGCGCCGCGGCGTAGGTCAGCGAGACGATCCCCCCCTTGGCCGCGGCGTAGTTCGCCTGGGCGGTCGAGCCGAGCGCCCACACTCCGGAGGTGAACCCGATCAGCGACCCGCCGCCGTCCTGCTTGCGCATGATCGCCGACGCCGCCCGGTAGATCGTGAAGGTGCCCTTGAGGTGGACGCGCACGACGTCGTCGAACTCCTCCTCGGACATGTTGAACAGCATCCGCTCACGGAGGATCCCCGCGACGCACACCGCCCCGTCGATCCGGCCCCAGTTGTCCATCGCCGCGGAGATCACGGCAGCGCCGCCGTCCATCGTCGACACGTCCCCGGCGAGGGCGACCGCCTCGCCGCCGAGTGCCCTGATCTCCCCGACGACCGCGTCGGCCACCTCGCTCGACGGCTCGCTGCCGTCGGCCGCGACACCGAAGTCGGCGACGACGACCTTCGCCCCGGCGCGCGCCGCGTCGAGGGCGATCGCCCGGCCGATCCCCCGGCCGGCGCCCGTGATGGCGACTACCTTGTCCTCGAGCATCCCGCTCATCGCAAGCAACCTCTCCCCGGCTGCGCTCACGGGCTCGTCCCCGGGCGCACGCCGAACCTGATGGACCGTCAGAAAGACCTTACATGGACCCCTGTGACGAGACCGAGACGACGGCGGGCGAGCCGCCGGAATCACCCGCATCGGTCTTCGCCGGCCGCAGTGCGCTGGTCACCGGTGGCGGTTCGGGGGTCGGCGCGGCCGTCGCCCGGATGCTCGCCGGATGTGGGGCGAGGGTGATCGTCGCCGACGCCGACGGCGAGCGGGCACGCAGCGTCGCCTC
>CAZQEJ010000240.1:0-2091 GCA_964592165.1 uncultured Ilumatobacteraceae bacterium | reverse complement strand
TGGGCGTTCATGGACGATCTGGCGTGGCGCGGCGTGCGTCGACAGTCGGCGAACGACCCGCAGATGTCGCTCTTCACCTGACGGGTGCTCCCCTCGTGTGACATCTACTGATCGCGGGGTGCTTGCAAAAGTATGTTTTGTCCCTACGATGGAAGGCGTTCCCCGACGACTTCCTCCCATGGCACCACCTCGTTCCACCCGCCCCGCGGCACAGAAGCGCCCGAAGGCAGCGGCGCCCCTCGATGCCGCGGAGCGCGCCCTGCGTCGCATCCTGACCACCGCGGACGAGACCCCGTCGTCGCCGACCGAGGAGATCCCCGCGATCCCCCTCACCGGCACTGGCGTCGAACGCCCGGTCCCCGAATGGGTGGAGGTCTCACAGTCGCTCTACCGGGTCTTCGCCTTCGTTGATGTCTGCGGGTTCACCTCGTATACCGACCAGCACGGAACCCACGCTGCCATCGAAGTGCTCACCAGGTTCCGTTCCGCGGTCCGTGATGTGACCGGCCGCCGCGGCGTGCGGGTCATCAAGTGGCTCGGCGATGGCGTGATGCTCGTCGGCGTGGAGCCGGGCCCCGTGATCGCGGCGACCGCGGAGTTGTTGTTGCGCTTCCGCGACGACGAGTTCGAGATCCACGCGGGCATCGCCGGCGGCACCGTGTTGCTCTTCGAGGGCGACGACTACATCGGCCGGTCCGTCAACCTCGCGGCGCGGCTGTGTGAGGCCGCAGGTCCGCGGGAGATCCTGGCGCACGGCCTGAGCGACGATCTGCCGGAGTGGGTGGAGGTGGGCGGCCTGGTGACGGTGCGCGCGATGGGCATCGGCGACATCCCCGAAGTGGCGCAGTTGCGCGTCGACGACGACGCCTGGGCAGCGGGCCTTGCGCCCGACCCCACCAACGCGCCGCTGGCGTCCTGAACGCCGACCCGTCTGGCGCCCGGTCTGCCCGGCCGGCCCTCAGTTGTGCGGGAGGTCGCGGAAGGGCGTGGTCGAGTCGATCCCCGGATCCTTCGGAAGGCCCAACACCCGCTCGGCCAGGATGTTGCGCATCACCTCGTCGGTGCCGCCGGCGACGCGCATGCCCGGCACTCCCAACAACAACTTGGACCACGCATAGGTGCCCCACTCGCCCGTGTTCGCGGTGATGCGAGGGCCGAGGATCGTGGACATCAACTCGCTGTAGCGACGAAGGTTGTTGGTCAACGCCAGCTTCGCGGTCGACATCTCGGGGCCCGGGAGCCCGCCCGCCTTGATCTTGTCGAGGCCCCGTTGGCCGTTCCACTTGGCGACCTGGAAATGTGCATAGACGGAGGCGACCTCGTTGCGGATCACCAGGTCGTCACGCACGCCGAAGTGCTCGAGCATCGTGCGCAGCCGTCGCGGCGACAGCAGGCCCATGCCGGTACCGCCGCCGGCACCGATCGAGGCCCGCTCGTTCATGAGGGTCGTGAGCGCGACGGTCCAACCGCCGTTCACGTCGCCGAGGCGATGCGAGTCGGGAACCCGAACGTCGGTGAAGAAGACCTCGTTGAACGTCGCGCCGCCGGTCATCTGGCGAAGGGGGCGAATCTCCACGCCCGGCGCGCGCATGTCGACCACGAACCCGGTGAGGCCACGATGCTTCGGTTGATCGGGATCGGAACGGCAGATGATCTCGCCGATGTCGGAATGCTGAGCGGACGACGTCCACACCTTCTGGCCGTTCAGCACCCACTCGTCGCCGTCACGTTCGGCCTTGGTCTGCAGACCGGCGAGGTCGGATCCGGCGCCCGGCTCGCTGAAGAGCTGACATGCGACCATGTCGCCCCGGTAGAGCTTGCGGAGGTACGCGTCACGGACCTCCGCGGTGCCGTGGGCGAGGATCGTGGGGGCGACCATCCCGAGGCTGATCCCGAAGATCGACATCGACGGGGTGTCGAACTGCGCTTCGACAGCCTGATAGGCCCGTTCGTGCGCTGCGGTGAGGTTCCGGCCGCCGAAGTCCTCCGGACCACGGATCCACCCGAAGCCGTGGTCGTAGCGGGTGGCGCGCCAGGCTTTCGCCGCCGCGATCTGGGCCAGTTCGATCTCGGGGGTCTGCTCCTCGAACA
>CAZQEJ010000239.1:0-2144 GCA_964592165.1 uncultured Ilumatobacteraceae bacterium | reverse complement strand
GAGCGCGAGGCCCGCTTCGCCAAGCGGCGCTTCGCCCGGCCGGTCGTCGACCTCGCCGCCGTGCCGCCGCCGGTCGCCGGATGGTTCGCGGCGCGCCTCGTCCCCAAGGTCCTCGTCGCCAGCCAGACCCGCCTCGTCGAAGCGGTCGCCGATCCGCACGGCCTTCTCCTGCCGTGCGTTCCGGTGATCTCGCTCACACCCGACGGCGGGGTGTCTCCATGGGAACTGGCCGCGGTGCTCACCGGCCCGGTGGCGACCGTCGTCCTCGCCTCGCGGGTCATCGGATCGGGCATGTCCGCGCATGCGCTGCGCGTCACCGCAGCGGAGCTCGCTGCGCTCCCCTGGCCCGCCGGCGCGCTCGACGAGGCCGTCGGCGCGTTGCGCGACGGGGCCGTGGAGGAGTGCGCGGCGGCGGTCACCTCGGCCTACGGCATCGACCGGCGTACGGCGGAGCCGCTCGTCGAGTGGTGGTCGTCGAACCTGCCGCGGCGCTGAGCACCGCCCGCCTCAGGTGGTCCGGCGCGGCCCTTCGCCGTGCCGGTTCCCTGCCCAGATCACGGCTGCGCCGTTCCTCACTCGGCCGATGAGCGGACCTCGACGGATCTGGGCAGGGTTGTGCGCCACGCCCGACCAGAGCGCGCCGGCCCGGTGGGTTGCCCGAGGGGCGCGTCCCGGGTCAGCGGTTCCAGGGAGCGGTGGGGGAGACCGCGCCGGGCCCACCGGTGAGCACGTCGACACCGTCGTCGGTGACGACGAGCATGTGCTCGAACTGGGCGGTGCGCCGCCCGTCGGCAGTGACCGCGGTCCAGCCGTCGTCCCAGATCCGGTGCTGGCCCGTCCCCAGGGCGATCATCGGTTCGATCGTGAACGTCATCCCCGGGCGCATGATCACCGACCCGCGGGGCGAGAAGTAGTGGAGGATCTGCAGGTCGGTGTGGAACTGCTCGGCGATCCCGTGCCCGACGAAACCACGCACGACCCCCAGGCGGTGCTTCTTCGCGTGCTGCTCGATCGCCCTACCGATGTCGCTCGTCGGCTGGCCGGGGCGGACCGCTTCGATCCCGTGCCACAGGCACTCCTCGGTGCGCAGGATCAGGTCCCGGCTGACGGGGTCGATCGCCCCGACGGCGAACGTCGCGTTCGTGTCCCCGTGCACACCGTCGAGGAACACGGTGACGTCGATGTTGACGATGTCCCCCTCGGCGAGCGGGCGCAGGTCGGGGATCCCGTGGCAGATGACCTCGTTGACCGAGGTGCACACGCTCTTGGGAAACCCGCTGTAGTTCAGCGGGCTGGGGTACGCGCCGGCCTCCACCGTCAGGCGGTGGACGAGTTCGTCGAGCTCGTCGGTGGTCACCCCCGGAGCGACGGCATCGCCCGCCTGGCGGAGGATGTCGGCGGCCAGCCGTCCGGCCCGGCGCATCTTGTCGACGGTCTCCGCCGATTGGATCAACGTCCCGCCCTCGCGGTGGGGGGTCCCGGTCTCCGCGTAGTCGGGTCGGGGGATGCCTGCCGGGACGGGCCGTCCGGGGGTCTGCTCCGCGGGGAGGATCCTCCCCTCGAACTGCTTGTGGCATCGCTTGTACTTGCGCCCGCTCCCGCACCAGCAGGGTTCGTTGGCGTGTGGCAGCACAGCCGGGGCGATCGTCGACCTCATCGCTGCCAGGCTACGTGCGCGTCAGCGATTCGCCGGTCGCGGCGACCGCCGGGGGATCGTTCACGCTCCGTGTGGAGGTGGGCAACGGTCGCGACGGTCGGTGACCCCTCGACCCGGATGGGAAAGCACGCTGAGCGAGCGACGATCACTCTGGGTGGTCATTGGGGCACGCGGATCATGGCCAGCCCGTTTTCCACTTCGTACCGTCCCCGGCACACCTGAACGGTGCCCGCAGCGGGTGCGGGCGCACGGTGGACGAAGGAGGGATCGTGGGGCTGAGATCGACGACGGCGGCGGGGTCGCACGTCGCAGCGGTGCGTCCGCATGCCGGTCGCCCCGGCGCCGAACGCCATGGTCCGGCCCATCGCGAGGTGCACCGCCAGGGACCGAGCTTGCCCCCGACGACGCCCAAGGTGCGTGTCCCCGAGCTCGTGCTCGGGGTCCTCCTCGTCGCCGGGTGCGCGCTCGGCGTCCTCGTCTGGCATCG
>CAZQEJ010000238.1:0-2156 GCA_964592165.1 uncultured Ilumatobacteraceae bacterium | reverse complement strand
ACGTCGCCTGTGGCACCATCCCCGGGACCAGGTCGAGCCCGCCGGTGAGTTGCGGCGGCGCTGCTCCGGGATGGTCGCAGCGCCGGGGCATGTCCCACGGATCGGGTGGGCGGGGAGGACCGAAGCGGGCCGCGGTGGCGAACGGGACGCCGCCGTAGTAGGCGACGGGCCGGCCTCCTGCGCCGACCGTCCGACCGGTGATCGGTCCGCTCGTGGTGACCGTCGATGGTGCTTCGCCCGTCGGGAGGACCTCGTCGCTGTCGGCGTGCATCACCCCAGTGTGCTCACCGGCCGGACCGACCCGGTGACCGGACCGTTCCGGCGCAGCTCACCGTCAGTGACCGACCGTCGCTCGGGCCAGGCGGTAGGCCGACGCATACGCGGCACGCAGCGTGGGGGGCACGCTGCCGAGGACGAAATCCGCCGGGGAGAGTCGCTGGGTGAGCGTGGCCAGGTCGTTGGCGTCGAGGTCCTGCTCCGCGGTTGGTGATTCGATCCCGGCGAGGAAGAGCTCGGCGAGCGGCGCGGGATCGGTGGCGAACGGGTCGATGCCCCTCACGGACAACCCGGCGGCCGTGGCAAGCCGGGTGAGGGGGTCGCTCCAGGCCACCACCCCGCCGGCGACGAGCGTGTCGAGGATCCCATCGACGAAGGCCGTCATGCGCAGCGCGGCGGATGACCCACTGGTGACCCGGGGGTCGTCCACATCGCCCGGGAAGGCCGCCGGCTGTTGCACGGCGATCGCCCGGGCGAGGACGATGGCGATCTCCGCCAGGGCCCCGCGATCGTCCGTCTGGGCGGCGAGCGCCTCGGCCAACGCCCCACGGGAGATCGAGTCGTACTGCTGGATCTGCGACCGGATGTGCACATCGAGCGCACGGACGAGGTCGTCAGCGGGAACTGCCCCCTGGGAGGCGGTGACGAGCATCGCGGGGAGGTCCTGCCCGAAGTCGCCGAGGCCGGCGAGTGCGGCACGCGCTGCGGCCCGGTCGCCGTCGTCGGTGGCGGCGGCGTAGTCGAGCAGGAACTGCGCCTGGTACGACCACAGCTGGTCGAAGGCGTGTGCCGCGTCGGGCCCGAAGACCAGCCCTACAGTGCCCGCCAGCTCCGCGTTGTTGCTGGCCAGCGCTTCCAGCCAGGGGTCGAGGGCGCGCTCTTGGCCACCGGCGCGCATCATCCCCTGGGCGAGCACGCCGTGTATTCCGAACAGCTCCTCCAGGGTCAGGCGGAGATCGGCCGCGTCGAGCACATCGGCACGATCAGCGAGGATCGGAGGCACCGCCGCGCCTGAGTCGAGGTTGGTGGTGAACAGCACGGGGATCTCGGCCGTGGCCTCCGGCGAGCTGCACCCGGTGGCGAGCATGCCGGTCGCGCCGAGTGCACCGGCGAGCGCCGCGGCGAGCAGCGAAGGCCGCATCAGACCAACTCCGCGAGGGACAGCGCCCAGCGCTCGAGGAACGGGACGAGATCGGCGGCGGCTGCAGGAGGGCAGATCCCGTACCCCTGGAGGACGTCACAGTCGAGATCGCCGAGAGCGTCGGCGATCTCCTCGCTCTCGACCCCTTCGGCGACGATCACGAGGTTCAGCGTGCGGCCCAGGCCCACCGTGAACTCGACGATCGACGCCGCCTTCGCGTCGTCGAGGAGCGGCCGGACGAACTGCTGATCGACCTTCAAGACGTCGATCGGGAACTGGGTGAGGTAGGAGACCGACGCGTAGCCCGAGCCGAAGTCGTCGATCGCCAGGTGGACTCCCATGCCGTGGAGGTCGGCGAGCACCTGTGCGGCACGCTGCGGGTTGGCCAGCACCGCGCTCTCCGTCAGTTCGAGCTCCAGCGCCCGGGCGGGCAAGCCATGGTCACGCAGGAGACGGCCGACCCGCCCGGGAAGATGACCATCGCCGACGGTGCGCGCCGAGAGGTTCACCGCGACCGGGATGTCCCAGCCCTGCCGTCGCCATGTCGCGGCCTGGGCGAGCGCGGTCTCCAGGACGAAGTCGGTCACGGGGCGGATCAGCTCGGTGTGCTCGATCGCCGGCAGGAACGACCCGGGGTGGAGCAGTCCCCTTCCCGGGTGCTCCCAGCGCACGAGCGCTTCGACCCCGACGACGCGCCGGGTCGTCGCTTCGACCTTCGGCTGGTAGTGCACCGTCAACT
>CAZQEJ010000237.1:0-2210 GCA_964592165.1 uncultured Ilumatobacteraceae bacterium | reverse complement strand
CCGGCCACCGACGCCGCCCTCGAGGCACTCGGTCTGCGGCCGTTGCTCGATCTGGGGATGCGCCTCGGGGAGGGGAGCGGCGCAGCTCTGGCGATCCCGATCGTGCGCGCTGCGGCGGCGATCCTCGGCGAGATGGCCACGTTCGACGAGGCCGGGATCAGCTCCGCGGGGGACGCCTGACGAAGCGGCCGGCATCGCAGTGCACCCCGTCACCCCGGACGCGTGCTAGTCAACCGCGGATGAAGATCGCCATCTCCACCGGTGGGGGCGACGCCCCGGGGCTCAACGCGGTGATCCGTGCCGCGACGCTCGCCGCCCGTCGCCGCGGCTGGGACGTCGTCGGAGTCCGCGACGGGTTCAACGGGATGCTCTACCCGGAGCACTACGGCGCAGATCACGACGCGGGGCTGGTCGCGCTGACCGAGGAGACGGTGCGTGGCATCGCCCACCTCGGGGGGACGATCCTCGGCTCGACGAACCGGGGCAACCCGACCGCGTTCCCCGTTCTCCGCCCCGACGGGAGCTGGGTCGAGATCGACCGTACCGCTGAACTGCTGAGCACGTTCGCCGCCGCCGGGATCGACGCCCTGATCACGATCGGCGGCGACGGCACGCTGTCGATCGGCCAGCGCCTGGCCGATGCCGGCCTGCGTGTCGTCGGCGTGCCGAAGACGATCGACAACGACCTGCAGGAGACGGACCAGACGTTCGGCTTCGACACCGCGGTCGGTTTCGCCACCGAGTGCATCGACCGCTTGATCTCCACCGCCGCCTCGCACAGCCGCGTCTTCGTCGTCGAGGTGATGGGCCGGTACGCGGGGTGGATAGCGCTCAACGCGGGGATCGCCGCCTCGGCCCACGCGATCCTCATCCCGGAGATCCCCTTCTCCCTCGAGCCGGTCGTCGAGGTCATCCGGCACCGTGACCAACAAGGCGCCCACCACTCGATCGTGGTCGTCGCCGAGGGGGCGCGGCCGGTCGGCGGGACGCTGTCGGTGCGCGGCAAGGCCGTCGGACAAGCGGAACGGCTCGGCGGGATCGGCGAGCAGGTCGCCGCCCAGCTGGAAGCGATGACCGGCAAGGAAGCGCGCTGTGTCGTTCTCGGTCATCTGTTGCGCGGCGGCACGCCGACGTCGCTCGACCGCCTCCTCGGCCTGCGCTTCGGCGCCGCCGCGGTACGCGCCCTGGAGGCCGGGCTGCGCTCGGTGATGGTCGCCCTCGACGAGCCGACGGTGAAGTACGTGCCGCTCGAGGCCGCGGTGCGCAGCCTGCGCCAGGTGCCCCTCGACTGCGACACGATCCTCGCCGGGCGGGACCTCGGGGTGTGCTTCGGCGACCCGACCTGAGCGATTCCTGCGGTGGGCGGGTCAGAACTGCCCGTGGCGGCCTTGGCCACCGGCGAAGCGCGCCGCGCCGGCGATCGTCTCCCCGGAGCGGATCGTCCCCAGGCCGTGCACGGTCTCCCGGGCGAGGGCGTCGCCCAGCGGGAGGCCCCACTGCTCGTAGCTCGACAACCGGTCGCTGCGCAGGCAGTTCTGGGGGAACGCAGCGAGCTGTCCGGCGAGCTCGAGCGCTCCGGCGCGCGCCGCCCCGGGTTCGGTGAGGCGGTTGGCCAGCCCGAAGTCGAGCGCCTCTTGGCCGCTCACCGGCCGGCCGGTGAGGATCATGTCCAACGCCCGGCTGTGCCCGATCAGGCGCGGGAGGCGGACGGTGCCGCCGTCGAGGAGGGGGACACCCCACCGCCGGCAGAACACCCCGAACGCCGCGTCGCGGGCGGCGACGCGCAGGTCGCACCACAGGGCGAGCTCGAGCCCACCGGCGACCGCGTATCCCTCGACCGCGGCGATCACCGGTTTGCCGAGAAGCAGCCGGGTGCAGCCGAGCGGGCCGGGCATGGCCATGTCGCTCTCCACCCGGTTGCCCTGGCCGCGCCCGATCTGCTTCAGGTCGGCTCCCGCGCAGAACGTCCCGTTCGCTCCGGTGAGGACCGCCACGTCCGCGCCGTCGTCGCCGTCGAAGGTGCGGAACGCGTCGTACAACGCCGTCGCGGTCGGGCCGTCCACGGCGTTGCGTGCTTCAGGTCGGTCGATGGTGACGACCAGCGTGCGCCCGATGTGCTCGGTTCTGACGGTCATCGGGTGAACGTTAGGACGCCCCGGGCGCATGATGGAGCCATGACGACCACGACAGCCAAGCGGGTCCGGTTCCAC
>CAZQEJ010000236.1:548-2251 GCA_964592165.1 uncultured Ilumatobacteraceae bacterium | reverse complement strand
GGCGCACGACGAGCCGGTCGTCTCCGATCGCCGCTCCGATCAGCGCGTTGATCGCGACAAAGTGACTGGCGATGACGGTGTCCTCGTCGATCGCGGTGATCCGCTCGACGATACCGTCACGGAAGTCTCGGTAGCGCCGGTCGAGCGCCGACCACGTCCCGGCCATCGCCACCTTCAGCCACTCGACCCGCTCGGCGACGGAGGCACCCTCCGGCGAGGGTATCGCTGTGGCCGCCGGTTCGACGACCGCTTCGAACCCCCACCGCTCGGCGAGCACGGCCGCGGTCTGCCGGCAACGCAGCAGGGGGCTGGTCAGGATCGGCAGCGGCCCGACGGCGGCGAGGCGGTCGGCCATCGCCGCGGCCTGCGCCCTGCCGACGTCGTCGAGCGGTGGGTCGAGCTGCTCCCACCCGGCCGCGGCGCGCCCATGGCGGACGAGACGGACCAGGCTCACCAGAACCACCCCGGGATCGGGACCCCCGGCGGAGTGATCCCGACCTCGATGTACCACTCCGTGCCGAACGCCTCGGCGAACCGCTCCGGCGGCATCGTGGCGAAGAAGGACACATCGCTGACCTGGCTGCGGTGGGCGAGGAGCGCTTCACGCTTGCGACCGATGTAGCCGCGCACATCGACTGCGAGGGTGATCTCGTGCTCCTCCATCCCCATCGGGTTACCGTCGTCCGATGGTCCCTCCACGCCGGGATCCTCGGTGGGTGGTGCGCCCGGCCCGGTCAGGGCGGCGACCCGGGCGATGCTGCGGATGATCTCCGTGCGGTTCATCGTCGCCTCGAACAACCGTGGGGTGCGGGCCAGCGCTGCCGCCCGATGCCCCACCTGATGGACGCGGATGTGGTCCGGGTGACCGTAGTTGCCGTGCCAGTCGTAGACCGTGAGCACCTCCGCGTCCTCTTCGCGCAGGATCGCCGCCAGACGCCCGGCCGCTTCCTCCAGTGGGGCACGGATGAACGCTCCGGGGAGGTCGTTCTGCTCCCAGCCGGTCATCCCCGAATCCGCGTAGCCGAGCCAGGCAACGCGGGAGATGCCGAGCACCGCCGCCGACGCGTCGACCTCGGCGCGGCGGCGTTCGACGAGCGTCTCCCCGGGGGCCAGGTCGGCGGGGATCTCGCCCCATTCGCCGCCGGTGGCGACGACGAGCACGACGCGGTGCCCCTCGGCGGCGGCGCGGGCGATCGTCCCCCCGGTGGCGATCGCCTCGTCGTCGGGGTGGGCGTGGAAGCAGACCAGCGTCGCCATGAGTCGCCGATCAGGCCTGGCGAGCCACGCCGGAGGCGAGCAGGGCGTCGATCCGCTCCTGGTCGAACCCCCAGTCGGCGAGGACCTCGGCGGTGTGCTGGCCGGGGTATGCCGCGGGGCGGGAGATCGCCCCGGGGGTGCGGCTGAAGCGCGGCGCGGGGGCGGGTTGCATCCGCCCGTCGTGCTCGACGAACGTGTGCCGGGCGACGTTGTGCGGGTGGCGGGCGGCTTCTGGCATCGTCAGCACCGGGGCGAAGCACACGTCGGTGTGCTCCATCAGGGCGCACCACTCGTCACGGCTCTTGGTCAGGAACACCGCGGCGAGCCGCTCCTTCAGCGCCGGCCAGGCGGCGTGGTCGAGCTGGCGGGAGAACTGCGCGTCGCCGTCGAGTCCGGTGAGGCGGAGCAGCTCGGCGTAGAACTGCGGCTCGATGGCCCCGATGGAG
>CAZQEJ010000236.1:0-538 GCA_964592165.1 uncultured Ilumatobacteraceae bacterium | reverse complement strand
CTCGAACACGTCGTAGAAGTGGGCGCCGCTGTCGAGCAGGTTCGTGCCCCGGTGCTCCGCGTCGAACGCACCGCCGTTCATGAACGCCCAGAACATGGTCATCAACGTCGCCGCGCCGTCGACCATCGCCGCGTCGACGACCTGGCCCTGCCCGCTGCGCGACGCCTCGAGGATCGCGCAGACGACCCCGAGAGCGAGGAACATCCCTCCGCCGCCGAAGTCACCGACGAGGTTCAACGGCGGGACCGGCGCCTGCCCGGCGCGCCCGATATGGGCGGGCGCCCCGGCGAGGGCGATGTAGTTGATGTCGTGCCCGGCGGCTTGGGCGTACGGGCCGTCCTGACCCCAGCCGGTCATCCTCCCGACGACGAGCTTCGGGTTGCGCGCGAGGAGCACATCGGGCCCCAGCCCGAGCCGCCCGATCACCCCTGGACGGAAGCCTTCGAGGAGCGCATCGGCCGCTTCGACGAGGCCGAGCACCGCTTCGCGGCCATCGGGATCCTTGAGGTCGATCGCCACGTTGCGCCGGCCGCGGTTC
>CAZQEJ010000235.1:2103-2318 GCA_964592165.1 uncultured Ilumatobacteraceae bacterium | reverse complement strand
TGCTGGATGCCGCGGATCCCCCGGCGCATCAGCTCGTGGTGGGTCATCTCCGTCTTGTTCGTCCCGATCGAGCCCACGTCCCGTCCCGACGACCACGACTTGCCCTCGCCGCGCCAGATCACGGCGCGCACGTCGGGTCGGCTCTTCAGCTCGCCGAGGAAGCCGAACAGGGCCGCGTCCATCTCGTCGTCGAACGCGTTGTGCTTGTCCGGGTT
>CAZQEJ010000235.1:0-2093 GCA_964592165.1 uncultured Ilumatobacteraceae bacterium | reverse complement strand
GCGATCGGGCCGTCGATCTCCATCGTGAGCCGGTCGGTCATCGGTGCCCCCTCGTCGGTTCCTGGCGGGTCGGGCTCACCGTACGCGCTGGCCCCGCCGGGGATCGCCCCCGGCGCCGGTAACACTCAGGACCGCCCGCCGGGGGAGAATGACGGCAGGTCGGAGAGGGAGAGGTCCGAGATGAGCGACACCCATGAGCTCGTTGTCCGCGGCGGTCTGGTCGTCGACGGCACCGGCGCCCCCGGCGTCGTCGCCGACGTGGCGATCGACGGCGGGCGGGTCAGCGCCGTCGGCGAAGGGTTGAGCGGTGAACGGGAGCTCGACGCCACCGGGTGCGTCGTCGCCCCTGGGTTCATCGACATCCACACCCACTACGACGCCCAGGTGTTCTGGGACCCGGCGCTGACCCCGTCGTGCTACCACGGGGTGACCACGGTGATCGCCGGCAACTGCGGGTTCTCCATCGCCCCCACCCGCCCCGAGCACGTCGGCCTCGTCGCCCGCACGTTGGAGAACGTCGAGGACATGGACGTCGCCGCGCTGGCCGCTGGTGTGCCCTGGGATGAGTTCTCCACGTTCCCCGAGTACCTCGCCGCGGTCGAGCGCGGCGGGCTCGGCCTGAACTACGCGGCGTACATCGGCCACACCGCGCTCCGCCTGTTCGTGATGGGCGACGACGCCTACGAACGCGCCGCGACCGCCGAGGAGATCGCGGCGATGCAAGCGACGTTGGCGGAGGCGATGGACGCCGGGGCGATGGGCTTCGCCACGAGCTTCGCGATCACCCATCGCGGGGCCGACGGCAAGCCGGTGCCGAGCCGCTTCGCCACTCGGGAGGAGATCGACGCGTTGCTCGCCACCCTCGGCGCCGATGGCCGGGGCGTGGCCGCGTTCACTCCGGGAGAGCAGGTCAGCATCGCCCAGCTGTACGAGATGCAACCGAAGGTCGGCGTCCCGTTCACCTACACCGCGCTGCTCACCGTGCCTTCCGGGGGGCACGACCGCTCCGTCGCCCTCAACCGTGAGGGTTGGGCACAGGGCGCGCAGGTGTGGCCGCAGGTCTCCCCCCGTCCGCTGCGCTTCTCGATGTCGATGACCGATCCGTTCACCCTCAACGTCAACCCACGCTTCGCCGAACTGATGGCCGGGACCCAGGAGCCACGCCGGGCGGCGTATGCCGATCCGCAGTGGCGGGCGGAGGCGTTGAAGGGCTGGGAGGGTCTGGCCTTCGGGGCACCGCGCTGGGAGACCTATGAGATCTCCGAGTCTGCCGATCCGGCGCTCGCCGGGCGGCGCCTGGAGGACATCGCCCGCGAAAAGGGGGCGAGCCCGTTCGACACGTTGATGGACCTCGCCGCAGCCGAACCGACGATCCGCGTCGGCTGCGCGCTGGCCAACGACGACCCGACCGAGGTCGGCAAGCTGCTCCTCGAGGAGCACTGCGCGCTCGGCCTGTCCGACGCCGGGGCCCACGTCGGCCAGCTCTGCGACGCACCGCAGGCGACCGACTACCTGGGTAACTGGGTGCGCGACCGCAACCTGCTGCCGATGCCGGAGGCGATCCGCCGGCTGACCTCCCAGCAGGCGGACATCTTCGGGATCACCGACCGCGGCCGGCTCGTGCCGGGGGCGTGGGCCGACGTCGTCGTGTTCGACCCGCAGACCGTCGCCCCGGGGCCGCTGCGGCGTGTCGCCGACTTCCCCGCCGGCTCCGAGCGGCTCACCGCCGACCAGCCGGCCGGGATCCGCCACGTGCTCGTCAACGGCACGCCGATCGTCACCGACGGCACCCACGATCCCGAGGCACGCCCCGGTCGCCTCGTCCGCCCCGCTCGCCGCTGACGTGGACCGGCGCGCGCCGATCCTGCCCAGATCGATCCCTGGTGGGTGGCGTCCGGGCAGAACGCGCCAGCGAGGCGGATCTGGGCAGGGTTTGGGGCCGCGACCGAGCGACGGTCAGCCGTCGATCAGCTCGCGCAAGGTCTCCACGGTGCGTACCGGGTCGCCGCCGACGGGATTGATCGACAGCGTCGTCACCCCCGCTTCCTTGTACGCGGCGAGCTTCTCCCGGATGTAGCCGGGAGGGCCGACCA
>CAZQEJ010000234.1:0-2393 GCA_964592165.1 uncultured Ilumatobacteraceae bacterium | reverse complement strand
TGTTCGTCGGCCGGGACACCCAGCCGGTGGACAAGCCGACCGCGTCGGTGCTCGTCCGCCCGCGCCGCCCGTTGACCCAGGCCGAGGTGGACACCGTGGCCAACCTGATGGCCAGTTCCGTCCCCGGGTTGACCGTGGACAACGTGACGATCGCCTCCACCGACGGCAAGTTGCTCAAGTCCGCCGGCAGCGACGGGATCAGCGCCGGGAGCTCGTCCGCCCTGGAGGTCACCCAGCAGTTCACCTCGGCGATGGAGCAGGGCCTGACCGCGCTGGTGCGCACGATGACCGGGTCGAACCAGGCCTCGGTGAAGGTCAACGCCGAGCTCGACTTCTCGACCAAGTCGGTCGAATCCCGCCAGCTCGACCCGGACGCCAACGTGCCCACTGCGGAGGAACACTCGACCGAGACGTGGCAGGGCACCGGGCCCGCCCCGGGCGGCGTCGCCGGCGTCGACGGAGGCCCATCCGACGTCGGGGCGGGCGGCGGCGACGGCAGTTATGAGTCGAGCAAGGACACCATCACCTACGCCAACGGTGGGGAGATCGTGACCAAGACGAACCAGACCACCCCCTCGATCAAGCGACTGGGGATCGCGGTGGTCATCCCCCCGTTGGCGGCTGATTCCTCGCTGACCACTGATCAGGTCGAAGCTGCCGTCCGCTCGGCGGCGAACCTCGACGACGAACGCGGCGACTCGATCACCGTCGTCGAGGGGGCGATGCCGGCGACGGAGGCGCCCGGTGGGGACGGCAGTGGGACGGGGGCTGACGACGGATTGGTCACCGACCCGGTGGCCGTCCCGCCGAGCGGGATCAGCCCGCTGTTCGTCGTCGTCGCCGCCGTCGTCGGCGCACTGGGTGTGATCATCGGCGGGCGGATGCGCCGCCGGCGTAAGGCAAAGCGCGAGCGGATCGCCGCGGCGCTCGCCGCGGCGGCCGCCGACCCCACGCTCCTCGGCCTCCCGGCGAGCGCGGCGGGACCGATGGGTGACGGGACGAAGAAGGCGAAGAAGGCGAAGAAGCGCAAGGACGCCGGTGAGCAGACCGAGGCGGTCCCTGTGATCGCTGGGCCCGACCCGGCTGCCGAGCGGGAAGCGATGGAGGAGATCAAGGCGGACCTGGAACGGATCCTGGAGGAGAACCCCGAATCGCTGGCCTCGCTGCTCTCCGCGTGGATGACGAAGTGAACGCTCCCGAGGGAAGGGTCCCGTGAGCAACCGGCGTGTCGCCTACGACTTCGACAACCCGTTCCCCGGTGCCCGGCAGGTCGCCGTGATCATCGCCGCGCTCGGCAACGAGGTCGGCTCCAAGGTCCTCGCCCACTTCTCCCAGCCAGAGGTCGAGGCGATCATCCGCGAGGTCAAGGACCTCGACCAGGTACCCGCGGGGGAGGTCTCGGCGCTGCTGGAGCGGTTGCGTGACGAGGCCGTCGCCCATGCCTGTGCGGTCAACGGGGGCCTGGAGCGGGCCCGCGAGTTGCTCCGCCGGAGCCACGGGGCCGACGCAGAGACGATCCTCGAGCAGATCATGGCGACGACGAGCACGATCCCCTTCCAGTTCCTGCGTCATCGGCGCCCGGAGCAGATCGTGTCCTACCTCGCCTCCGAGCATCCTCAGGTGATCGCCCTGGTCCTCGCCCACCTCCCCCTGGCGATGGCCGGCTTCGTCATCGAAGGCCTTCCCGTCGAGTTGCGTGCCGATGTCGCCGAGCGCTACGCGAAGCTCGATCTGATCGACCCGCTGATCGTCGCCGAGGTCGAAGCCGCACTCGTCCGCCGTGTCGGGTCGAAGACCACGGTGCAGGAGACGAGCACGACCAAGGGCGGGATCAAGCCGCTCGCCCAACTGCTCAACTCCGTGGGTAGGGACACGGAGAAGTCGGTGCTCGGTGATCTGGAGCGAGCCGACCCCGACCTCGCCGGCGCGGTGCGCGAGTTGATGTTCGTCTTCGAGGACATCGGCTCGATCGACGATCGCGGCTTGCAGGAACTGCTCCGCCAGGCGGACACCAAGACGATCGCGCTGTCGTTGAAGGACACGACCCCGACCCTGCGGGAGAAGATCGAGCGCAACCTGTCCAAGCGTGCCGCGGAGGACGTCGCCGAGTTCGCCTCGTCCCTGGGCATGGTCCGCCGGACCGACGTCGAGGCCGCGCAGCAAGAGATCGTCCGCTGCGCGCGCAAGATGGAAGAAGACGGCAAGCTCGTTCTCAGCCGGGCGGGCGGCGACGCGGGCGGGGAGTACATCTGATGCCCCGTGTGTTGCGCGACATCCCCCTCGCCGACCGTCCGGTCGCCCTTCCCGGGCCGGGTTCGTGGGACTCCTCGACGCAGGCGATCTACGATCAAGGCCGGGACGCCGGCCATGTCGACGGCTACGCCGCCGGGTGG
>CAZQEJ010000233.1:0-2448 GCA_964592165.1 uncultured Ilumatobacteraceae bacterium | reverse complement strand
TCACGTTGACCCGCACCGAGTTCCGCCTGCTGTGCTACCTCGCCCAGAACGCGAACGTCCTCCTCAGCCGCGACCGCTTGCTGGAAGAGGTGTGGGGCTACGACCACGCCGGCGACGGGCGCCTCGTCGACGCGCACATCCGCCGCCTGCGGACCAAGGTGGAGTCCGACCCCGCGCACCCGGCGATCGTCCAGACCGTGCGCGGCCTGGGGTACAAGGTGGTCCGCCGCTGAACGCCACCCCCCGGCGGCGGCCCGGCCTGCGTGCCCGGGCGGCGATGGCCTACGCGCTGCTCGGACTGGTCCTCTCCCTCGTGCTCGCCGTGCTCACGTTCCAGATCTCCCGCCGGGTGCTCCTCAACCAGCGCCAGGAGTCGGCCGTGCGCCAGGCGATCGCCAACGCGACCGTCGTCCGCTCCGTGCTCGGTTCGCCGGGCGCGGACCTCCACCAGCTGCTCGTCACTCTCGACGCGTCGACTCCAGCGCGCCCCTTGCTGCGCTACGGCGGGCAGTGGTACGCGGCGACGATCGAGGTCGGTGAGGACGACGTCCCCGCGTCGCTCGTCGACCTCCTCCACGAGGTCCCTGCCGCGGTGCAGCGGATCCGCCGGGGAAAGACGACGTACATCGCCACCGGCGTCGCCGTCCCCGCGGTCGATGCCCGCTACTACGAGCTTGCCCCGCTCACCGAGCTGGCCCGCACGCTGCGCACGTTGACGATCATCCTCGCCGTGGCCGCGGGAGGGACGAGCCTCGTCGCCGCCGCGACGGGTTGGTGGGTCGCCGGCCGGGTGATCCGCCCGCTGGGGGACATCGCCGGGGCGGCCCGCTCGATCAGCGCCGGTGACCTGCACACCCGGCTGTCCTCCCCCGATCGTGAGCTGCGCCCGCTGATCAGCGCGTTCAACGACATGGCCGCCGGGTTGGAAGCGCGCATCGCCCGGGAGACCCGCTTCAGCTCCGACGTCAGCCACGAGCTGCGCAACCCGCTGACGGCGATCACCTCTGCGGTCAGCCTCGCCCGCCGCTCGGAGGATCCCGAGCGGCGACGCGTCGCCCTCGAACTCGTCGAGGAGCGCGTCGACCACCTGCGCCGCCTCGTCCTCGAACTGCTCGAGATCTCCCGCTTCGATGCCGGCGCGGTCGAGCTCGACCGCCAACCGGTCGACATCGGTGAGCTGCTCGCCGGGGTCGTCACCGAGCTGCAGCTGCCGAGCGGGATCGTCAGCGTCGATCTCCAGCCGCCGATCGTCGCCCTCGACCGGCGGCGGATCGAACGGGTCGTCACCAACCTGCTCGTCAACGCCGTGAACTACGGCGGGGGACCGACCGCGCTGATCGCCACCGCGGCGGGCCCGGAGCGCTTCCGGCTGTACGTCGACGACTGCGGCGCGGGTGTCGCCGCCGAGGAGCGGGAGGCGATCTTCGGCCGCTTCCACCGCGGCCGGGCGGCGAACACCCCGGATCGCCCGCCGGGGACCGGACTCGGCCTGGCCCTCGTCGAGGAGCACGTCCGTCTCCACGGGGGCAGCGTGTGGGTCGAGGACTCGCCCTGCGGGGGAGCGCGCTTCGCCACCGAACTGCCGAGGAACGGATGATGAGGGCGGCGGTTCGGTTCGACGTGCTCGCCGTCGGTGCACTGCTTACGCTCGGGGCGGGGTGCGGGTTGCCCACCGACAAGCGGGCCCGGCCGGTGGAGCAGGCCAAGCTGCCCCCGATGCTCGCCGCGCCGACGGGGACCGCAGCCGAGACGTCCACATCGCTCGCCGGCACGATCCACACCGCGTACCTCGTCTGGTACATCGGTGCCGGCCAGCTCGTGCCCGCCGAACGGATGCTCGAGCTCGGCGCTCCTTACGCGGAGTTGATCGACGCCATCGCGGCTGGTCCGACGGAGGAGGAGACGACCACCGAGGGGTGGCGCAGCGTGGTCGCCGCCGGCACCGTGACCGGCGTGTCCCTCTCTGGTGGGGTGGCGACGATCGATCTCGCCCCTACGTTCTCCGAGGTCGCCGCCGCCGACCAGATCCTCGGTGTCGGGCAGCTCGTGCTGACGATCACCGAGTACCCGGGGATCGGGCAGGTCCGCCTGACGATCGGCGGAGAACCGATCAAGATCCCGCTCCCGGACGGGACGCAGGTCGGGCGGGACGTCGCCCGCGACGACTTCCTCGCCCTGACCGCTCCCCGATGAACGGGCCGGGCGCACCACTGCGTGCCTAACCTGAACGATCGATGGACCGGCCGATCGGGATGTTCGACTCCGGGTTCGGCGGGTTGACCGTCGCCCGGGCGATGATCGACCTGCTCCCCCACGAGGATCTCGTCTACATCGGCGACACCGGCCGGTACCCCTACGGCAACCGCCCGCCGGACGAGCTGCAGGGCTTTGCCCGCCAGTTGGCCTGGAGCCTGGTCAAGGACTTCGACGTGAAGGCGGTCGTCGTCG
>CAZQEJ010000232.1:0-2458 GCA_964592165.1 uncultured Ilumatobacteraceae bacterium | reverse complement strand
TCGTGGGGCAAGTGCGCCTACTGCGAGCTCCCCCTCGCCGCCGGTCAGCGCAAGGGCGACGTGGAGCACTACCGCCCCAAGGCACGGGTCCGGCGGCTGGATGGCAAGCCGGTGAAGGTCGTGCGCGACGGGGCGACCGTCGCCCACCCCGGGTACTTCTGGCTCGCCTACGACCCGCAGAACCTGCTGCCGTCGTGCGCCGCCTGCAACCGCCGGGCCGGTGACGCGGCGAGCGGGCGGCTGACGGGGAAGTCGGACCTGTTCCCCACGCTCGACGACGTGTGGGCGACGACCCCGGAGGAGGTCGCCGGCGAGCACCCGGCGCTGCTCAACCCGTGGTTGGAGAGCGACGACCCGGCGCTGCACCTGCGCTTCGATCCCGACACCGGGTTGGTCATCGGGATCTCCGAACAGGGTCGGATCACGATCGACATCCTCGGCCTCAACCGCGACGGCCTTCCCGAGGCCCGGCGCCAGGCCTGCCTGCTCGTGTCCCGGGCAGTGGCGATGATCGTCACCGGGGCCCAGCTCCCCTCCGGCCCGGCCGACGCGGACCTCGACGTCGTCCGTGCGGTGCGCGAGGGGTCGGCGCCGTTCGCTGCCATCTGCCGTGAGGCGTACACCGCGGCGAAGAAGAGGATTCTCGACGCGCTCGACGGCCCCTGAGGGTCGCGCCGCGGACCGGCGCGCTACGCCCGGGGGGTGATCCGGATCTCCGGGCTGGGCCGCGGCGGGTTGCTCCGCCGGGCGGGATGACCGAGCTCCTCCCAGCGCTGGATCGTGTCGATGAGTGAGCGCGTCGCCGAGGCATCGGCGCTGCGCCAGGCGGCACTCGCCGGCCGGTAGGCGCCCGGCTGCCACGCGTCGTCGAGGAGGCGTTCGACAGGGACGTGGGGGTCGGTCCACGCCGCGTGCATCGATTCGAACACGTTGGCCATCTGAGACATCGCTGAGCGGTAGCGGACCCACTGGTGCTCGTCGAAGTCGAAGTCGGCGAGCTCGGTCGCGGCCTCCGCGCCGCGCGCCGCGAGGTTGCGGATCTGCGCCGCGGTCATCGCGATGTTCATCCCTCCCTCGGAGTCCGCGGTGCGGATCTCGACGACCCGGTCGCGGTAGCCGGGCTGCGTGCGCTGGAGGGCGTCCGCCCAGTTCTGCATCGTGTCGAGGATCCCGTGGAGGAAGGCGGCGAGCGTGTCGATCGGGGCGATGCGCAGGTGGATGCCCGCGGCGGGCGTGGTCGGGCGGTAGACCATCGCCGGGAAGTCGGGGTGCTGTGGCCCGAGGGAGATCCCGAACGTCGGGCGCGTCGGCCACATCTCGTCGAACAGGTGGATGGGGAAGTTGCTGCTGATCCCGCCATCGGCGAACCAGCAGATGCGCACGTCCTGTTTGCCGCTCTGGCGGTACCGGTCGATCGTGTGCAGAGGCACCGCGCTGAACAGCACGGGGAAGCTGAGGCTGATCCGCACGGCGACGACCACCGGCAGATCGGGCGCGGCGGGTACCCGCCACAGCTCGCTGCCGTGCACCGGGCAGCGCAGACCACCATCGGGATGTCCACCCGAGGGGCAGTCGCGCATCACCTGGCGCACCGGTGCGGAGAAGTACCGGGCGAGGCAGTCGTCGCACCACAGGTAGTTGCGCGCGTCGAAGGGGAGCGTGTGGGGACGGGCCATCGAGACGTTCGTCCCCATCATCCGCAGGTCGATCCGCCGGGCGGCGACCACCTCGCGCGCCGGGGGGAGGTGCTCGCCGCGCTCGAGCGCGTCGCGATAGGCGTCGACCGCCTGCGGACCCCACAGGTGCCCGAACGTGAGCGGCTCATCGGCGGGCAGTCCGGCGAGACGGCTGAACAGGTCGTCGAGCCACTGCGTGAGTGGTTTCGGTGTGGCCGGGCGCCCAGTGGTCGGGGTGTTCCCGTCGCAGAAGCCGAAGTTGTTCGCGTCGAGCAGGACGAGGGTCCGCCGGGCGACGACGACCGCCCGACGCCCGGCGAGCGCGACGACGGCGACGACGGCGAGGAGCCAGACGGCGAGCCCGAACAGCCCGGCCCACACATCGACCCAGAACAGGGCGATCGCGCCGGCGAGGATGACGACGAGGGCGGCGACGACCGGCCACGACCACCGCCCGGCGACCAGCGCGACGACGCGTCGCCAGGGCACCGACCCGGCGGACTTGGCGTCGAAGGCGAGATCGAAGATCGGCGCGAGATCGTCGGCTGGTTGGAACAGGCCGCCGAGGTCGGTTGCGAGCTCCTCGGGCAGTGCGGCGAGCGCCTCGAAGCCGCCCCCGTCCCTGTTGTGCTCGGCGGCCGCGGCGGCAGCGGCGGCGATCGCCCCCGCGGACGCACCGCCGACGCTGCGCAGGCGGTACCGCTCGGCGAGGCCGACGACGGCGCTCGGGTAGACCACCCCCGAGGTGATCCCGCCCTTCATGACGATGTCGCACTCGAGCA
>CAZQEJ010000231.1:0-2508 GCA_964592165.1 uncultured Ilumatobacteraceae bacterium | reverse complement strand
GCAGCGCGCCGCGGTCTCTGCTCCCGTCCAGTTCGTGATGCCTCGCGCCCAGTTGCCGACGGTGGCATGCCCGTCGTCGCGGAACGCGCCGGAACGGTCGACGGCACCGAGCAGGCGCAACGTGACCGCTTCCAGGCGGCGGCGCTGCTGCTCGAGGTCCCACAGGACGGCCTCCGCCTCCCGCCCGGAGAGCTGCCCGAACGCCTCCGCATCGGGCATCTCGTCGGTCACGAACATAGGTTCGATTGTAGAGAATCCGAACAGGTGTTTGGGTCAGAAGGGTGTCAAGATCCCGCTCGGCGACCACCGACGATCACGGGCGGGCCACAGCGCCGCCCGCGGGTCAGGTCACGAGCCCGCCGGGGGGAGGAGCCCGAGGGCGCGGAACGAGGCGAGCGTGTCGGCGATCGTCGTCGCCGGGTCGCGGAAGTGCGCGCCGAGCTCGCGCAGTGCGAGCGAGCTGTCCAGCTCGGGCATGCGCGTGATCATCGCCATCGGCTCGTAGCCGAAGGAGATGTGGAACCGCCCGATCGCCGAGACGGCGTCGGAGAACAACCCGAGGTTGCGCCACATCTGACCCGGACCGGGGATCACCCACAGGGAGATCCCGTTCCTGCGCAGGAGCTGCGTCATCTGCGGCATGGTCACGTCGTTGCCGGCGACGACGTAGCGCGCCGAGAGCGGGGCTGTCCACCCGATGATCGCCGCGTGGACGTCACCGAGGTCGCGCCCGTCGATCATCCACGACCGCCCGGCGCGGGGTGCGATCCGGCTGCGGATCTGATCGAGGACCCCCCGGCCCGATTCGCCGATCGCCCCGGCGATCGCCGGCCCGCTGACCATCGACGGGTAGGTGATCACGATCGGTGCGCCGCGCGCCTGCAGGTCGCGGGCAACACGGTCGGCGGCGACCTTCGAGCGCCCGTAGGCGCTCGTCGCGTCGGCGAGCGGGGCGTCGGGGCCGAGCACCTTGTCCCGGGTGGGCAACAGGGCGGCGACCGAGGAGACGTGGACGATCCGTTGCAGGCCGGCTTCCACCGCGCCGCGCAGGACGACCTCCGCTCCCCGCCGGTTCGTCGTGACGAGCTGTTCGCCGCCCTTGAGCACCGTCCACGCCGCGGCGTGGACGAGCCCCTCGCATCCGTCGAGGGCGTCGCGCAGCGCGGCAGGGTCGGTCATCTCCCCGACGACGAGATCGTCGTCGGTCAGGCCGAGCTCGTCACGGATCGGCGCGGCACGCTCCCTGTCGCGCACCAACAGGCGCGGGCGATGCCCGGCACGCACGAGCGCGGCCGCGGTGTGCCCACCGACGAAGCCCGTGGCCCCGGTGACGAGGACCCGCACCGCTCACCCCGCCCCGGGCGCCGCCTCGGCCGCGGCGAGGAGCTCCCCCATCGCCAGCGGGATCCGCTCGGCGAGGTCCCACACGTCGGGGAGCAGGTCGGGGCAGGCGAGCAGGCCGAAGTCGATCCGCTCGAAGTTGGAGATCACCGAGACGTTGACCCCCGAGCCATACAGCAGCGGCCCGAGCGGGTACATCGCCTCTACCGGCGCGCCCGCCTGGTAGAGCTGGAACGGCGCTCCGACGGTGTTGGAGACGATCAGGTTGAAGATCGGCGGGGTGCGTGCGTCGAGCCCGGCCCGGGTCCACATCCGCGCTGCGAGGCCGAGCAGTCCGGGTGGGGTCGCATCGGTGATGTTCACCGAGTGCACCGCGGTCATGTCCTCGCGCATCACCTTCGCGCTGCGCATCCTCGCCGCGACGGTACGCAGCCGCTTCACCGGATCGGGTTCGTCGGTGGCCAGCGTGGCGAACATCGCCCCTACCTGGGTACCGACGACCTTGCGGTTCGACTCGGTGCGCAGCGAGACGGGGACCTGGGCGACGAGCGGGCGATCGGGCAGCGCCCCGAGTGACTCGAGGTAGGAGCGCAGCGCTCCCCCGGTGACGGCGAGGACGACGTCGTTGACCTTCACCCCGAGCGCGTCCTTGACCGTCTTCGCATCGGCGAGGGACACGTACGACCAGGCGACCTGGCGGCGCGGCGTGAGCCGGCCGTTGAACGGCGTGCGCGGCGCGCTGAACGGCTGGGCCGGTGGCTCCGGGGAGCGCATCGCCTTGATCATCGCCACGCCCTTGGCCACCGTCTGCAGACCGAGGACGCCGACGCGCAGCGGGAGGGTCGCCACACCCGCCGCGGAGTGGGCGACGAGCTGCGCGTCCGACGGTGGGGATTCGGGGATGAACGGCGGCGCGGGCGGATCGTCCGGCGGGTTGGCCTCGGTGTCCATGATCACCTGGGCGAGGTCCATCCCGGTCACCCCGTCGATGATCGAGTGGTGGATCTTGCTCAGCACGGCGACCCGGCCGTTCTCGAGGCCTTCGATCACCCACATCTCCCACAGCGGGTAGCGGCGGTCGAGGCGGTAGGAGGTCAGCCGGCCGACGAGGTCGCCGAGGGCACGGTCGTCGCCAGGAGGCGTCACGCCGATCCGGCGCAGGTGGTG
>CAZQEJ010000230.1:0-2537 GCA_964592165.1 uncultured Ilumatobacteraceae bacterium | reverse complement strand
CCGTCGACCGGGTACCAACCGCCGGTGCAGAACGACGCCGCGTCGGAGGCGAGGAAGGCGACGAGCTCGGCGACCTCGATCGGCTTGCCCAGCCGGCCGAGCGGGTGCAGGGCAACGGCGCCGGCGAGGGCCTCCGGGTCGGCCATCACCTCCCGGGCCATCGGCGTCTCGCAGATTCCCGGTCCGACGCAGTTGACCCGCACCCCGGCCGCGGCGTATTCGAGCGCCGCGTTGCGCGTCAACCCGGCAACCCCGTGCTTGGCCGCGACGTACGCCGGTGAACCCTGCATGCCGATCACGCTGAGGGCCGACGCCATGTTGACGATCGCCCCGCCACCGGCGGCGATGATCGCCGGGATCTCGGCGCGCATCGAGTAGAAGACGCCGTCGAGGTTGATCGCCAGAACACGACGCCATTCCTCGGGCTGCACGGCGTGCGTCGGTGAGTCGTCGATCGGTGACACGCCGGCGATGTTCAGCGCGATGTCCAGGCGCCCGAACGCATCGGTGCAGGCGCTGACCATCTGCACGCAGTCCTCGACGTTCGACACGTCCGCCTGGTGGGCGCGTGCCGCACCGCCGATGCTCTGTGCGACGCGTTCGGCGGAATCGGCCTGGACGTCGACGGCGAGGACCGATGCCCCCCGGGCGGCGAGGAGCCGGGCGCACTCCTCGCCGAGACCGGAACCGGCCCCGGTCACCAGGGCAACCTTGCCGTTGAACGATTCGCGTGATGCTGGGGCGTCCATGTGCGGTGCGTAGCGATCCGCTGTGGGGCCGCTGACCGGGCCGCGCGCTGTGCTCCGGAGGTCGTGGAGTGCTGCCTCTCCCGGCGGTTCAGACGTCGAGGACGCTGGTGACCAAAGCGGCGATCGGGGAACGTTCCGAACGGGTCAGGGTGATGTGGGCGAACAGAGGGTGGCCCTTGAGCGCCTCGATCACCGAGACGACGCCGTCGTGGCGACCGACGCGCAGATTGTCGCGCTGGGCGACGTCGTGGGTGAGGACCACCCGGCTGTTGCGCCCGAGGCGGGAGAGCGCGGTGAGCAACACCTGGCGTTCCAGGTTCTGGGCCTCGTCGATGACGACGAACTCGTCGGTCAGCGAACGGCCGCGGATGTGGGTGAGGGGGAGCACCTCGAGCATGTTGCGCGCCGTGACCTCGTCGATGACCTCCGCGCCGACGATCGACTCCAACGCGTCGGTCACCGCCGCGCCCCACGGGCCCATCTTGTCCTGCTCGGTGCCCGGGAGATAGCCGAGCTCCTGGCCGCCGACGGCGAACAGGGGGCGGAACACGGTGATCCGCTTGTGCGTGCGCCGTTCGAGGACGGCCTCCAGCCCCGCGGCGAGGGCGAGCACGCTCTTGCCCGTGCCCGCGTTGCCGCCGAGGCTGACGATGCCGATCTCCTCGTCGGCGAGCAGGTCGACGGCCAGGCGCTGCTCGGCGGAGCGGCCGTGGACGCCGAACAGCTCCCGGTCGGTGCGCACGAGGTGGAGGCGCTTGTCGGGATGGACGCGGCCGAGGGCCGACTGCGATCCGGCGTGGAGGGCGACGCCGGTGTGGCAGGGGAGCTCGGCCGCGGCGAGGAGGTCGACGACGCGATGGGTGTAGATCTCGTCGATCAGCGCGGAGGTCACGTCGAGCTCGACGAACCCGCTCCACCCGGAGTCGACGGCGATGTCGTGCTCGTACTCCTCGGCGGCGAGGCCGACGACAGCGGCCTTGAGCCGCAGCGGGAGGTCCTTGGAGACGACGATCACGTCGTTGCCCTCGGCGCCCAGGGCGTGGGCGACGGCGAGGATCCGGTGATCGTTGGCCTCGCCGCGCAGTGCGCTGGGCAACCCGGCGAGATGTTGGTGGTTGATCTCGACGCGCAGCGTCCCGCCCTCGTCGTTGATCGGCAGCGGTGTCGTCAGCGAGCCGTGCCGTGTGCGCAGTTCCTCGAGGGCGCGCAGCGCTTCCCGTGCGGTCCAGCCGAGCTCAGGGTGGTTGCGCTTGGCTTCCAGTTCGGTGATCACGACCAACGGCACCACGACCTCGCTCGGCCCGAAACGACCGAGGGCGCGGGGGTCGGCGAGGAGCACCGAGGTGTCCAGCACGGTGACTTGCCGCCTCCCCGTGTGTGGCCCACGGGAGCCGCCGCGTGGATGTCCGACCGAGCCCGGCGCTGTTGCGTTCACGGGACCCCCGATGTGTTCGTAGGAGACGATGGCCATTTCCTAGTGCCCGCCTGAGGACCGTTGGTGGATACAGACGCCGGACTGGCTCACTCCTGATGGACGACGACGAGTTCGACAGCGACCGGGCCGTGCACCCCGGTGACGAGGACCTGCTGGATGTCGGCCGACTTGGACGGCCCGGTGATCACGACGAGGTTGGAGGGCAGTGCCTCCGGTGACCCCGGCAGGCGGCGGAACACCTCCGCGCTGGAAGCGACGATCACGCTCGCCGGGACCACGCAGACGTGGACCCGGGGGAGGAGGCTGACCGTGCGCCCGCCGACCGTGTCGCTGCGCTGGACGACCGAGCCGGT
>CAZQEJ010000229.1:0-2638 GCA_964592165.1 uncultured Ilumatobacteraceae bacterium | reverse complement strand
TCGAGGCGCTCGGCGATGCCGTCCACCGAGCCGTTGTCGACGACGACGATCTCCAGCCGGTCGGCCGGCCAGTCGGTCTTCAGCAGGCTCTCCACGCAGTCGAGGGTCATCTCCCCGCCGTCGTAGTTGAGCACCACCACCCGGACCCGGGGAGCGTCGCCTTCCTCCATGCTCCGCCCGAGTGTAGGAGGGTGCGCCGGTCAGCGTTCGGCGACGTGCAGCATCTGCCCGGCGAGCGGTCGGTAGGGCAGGCGGAGATACAGCGGGACGAGGCGGTGCCCGGACTTCAGGCGCGACTTCAACGTCATCGGCAAGAAGCGGGGCTCGACGTGGACGAGGCGGAAGCCGCGGGCGACGAGCAAGTCGGACAAGGAGCGGTCGGTGAAGATCGTCCGGTGGGTGTAGTCGTCGAAGTACGTCTTCGGGGCGAGGCGGAAGTTCGGCTGGACGAGGATCAGCCGCCCCCCGGAGCGCAGGGCCCGGTGGACCTCACCGAGGCACCGGTCGATCGCCGGGTGGTCGAGATGTTCGAGGAAGTTGGAGGCGAACACGACGTCGAGCTCGCCGTCGGCGAACATCGGCAGGTGCGTCGCGTCGCCGACGATCGCCTCCACCCCGGGGGCGGCGAGTGCCGGCAGTGCGGGGTTGAGGTCGAGAGCGATGCGCCGCTCGGCGACGACGTTGGCGGCGAAGTCGGCGTACCCGGCGGCGAGATCGAGCACGGTCGCCCGGGCCGGTACCCAGCGCTGGAGATACGCGGTGACGTGGCGCCAGACCGCGACGCGGGCCTCGTCCGGGGCGAGGCGGGTGGCGAAGTACCCGGCCGAGGCAGGGTCGCCGGCGAGATCCGGCGGATGCTCGTTCACGACGCGGCCACCTGGTCGAGGGCGGCGGACTTCTGGCGGTCGAGCCAGCCGAGGAGGATCGCGATGGCTCGCGGGTCGTGGCGCAACCGGTGGCCGGCACCGGCGAGGACGCGCAGTTCGGCAGACCCGTGGGCCTGGGCGAGCTGACGGGCGTCGCTGACCGGGACCGCGTCGTCGTCGTCGCCGTGGAGGATGAGCAGCGGGCGGGGGGCCAGGCGCTGCGCCGCGCCGACCGGGCGGAAGCGGCGGAACTCCCGGGACCACTCGTCGAACTGGCGGGGAAAGCCGGGGGTGCGCACCGCGCCGACCTCCCGGCAGTGTTCGAGGAAACGGCGCGGGTGCTGGGCCCAGTCGTCGAAGTCGGCACGCGAGCTGAGCACGGCCACCCCGCTGACCCGCGGGTCGGCCGCGGCGACGCAGGTGGCCAGCGAGCCCCCGGTGTGCGTGCCGACGAGCCAGATCCCGAGAGGGCCGGTCTCGTTGCGCAGGTGGTCGATCGCGGCACGCAGGTCATCGACCCACCCCTGGAGGGAGAAGTCACCTTCGCTGCGCCCGCACCCACGGAAGTTGAACGTCATCGCCGCCCACCCGTGGTCGTTGGCGATCCGGTCGATCAGCTCCGGGAACGTGCCGGCCGAGGAGCGCGCGTCGATCGGGCCGATGGGGAACCCATGGCACATGACCAGGCCCGGCAACCGTTCGTTGGCCCCGTGGGGGACGGCCAGGTAGCGCTGGAGGCGCAGCCCCCCGGAGACGAACGAGCCGTTGCCGTTCACGCCCTCGGCTTGCGCCGGATCGGCTGCCGCGCGCCCGGCCGGGCGAGGCGGTAGCCACGGTTGCGAGCCTCGGCGAGGGTGTCCGGCCCGAAGCACAGGCCGACCTCAGAGGCGACGATCTCGTCGATCACTGCCGCGTCGGTCCAGCTGTCCAGGTCGTAGACGAGTTGTGTGCGCTTGTCCCCGAGGAACCTGCTGTGCTCGAACCGGGTGGGCCGCTCCATCGGCCTCAGCGTAGCCTCAGCGCCGGCGGAGGCCCGGCTGGCGGCGGCGCCCGATGATCGTCACGGCGCCGCCGACGAGGAGCAGCCCAGCGGCGAGGATCACCTGGGGGGCGGTCGACGCTCCGGTCGCGGGGATCGTCCCGGGGCTACCGGGGAGCCCCGGCGGGCGGGCACCGGCGTTGACACTGGTCGTCGTCGGCCCGGGAGGCAAGGCCCCGTTCGTCGTCGTCGATGGCACGGATGAGGTCGTCGACGGTGCGACGGTGGTCGTCGGTGGGGCTGCCCAACTGACCGCCGCGGTCGCGGCCAGCGTCAACGGGCTGACGTCATGGGGGACGAACACCTGGCACCCACCACCGGTCGCGGGCCATTGCGAATCCCCGGTGTCGCCGTAGCCGAACACCGATCCGAGAGAGTTGCCGTCGAGCACGGAACGCACGACGATCGAGCCGCTGTCAGCGATCGCCGACTGGGTGCACAACTCGACCGGCTGGCCGGGCGTCAGGTGCAGCGTCGAACCGGTGAAGCTGGCGCCGCTCTGGCCGGCGCAGATCGTCACGGGGAAGTCGGACTGGTCGACGGAGACCGCCGCCAGGCTGCTCGTCACCCGGACGCGCTGCTCGGTGCCCGGCAGCGGGTCGCCGCCGCCGGTGACGCCGAGCGCCTGGGCGGTGAGCGAATCGGAGGACTTGACGACGATCGGCAAGATGTTGTCATCCAGCCAGTTCCGGTAACCGGTCCCGGGACCGCTGCGGTCGTCGCAGTACTGGAT
>CAZQEJ010000228.1:0-2692 GCA_964592165.1 uncultured Ilumatobacteraceae bacterium | reverse complement strand
GACGGCGCCGCGTTCGCCATCGTGATGGCCGTCACCGACCCCGATGCCGCACCCCACCGGCGGGCGAGCATGTTCATCGTGCCGACGTCCACGCCGGGCTTCGAACTGATCCGCAACGTGAGCGTGATGGGTCACGCCGGCAGCGGCCACGGAACGCACGGCGAGGTCTCCTACCAGGCGTGCCGGATCCCCCAGGGGAACCTCCTCGGCGGGCTCGGGCGGGGCTTCGCGATCGCCCAGGAACGGCTCGGGCCCGGGCGCATCCACCACTGCATGCGCTGGCTGGGGATCGCCGATCGGGCGTTGGAGATGCTCTGCGACCGGGCCAACTCCCGCCAGATCTCCCCCACCGAGACGCTCGCCGACAAGCAGGTCGTCCAGCACTGGGTCGCCGAGCTCGACGCCCGGATCCGTTCCGCCCGGCTGCTCACGCTGCACGCCGCGTGGCGCATCGACCAGGTCGGCGCGCCGGCCGCCCGGGACGAGATCTCGGCGATCAAGTTCCACGTCGCCAACGTGATGCTCGAGGCCGTCGACCGGGCGATCCAGGTCCACGGCGCGCTCGGTGTCACCGACGACACGGTCCTCGCCTTCTGGTACCGCCACGAGCGCGCCGCGCGCATCTACGACGGGGCGGACGAGGTGCACAAGACGTCGCTCGGTCGTCACCTGCTGGCCAAGGCCCGGGAGCGGGCGGACGCGCCGGCTCCCAGCCGGTGGACGACGATCCCCGGCTGAATCCGGCGAGCGTCACCCGGTTCAGCGACTCCCGGCGCCGCGCAGCAGCGCGTCGTTCGGGTTCTCCGGCAGCTCGGTGAGCGGTTCGGCGAGCTCGGCCACGGTCGGCCCGTACTTCTCGGCGTACGGAGCGAGCTTGGCCATGTCGAAGCCGTACAGCCCGGCCGCGACCCCCCCGAGGATCTGGCGCATGTCCGCTTCCGGCATGCCGGCGAACACCTGGCGGAGGTGCTCCCTGCTGAACGGGTAGGTGCCCTCGTCGTGGGGGTAGTCCGATCCCCACATGAACCGATCGGCGCCGATCTGGTCGCGCGCCGCCGCGTCGGCAGGGCCGGGCTGGCTGACGCCCATCCACACGTTCTGGCGGAAGCACTCCGTCGCCGTCAGCGTGCGGAAGTTCCCCTCCCGGTAGCGGATCTCCCCGGTCGCACCCGTCTCCCGGATGCGGACGATCATCTCGTCGAGCTGGGCGAGGAGTGGCGGGACCCAGGCGCATCCGGCCTCGGTGATCACCATCCGCAGCTTGGGGAAGCGCTCGAACACCCCACCGAGGATCATGTGCACGAGCGGGCGCTGGGCGTAGAAGCCGACCTCGTTGATGTACAACAGCATGGAGAAGGGGTAGTCGCCGTAGTCCGGCACGCCGGTCCCGCCGTGCACGTTGACAGGGATCTCGTTGTCCTCCAGGTAGGCCCACAGCGGGTCGTAGCACGGGTCGTAGATCGGCTTGACCCAGGTGACGTCGGGGGAGACGTTCGGCAGGAGCACCCCGCCGCGCAGGCCGTGCTCGGCGATCCAGCGCGCGTCGGCAAGCGCGTCGCCGACGTCGTTGACGAAGATCTGCCCGATCCCCGCCCGCCGTTCCGGGGCTTCGGCGACGAAGTCGACCAACCAGCGGTTGTGCGCCCTGATCCCGGCGAGGCGGTGCTCGTAGTCCTCGGGCCGCGGCGGCTGAGCAAAGAGCACGAAGCTGGGGAAGAACGGGGGGACGGTGTTGGGGAAGACGACCTCGCCGACGATCCCGTCGGCGAACTGCTCCCGGTCGCGGCGGTCCGTGTCCCAGTTGCGCTGGCGGCGATCATCCTTGAGGTCCTTGAACGGGTTGCGGTACTTGCCCCGCCACGCGTCGAAGTCGTCGAGGTACTTCGCGTCCAGGTACTCGCGGTACTGGGCGTGACTCCCACCGGCATGCGTGTCGGCGGAGATGATCGTGTAGTGCCCGCCGGTGGTCGTCGCGCTCACTGGTGACCTCCTGGTGTCGTCCCCGGCGCAGTCCTATCACCGGCCGAGCCCCGGTGGAGGAGCGAGACGACCTCTACGTGCGCGGTGTGGGGGAACGGGTCGAGCACCTTCGACCAACGATGGGCGAAGCCGTGCCCGGCAAGGAGGGCGACGTCGCGCGCCCCGGCGGCTGCGTCGCAGGAGATCAGGACGAATCGAGTACACCCCGTCGCGGCCAGGAGGGCGGCCGCTCTGGCGCCGAGGCCGCGTCGCGACGGGTCGGCGACGACCACGTCGGCGCGCTGCGGCGCCCAGTCCTCCACCGCCGATCCGACGACTCGCACGGCACGGCCGGCCAGGTTGTGCCGGGCATCGGCGGCGGAGGCCGCGTTGAGCTCGATCACGGTCACCTCCTCCGCCGTCGCCAACGCGGTGGCGGCGAACAGGCCGACGCCACCGTACGCGTCGACGGCGACCCCGGGGGACGGACCGACCGCCTCCCCGACGAGCACGGCGAGTGCCTCCGCGGCCTGCGGCGACGCCTGGAAGAACGCACCGGCCGAAACGCGCAGGCGGACGCCGGCGACGATCTCCTCGACGGACGAGCTCGGCCCCGTGCGCACGTCACCGGGAAGCCCGGTGACGACCCCGTCTGCCTCCCACCAGGCCAGGCGCTGCCCGGTCCCGGGGGCGACGCGCAACATCACATCACCTGCTGTGCGGTAGTCGGCGG
>CAZQEJ010000227.1:0-2699 GCA_964592165.1 uncultured Ilumatobacteraceae bacterium | reverse complement strand
GTCTCCCGGTACGGCGCGTCCGTCGTCCACGACCGGCCGCGGTGGACCGGCTCGTCGAGTCCGTCGAACGCGCCGTCCAGGCAGCGGGACAGCCCGGGGTCGAGCTCCGACCACTCCCCCGCCGGCAGGTAGTGCCCGCTCGTCCCCTCGTCGCGCCAGGCGGCGTCGATCACGACGAAGTACGGCGGCTCCCCGAGCGGGGTGATCACCCCCGCGGAGGTGATCGAGACGAGCAGCTCGCACCCGGACGCGGCGAGTTGCTCGGCGACGAGCACCGCGTACGGGGCGCCGACCGCGCAGGGGACGATCCCCAGCTCCCGGCCGGTGATCGCCGTCACCCACATCTCCGAGTGGTAGCACGCCCAGCCCGGATGCCGTTCGGCTGTGCCGGCGGCGCGCAGGTGGCGAACGACGTCGCCGTCGGGGTCGAGCAGGCACACCGTGGGCACCGGCACGTCGGGCAGGTGACGTTGGCGGCGCGCCTCGCGCAACAGGTTCGCCGCGCTGAACACCGAGGGGGCGTCCGGGTCACGTGTGCTCAGCCCGACCCGGGATGGAACCGCGCTCACCCGCTGCGGCGCGCCGCGACCCAGCTGAACGGTTGCGGCGCACCTCCCGGGGTCGTGTGCAGCTGGCGACGAGCAGCCATGATGCGGAAGCTCCCCGCTGCGGCGAGGGTTGCCGCGAGGTCGTCCGGGCCGTAGCGGGCGACGGGGAGGCCGGAGCACATCGTCGGGCCGTCGCCGGCGAACGTGGCGAGGACGACGGCGCCGCCCGGGGCGACCCCGGCGGTGAGCGCGCCGAGGTACCCGGCACGCTCGGCAGGGCTGACCATGAAGTGGAACACAGCCCGGTCGTGCCACAGGTCCCAGCGGCGCGGCGGATGCCAGGCGCGCACGTCGGCGACGACCCACTGGACCCGGTCGGCGGCGCCGGCGAGCCGGGCCCGGGACGCGTCGAGGGCGACGGCCGACGCGTCGAGCACGGTGAGGTCGGTCGCGCCGCGATCGAGGAGGCGGTCGACGAGCCGTGACTGCCCGCCGCCGACGTCGATCACCGAGTCCTGCGGCGCGACGCCGAGCTCGTCGATCAGCTCCAGGGACGTCGCCGGGTCGTCCTCGTACCACGACAGCGTGTCGGCCGGAGCCGAGCGGTAGCGCTCGTCCCAGTGGGCGTGCGCCGCGGCGCTGTCGGCCGTCACGGGGCCGGACCGATCGTCGGAGCTCACCCGCCCATCTTCGCCGGGCGCAGCCAGTCCCGCTACCTCCCGGCCCCTCGGGCACGTAGAGCGCGCACCCACGTGCCGACGAGGCCGCCGAACGCGGCCACCCAGGCGACGAGGGCGACGACGAGCGTCGCCCGGGGCAGTCCGTCGAGCCCATCGAGGTCGACCACCGAGAGCATCTTGAACGAGGCCGTGGCGTACATCCCGAGGGGGAAGACGAGGGCCCAGTAGGACGGGTGGTAGCGCAACGGGAGGCGGCGCACGACGTGCCTCCACACTCCGATGGCGATCATCACCGGGAACCAGAACGTCGCCGTCGCCCAGGCGAGGACGACGAATCCCTCGATCAGTGCGCCGAGGCGGTCGAGGCGCTCTGCGACCCCGCGGGCTGCGAGCAGGTTCGAGCCGGCGAGGACGGTGATCGCCACCGCCCCGGCGGCGATCCACGCCGGTGGGTCGGCTTCGGTCGGTTCCAACGGCTGGAACGTCCAGCGGAGGAAGACCATCGTCATCACGATCAGGTAGAGGACGAGGCCGAGGCAGAACGCGGCGAGACAGGCGAAGGCGAGCAGATCCGAGGAGCGCTGGGTGAGGAGCAGCCCTCCGGTGGCGGCGATCGACTCCGTCGACACGGTGAGCAAGAACCACGACCCGTTGATCCCCGCGCCGAGCCCCGGCTTGTCGCCACGCAGCACGACGGCGATCAGCGCCGAGTAGACGAGCACCGCGTAGAGCGGCAACGAACACCACCACAACACCCGCGCCGCGCCCCACCACCCGTGGACGATCGCCGATGCGTTGGCCAGGACGTTCGTCGCGGCGACGGCGGTGAGAAAGGCGAACCCCTTGGCGTGGCTCGTCAGGTCGGCGGTGAACAGCCGCCAGTAGCGCACCAAGCGGGTGACGAAGGCCACGACGAGCACCGCGTAGGCGACGGCGGCGACCCCGTAGAGGATCTCGGCGAGCCACCGCAGCTCTTGCTGGACGGCAGCGACGGCGATGATCCCCGTCGCCATCACGAGGGCGAAGTACCCGGGGAACAAGGTGGCCAGCGGTCCCCGGCGTCGCTCGCCGGCAACCGGGGGCGCGGCGCTCACGGACGGAGGTAACGCAAGAACGCGGTGGCCGCGGCGAACAGGGCGACGGAGGCCACCGCGGTCGCCCAGGCGAGGGAGGAGCTCCCGGTCTGGAACGCCTCGACGGCGACGGTGACGAGGAACACCTGGAAGGCGACGAGGACGATCACGTAGACGACGACCGCGGATGACGTCTGGCGCCGGCTGGGGGACGTCCTCACACCGTCCTCCCCAGCGCCCAGATCATCTGGTCGTCACGGATCTCGAGCTCGATCCGCCCCAGCGGGTGGGTCGGCGGTCCGGAGATCACCGCCCCCGTGCGAGCCTCGAAGTTGCCCTCGTGGCACGGGCAGTGCCAGCGGTCGTGGTCGGCCTCGTAGTACACGACGCAACCGAGA
>CAZQEJ010000226.1:0-2748 GCA_964592165.1 uncultured Ilumatobacteraceae bacterium | reverse complement strand
GGGGGACCTGTGGGCGAATCGTTTGCCGATGCACCGACGTTGTGGGAGCTCGTCCGGCGGAGGGCAGAGGCGACACCGGACGCGACGCTGCTCATCGACCAGCGAGGGAACACGCTCAGCTGTGCCGAGTTCCGCGATCGTGCCGAGCGGGTGGCCGCCGGCTTCCACGCCCTCGGGGTGACCCACGGGACGCGGGTCACCTGGCAGCTCCCCAACCGCTTCGAGGCGGTGCTCGCCAGCTTCGCCCTGGCCCGGCTCGGCGCCGTGCAGACCCCGATCCTCCACCTCTACCGGCACAAGGAGGTCGGCTTCGCGATCGAGGCGACCCAGGCCGAGTTCGTCGTGGTCCCCGGCACGTGGGGCGGGTTCGACTACACCGGGATGGTCGCCGGCCTCGTCGCCGGCTCGCCGAACCCGCCGCGGATCGTCGACGTGTTCGCCGAGCTCCCCGACGGCGATCCGGCCACGTTGCCTCCGCCGATGACCGACGGCGACGAGATCCGCTGGGTGTACTTCACCTCCGGGACGACATCGAACCCGAAGGGCGTGCAGCACACCGACCGGACGTTGATCACGGGGGCCAACGGACTCGCCGTGGCCCTCGACATGCAGGCCACCGACGTCGGCTCGATCGCCTTCCCCTTCTCCCACATCGCCGGGCCGGACTACTTCGGGACGATGCTGATCACCGGCTTCCCGGCGATCTTGTTCGAGACGTTCGTCCCCGCCGAGGCCGTCGTCACGCTCGCCGAGCAAGGGGCGACGATGGTCGGCGGCGGGCCCGCGTTCTACCAGATCTACCTCAACGCGCAGCGCAAGACGCCGGACACCCCGATCATCCCCAGCCTGCGGTTGATGTCCGGCGGTGGGGCGCCGATGCCGCCGGAGATCTACTACGAGGTCGGCCGGGAGTTCGGTGTCAAGGTCTGCCACGGCTACGGGATGACCGAGTGCCCGATGATCGCCCAGGGCGGGCCGCACGACACCGAGGACCAGCTCGTCCACTCCGTGGGCACGCCGGTCGTCGGGCTGCAGGTGCGCATCGTCGCCGACGGTGAGCAGGTCCAACCGGCCGGCGCGGACGGCGAGGTACGCCTCAAGGGGCCGATGGTCTTCAAGGGCTACACCGACCCCGCGGCGACCGCGGAGGCGTTCGACCCCGAAGGCTGGTTCCGCACCGGCGATCTCGGCCACCTCCGCCCCGACGGGCACCTCGTGCTCACCGGGCGGGTCAAGGACATCATCATCCGCAAGGGCGAGAACATCTCCGCCCAGGAGATCGAGGCGTTGCTCTACGCCCACCCGAAGGTCGGCGACGTGGCGGTGATCGGGCTCCCCGACCGTGAGCGCGGCGAGCGTGTCTGCGCGGTGGTCGAGCGCGCCCCGGGCCAGGAGGATCTGACGTTCGAGGAGATGGTCGAGCTGCTCAGCGCCGCTCAGCTGATGCGCCAGAAGTTCCCCGAGCAGTTGGAGATCGTCGACGCCCTGCCGCGCAACGACACGCTGCGCAAGGTGCTCAAGTACAAGCTGCGCGAGGAGTACGCGAACAAGCCCTGGCCGTGACCGCTCCCCGTCACCTCCCGGACGGGGACCTCAGCAGCCGATCAAGGCGGGCGCGTCGAGATCGAGGGCGTGGCGGGCGTGGCGCTCGGCCATCGTCAGGAACATCTCGTCGCCTCGTTCGGTGCGCTCGACGAGCATGCTCGCGGCGATCGCCATGATCAGCCCGGAGAACGTCGCCCGGCGGTAGTCCTCCCAGCAGCGATCCCAGTCGTAGTCCGTGACCCCGGCCGCGCACAGGGCGTCGTGGTAACGGTGCACGAGGCGGACCTCGTGGGCGCGCCGGGCGTCGGGCAGCAAGCCGGCCCCGATGAAGTAGGCGACGTCCTGCATCGCCGGGCCGTGGGTGCACGTCTGCCAGTCGACGACGGTCAGCGCGGCGCGCCCCGGTCCCGCTTCGAACAACAGGTTGTCGAGCCGGTAGTCGCCATGGACGATCGTCCACGGGGCGAGATTGCTCTCCAGGTAGCGGTGCAGGCCGCGCAGCAGGGCGTCGCCTGCCGAATGGATCTCCGGCGTGAGGCGATCGGCGTACCGGGTGCAGAACCCGTCCCAGAAGCCGGGGACGGTCATCTCCAGGAACGCCCGCCCGGCTGCAGGGTCGCGATGCAGCCACTCCAACTCGTCGAGCGCGGGGTCGGCCCACCGGGGGGCGTGCAGGCCGACGAGCGCGCCGACCGCCAGTTCCGCTTCGCTTACCGAGCAACCGGTGAGCTGGTCGCCGGGCCGGGCCGGTGCCATGTCCTCGAGGAGGAGGACGAACGCGGCGGTCGTCACGTCGATGTCGGCGTAGTACAGCGCCGGGGTGTGCAACGGCAGCCCCGGAGCGAGCTGTTGGTAGAAGCGGACCTCGTTCTCGTAGCTGCGCAGGGCGAGCGCCGTCGCCCGGCTCGTCGGGTCGGCCGCGGGAAGCTTGGCGACGAGCGTCGCCGGGGCGTTCGTCGTGCGGTCGTAGGTCAACGTCACCCGCCAGCTGTCGCACATCTGCCCGGTGCCCAGCGGTTCGAGGCTGGCGGTGCTCACCGCCGCATCGCCGAGCACCCCGTGGGCGCTCAACACGGCGGTCAGCCACGTCGCGGTGAGCTCGTCGGGCGCCTCAGCGATCGGCAGTGCAGTCACGATGTCTCTCCCCCGGGCGCAACAGGCGGGCTACCAACCGTCGTCGGGGTGAACCCTAGAGCCCCCGTA
>CAZQEJ010000225.1:0-2751 GCA_964592165.1 uncultured Ilumatobacteraceae bacterium | reverse complement strand
TACCTCCGTGTCTGAGTTCCGAGCTTCCCTGCCCGGCGATTCATCTGTCGGTACGCCTCGGACCGTGTTCAAGGACGTCCTCCGAAACTTCCGCGCCGGCCGGGTCCGCCGGCCGCGCCCGATCAGGCGTCAGCCGGCGATCATCAGCCGGTCGTGCCCGGCCGTCCACGCGTCGAGCTTGCGCCGCGCCCGGCGCAGCGCGGCACGGGCCTCGGCCCGGCCACCGAGACCCAGGTCGGTGGCGATCTCCGGCAGCTCGGTGCCGTGCCCGGTCGGGTCGAGGGCGCCGGAACGGTGCAACCAGACGAGTGCTTCGATCTCCGACAATCCGGACTCCTCGATCGTCCGCCGGAGGCAGTCACGGTGCTCGGTCTCCTCGAAGCCGGACTCTGCCTGGGCGAGGATCGCCTCGTCGGTGACCGTCGCGCCGTCCTCACCGGCCACGTGCACGGCGAGGCGAGGCGGCCCGGCGAACTCCTGGGCGCGGCGGATCTCAGCCAGCGACGAACGAGGGGAGATGACGAACACACCCGCCCGGCGCAGCGCACGGCGGCGGCCGGCCGCGTCGCGACCGGGTTCGACGTACGCGGCCCGTCCGTCGGCGAGCATCTCGTCGAGCATCGCCGCGCCCGCGACGCGGTCGAAGGAGGATCGTTGGGCGAGGAGCCGGGTGACTCCCGCGGCATGCGCCATGCGGTAGGCGACGGCACCGGGTTCGGCATCACGATCGGTCACGTGGGAGTGCAGCCAGGCGAGCAGTTGGCGGAACTCGACGGAGATCCCCGTCACCCGGGCGATCTCGGCGCGCACCGCGTTGCCCACGGCGCGCTGGACGATCTTCGACCAGGCGACGTCACGTGGGGGGAGGCGGTCAGGGTCGCAGAAGTAGCGCTCGGCGACCTCGAGCAACTGGTGGTCGCCGACGAGCATCAGGTCGGCGATGTCCAGCGAGGCGTCCTCGGAGGCGACGACGCTGCGGTAGCGGTTGACGACGGAGCGGACCAGGCCCCGGTGCTCGTCGAGCAGTTGCGCGCCGGCGAGGGCGGCATCGGAGTGGACCCGGCGGATCGCCCGCCGCAGGGACGCCCCGGCGAGGCAGGCAAGTTCCCGCGAGCAGGCGAGTTGCTCGGCGAGATAGTAGGGGAGCAACTCGGCCCCACCGACCTCTCCACGATGGACGACGTCCCAGCGCGCCGGGCTGGGGGCCGACGTGCCCGCGGCGACCTCGAACGTGCCCGAGATCGAATAGCCGTCGATCACCGCGCCGCACTCGACCAGATGGGTGCCGGTCGGGAACAGGCCGGGCTGGGCACTGGTCCGCAGATCCCACACTCTGCCGCCATGGACGACGGCGGTGGGGAACTGGACGACCACCGCGTGGTCGTCGGCCTGCTGCATCGCCACCCGGCGGGAGAGCCGGATCGTGGCCAGCAGATCCTCCAGCCGTCGCTGGCGGGCGAACGCTCCTTCGCCGGTGGATGCGTCCCGCTCGCCCGCTGGCCGCAACCCGGCGCGCAGGCCGGCGGCAACCCGCTCGCCGACGAGCATCGGGGTGACCACCGTCGCCGGGACCGCCTGCTGTGCGCCCGCCTTACCAACCGTTGCTCTCATCAGCCGCCCTCTCCCGTGTCTCCGCCGACTGGGAACGAGCAATGTTCTAACGCACTGCGTGATCGGATCACCACGCGATGCTGGGATGATGAGCCTTATGGCCCTCAGCGTGGTCGGACCACCCTGTTCAGCGGTCAGGACCAGGTCAACCGGGGGTCAACAGCACGTCACCCTGTGCAGCGCTGGAGGCCCACTGACCGTCGCCGAAGCCGGCGCGCAGGCCGAGTCCCGGCGCGCCCTCGACCTCCCACAGAAGCGCAGCGTTCGGGCCGTGCCAGCGCACCCCGAACGACGCCGTCCGCCCCGCACCGGCGGGCAGGTGATGGCACTCGAAGTTGTTCCCCAGCCATCGCGGGGGGACGCCGCCGGGCAGGAGCAGCGCGGCGTCGTCGCCGGTCGGCCGCACGAGCTGGTCCTCCACCCAGGCCACGGCGCGGATCCCCGCCGGGAGTTCGGGTGCGGTGCTGACCCGCACCCCGACCCCTGCGCTCAGCGAACGAAGATCGGCCAGGGCGCGGTCGTCGCCGTCGGCGACGAACAGCGCACCGGCGGCGACCAGGGCTCGATCGGCATCCCAGGCAAGCCCGTCGCGCCGGGCGGCGGCGATGACGCGCTCGGCCGCGGCGGCGATCAGCGGCACCCACTCGCCGACCGGAGCACCGAGGCGGACGAGCTCGTGCGCGCCGAGGAGGAACCCGACCGGATCGTCGTCGGGGTCGTCGAGGCCACCGAGGGCCAGTTCGCAGCGCGCCGCGGCGACGGCCTCGACGAGGCGGAACTCGGGGAGCACCAGCCGCGACGCGTGCTCCAGCTGGATCGTCCAACCACGCACGACCTGTGTCGCGCTCGGCAGGCGGGACGGCAGGGGCCCGGCCCCGGAGCCGTCGTGGGCCAGGGCGAAGCGCACCACCGCGCCGTGGCTCAAGGGATGGATCGCGCTCTGTGGGGGGAGGGTGATCCCCTCCGCGGCGACCTCGCTCGCCGGGCGCGCCGAGCGCAACTGACGCGAGCTGAGGGCGACCGCGACCGGCATCGGCGAGGTGTTCTCCAGTTCGATGACCGTCATCCCCCCGGCCTCGGCAACCGCGTAGATGCGGGAGACGACGTCACCCTTGGGGACTCGCAGGCGGGTTTCGACCA
>CAZQEJ010000224.1:0-2785 GCA_964592165.1 uncultured Ilumatobacteraceae bacterium | reverse complement strand
GCCGACGAAGCCGAGGGCGAGGAACACGGCGTCCGCGGGGATCTCCCGCTGCGTGTCCTCGATCGGAGCGAACCGGCCCCCGGCGTTGTCCACGTCGTGCACCCGCAAGGCGCGGACGTGCCCGTTGCCGTCGTCGCAGAAGCACTCGGTGCTCACCGCATAGACCCGCTCCCCACCTTCCTCGTGGGCCGAGCTCGTGCGGTAGACGAGGCTCCACAACGGCCACGGGTTGTCCGCGGCGCGGGTCTCGGGCGGACGGGGCATGATCTCCAACTGGGTGACCGACGCCGCGCCTTGGCGGTGGGCCGTGCCGAGGCAATCGGCTCCGGTGTCGCCCCCGCCGATGATCACGACGTGCTTGCCGGCGACGTCGATCGGGCTCACCGCCATGTCACCCTGCTGCACCCGGTTGGCCAGCGGCAGGTACTCCATCGCTTGGTGGATACCGGCCAGTTCCCGCCCCGGAAGGGGCAGGTCCCGCCATGCCGTCGCCCCGGCGGCGAGGACGACCGCGTCGAACGCGGCGAGGAGGACCTCGACGTCGACGTTGCGGCCGATCTCCGCGTTGACCCGGAACTCGGTGCCCTCGGCGCGCATCTGGGCCAGGCGGCGGTCGATATGCCTCTTCTCCAGCTTGAAGTCGGGGATCCCGTAGCGCAGCAATCCACCGATCCGGTCGGCCCGCTCGAACACGACGACGTCGTGACCGGCGCGGGTCAGCTGTTGGGCGGCGGCCAGCCCGGAAGGGCCGGAGCCGATCACCGCGACGCGCTTGCCCGTGCGCCGGCTCGGCGGCTGTGGTTCGACCCAGCGCGCGTCCCAGGCGTGATCGATGATCGCCTGTTCGATCTGCTTGATCGTCACCGGTTGGGCATCGATGCCGACGACGCAGGCCGTCTCGCACGGCGCGGGGCACAGCCGGCCGGTGAACTCGGGGAAGTTGTTCGTCGCCTGGAGGCGCTCCGCGGCGTCACGCCAATGGTCGCGGTAGACGAGGTCGTTCCACTCCGGGATCACGTTGCCGAGCGGGCAGGCGTGGCTGCAGAAGGGGATCCCGCAGTCCATGCACCGCCCGGCTTGCCGCTCCAGGCTCTCGTCGGGGAAGTCCTCATAGACCTCCTTCCAGTCGCGGATCCGGACAGGCACCGCGCGGCGGGCGGCGGTCTCCCGCTCCCATCGGAGGAACCCGGTCACCTCACCCATCACTTGCCTCCCATCATGAGGGCGACGGTCGCGTCGTCGGACAGGCCGCAGTCGGCGGCCTCAGCGATCGCCGCGAGGACCCGCTTGTAGTCGCGCGGCATCACCTTGACGAACGACGCGGCGCACGCCCCCCACTCGGCGAGGAGCTCCTTGGCGACCTCCGAACCGGTCTCCTCCTGGTGGCGGACGAGGAGCCGGTGTACCTCGGCACGATCCTCCTCGCCGAGCGGGTCGAGATCGACCATCTCAGCGTTGACCTGGTCGGCAAAGGCGCCGTCGCGGTCGAGGACGTAGGCGGCCCCACCGGACATCCCCGCAGCGAAGTTGCGCCCGGTGCGGCCGAGGACGACGACGGTGCCCCCGGTCATGTACTCGCAGCCGTGGTCGCCGACACCCTCGACGACCGCCGTCGCCCCGGAGTTGCGCACGCAGAACCGTTCACCGACGACGCCGCGCACGTACAGCTCGCCGCTCGTCGCCCCGTAGGCGATGACGTTCCCGGCGATCACGTTGTCCTCGGCGGCGAAGGTCGCCCTCCTGTCCGGGTGGACGACGATCCTCCCCCCGGAGAGCCCCTTGGCCAGGTAGTCGTTGGCGTCGCCCTCCAGGCGGAGGGTGATCCCGGGGGGGAGGAACGCGCCGAAGCTCTGTCCGGCCGCGCCGCGGAAGGTGATCGAGATCGTGTCGGGCGGCAGGCCGCCGCCCCCGTGAGCCTTGGTCACCGTGTGCCCGAGGAGGGTGCCGACGGTGCGGTCCGTGTTGCGGATCGGCAGGTGCAACTCGACCGGGCGACCTTCCTCGATCGCCGGGCGGCACCAGTCGACGAGAGAGCGGTCGAGGGTGTGCTCCAGGCCGTGGTCCTGACCAACCGAGGCCCGCAGCGTCTGCCCGTAGGGGTTGTCCGGCACGGCGAGGATGCGCGACAAGTCGAGCCCGGCCGCCTTCCAGTGCTCGATCGCGGCACGTATCTCCAGCCGGTCGACGCGCCCCACCGCCTCGGCCAGCGTGCGGAAGCCGAGCTGGGCGAGGTACTCGCGCACCTCGCTGGCGATGAACTCGAAGAAGTGGACGACGAACTCCGGCTTGCCGCTGAAGCGCTTGCGCAGCTCCGGGTTCTGGGTGGCCACGCCCACCGGGCACGTGTCGAGGTGGCAGACGCGCATCATCACGCAGCCACTGACCACCAGCGGCGCGGTGGCGAAGCCGAACTCCTCCGCCCCGAGCAAGGCGGCGATGACGACGTCCCGGCCGGTCTTCAACTGCCCGTCGGCCTGGACGACGATCCGCTCGCGCAGGCCGTTGAGCAACAAGGTCTGCTGGGTCTCGGCCAGGCCGAGCTCCCAGGGGACGCCGGCGTGCTTGAGCGACGTCAGGGGGGAGGCGCCGGTCCCGCCGTCGTGGCCGGAGACGAGGACGACGTCGGCCTTGGCCTTGGCCACCCCCGCGGCAACGGTGCCGATCCCGACCTCGGCGACGAGCTTGACGTGGATGCGCGCCGCGGGGTTGGCGTTCTTCAGGTCGTGGATCAGCTGCGCGAGATCCTCGATCGAGTAGATGTCGTGGTGCGGCGGCGGCGAGATGA
>CAZQEJ010000223.1:0-2817 GCA_964592165.1 uncultured Ilumatobacteraceae bacterium | reverse complement strand
GTGCTGAGCACGATCGGGTCGGACACGGCGACGACCGGGGGAGTGTCGACCACGACGAGGTCGAACTGTTCGCGGGCGAGGTCGAAGAAGTCGCGGGTGGCGACCGAACCGAAGATCTCCACGGGGTTGGCGACCGGCTCGCCCGCGGGGAGCACCCACAAGTTCTCCTCGTCGGAGTGGCACCACTCGGTGATGAACAACGGTGTCTGGGAACCACTCGTGGCGGGTGGGGCGGGGATGGTCGCCAGCGGGGAGGTTCCCGCCGGTGCGGGACGGCGGCGGGCCGCGGATGGTGCCTGACTCGCCTGCTCACGCCGCGCGGCGAGTTCGGTGAGGAGCTCGACCAACCCTGGGCCGGGCATCGTTCCGACGAGCTTCTCGGCGACCGGGCGGCGCAGGTCGCCAGAGACGAGCAGAGTCCGTTGCCCCGCCTGCGCGGCCGACGCGGCGAGGTTCACCGACGTGGTGCTCTTGCCGTCACCGGGGAGCGCGGAGGTGACGAGGACCACCTGCAGGGGGGTCTCCAGGGACAAGAACCGCAGCGAGACGCGCAGCGAACGGATCGCCTCGGCGAGCGGGCTGTCCGGCTCACGCAGCACGGCGATGCCCGGGGTGTGCTTGTCGGTCGACTTGTCGAACGGCAGCTCACCGAGCGTCGCCAGCCCGGTGAGCGCCTCGGCCTCCTCCCGGCTGCGCAACCGGGTGTCGAACCGGTCGCGCAGCAGCACGAAGCCGACGGCGAGCAGCGCGCCGAGCATCCCGGCGAGGATCGCCGTGCGGGCCGGCTTCGGGCTCACCGGGGTGGTCGGCACCTCGGCCTCGGCGATCAGCTCCGCCTCACCGTTCTTCAGGTTGAGGTCGATCTCGAGCTCGTTGATCTTCCCCGTCAGCTCCTGGTACTGCTGCACCGCTGCTGCCTCGGCGGCGGTCATCGCGTCCGACCCCCGGGGCAAGCTCGCGGCGAGCGTCGAGAGCTTGTCGTTCATGTCGGCGATCGCCCGCTCCAGACCAGCCCGGGCGTACTGCCGGCGGTTCTCGATGTAGGCCCGGGCGACCGCGTCGGAGATCGCCGCCGACTGCTCCGGGTTCTTGGTCGTCGCGCTGATCTGCAGCGTGTTCGAATCGGTCAACGCGGAGACCTTGACGGTGTCCTCCAGCTCCTTGGCCTCGATCCCTAACGCATCAGCGGCCGCAGCGCGCACGTCGGGACCGCGGGCCAGGTTCCCTTGGGAGCGGACGTACTGCTCGATGTTCGAGGTGACCGTGTTCGCGTTCGTCGACGACCCGAGCCGTTCGTTCGGGTCGTTCGGCCGGAGGAGCACTTGCGTGGTCGCCGTGTACATCCGCGTCTGGCGGTCGGAGTTGAGGTAACCAACCAGGGCGAACAGCACCGGGACGGCGATCAACAGCGCCAGGTAACGGCGGGCGAGGCTCGCGTAGTAGCGCAGGTCGAGCGCTTCGGACTCCTCGTAGCCGGCGCGGTCGAGAGTGTCGGTCACAGTGCTCCGCCTGTCGTGCTCGGCGCCGGCACCCGGCCGGCGTGGTCAACGGTCATCGTGCTCATCCCGGGCGGACCATCCCGGCCACCGCCGCGCACTCCTGCGCGAGCGCTGCCGCCACCGAGTCGAACAGCGTATCGGCACGCCCGTAGGGGTCGGGGACGTCGTCGGGGCCACCGTCGCCGAGCAGTTCGCTGCCCCGGCGCTGTTCACCGATCCGCCCCATCCAGGCGAGGAGCTCCTCACCCGGCTCCGGGGGCAACGCCGCGGCCCGGCGGAGCAGTTCGGGGAACGTGAACGCCCGCCGCCCGGCGGCGATGTCGAGCAACGTCAGCTCGCGGATGTGCTCCTTGGTCATCGCCAGGATCACGTCGCGCCCGTCGCGCTCGATGATCTCCGGGGTCACCTGACGGGGGCGATGGGCGGAGATGTCCAACCCCCGGGCCGCCACGTAGCGCACCGAACGCGGATCGGGCGGCAGGGCCGCAGCGTCGACCCCTGCCGAGGTGACGAGCGCGGCGACGCCTGCGGTGGCCAGGTCCTGGCCGAGCAACGCCGCGGCGAGGGGGGAGCGGCACACGTTCGCCGTGCACACGACGAGGACGCGCAACGTGGAACCCGTGTGCGGGGCGCTGCCCACGGTCAGTTTCGGGGCGCGCACCGGTTCCTGCGGCTGGGGCGGGCGCGGCGCAGCCGGTCCGCCGCCGTAGCGGACCGCGGGCACGATCTTGCGCCGGAGAAAGGCCACCCGCTGACCCTACCCATTCCCTGGTGACGGGGTCGGCGCCCCCGGCGAGGATAGGTCGCACGTCCCGGTTGTGGCCTCAGCTCGCACTCCGGCTGTCCCCACCTGTGTGGCGCGACCGCCGGTTCCCGCCGTCGGTGGGTGTGCGGGTGCGGCTCCCCTGGGTCGGCTGGGTCGGCCTCGGGGAGGTTCCGTTCTTCCCGGCGGGCGGCGCGAGTGCGGCTGGTGTCGAGGCAGACACCAGCACACCCGTGCACTCGTGGCTCGGTGCTGTGGACGCGGTCCTGAGCGCCCGGAGGAGGTCGGCGCCACCAGGTCACGCCGTCAGCATGCGGATCTGCAAACGGATCGGGGAACCCTTGGGGTGGGCCAAGACAGTCGCTGGTGGCCGCAAGCTCCGCTACCGCGGCCGAAGACGAAGCAGAGCCTGGTGGCTGTTCACCGGTGCCGTCTACAACATCGTGCGGTCACCGCACTCGACACCGCAACCGCCTGACCCAAACCCTCACCCCGCTCGCCCCCGAACCGGACGGGGGGCTCGCCGCCGATCGGCCACATCGCGGTCGGTGTGGC
>CAZQEJ010000222.1:0-2876 GCA_964592165.1 uncultured Ilumatobacteraceae bacterium | reverse complement strand
CGGCGGATCTCCTTGGCGACGACTTGGATCGCCCCGGAGACGGGGACGGCGAGGATCGCGCCGAAGACCCCGAACAGCTCCACTCCGAGGAGCACGCTGAGCAGCACGACGAGCGGGTTGACCTTCACCCGCCGGGCCATCACCGCCGGGTACAGGACGTTGTTCTCGATCTGCTGGTAGACGATGAAGAAGATCAGCGAGACGATCCCGGCGGTCGTCGAGTGGAGGAATGCGGCGAGTGAGGACACCGCGGCCCCGAGCGTTGCCCCGACGAGGGGGATCAGGTCGGCGAAGGCGACCCACAGGGAGAGCACGAACGCGTTCGGCACACCGAGAGCGAGCAGGCAGATGAACGACGTGCTCCCGGCGACGAGGCTGATCAACAGGTTGCCGGACATGTAGCCGCTGACCGCCGCTGCGGCGTCGGCGGCGGTCCGGCGGACGACCTCCCGCCTCTCGGTCGGCACCGCACCGAGCACGGTCCGGCTCATCGCCTCCGCCTGGGTGAGGAAGAGGAACATCAGGACCATGATCGTGACGAAGGCGAAGATCGTGTTGAACGCGTAGGTGGCGATGTCGAAGGACTTGCTCGACAGCTTGTTCGCCCACTCGCGCAACTGGTCCTCGTGGTCGCGCACGTAGTTCGACAGGTGCAGCTTGCTGACCAGCTTGCCGAACGACCCGTTGCCGTTCACCGCGTCGCGCAGCGTGCCGGGGAAGTCGGTGAGCACCTGGATCAACTGGGTCCTGACCGGTAGCAGGAACAGGGTGATCGCCCCGACGATCGTGCCCAGGGTGAGGAACACGACGATGCCGACGGCGGTGGTCCGCCGGCCGCCGAGCCGGCGCTGCACGGTGCGCACCGCGGGGGCGAGGACGATCGCGAGGAACCCGGCGATCGACACCCAGGCGATGATCCGCACGGCGACGAGGATCAGCTCGACGACGACCACTGTGGCCAGGACGATCCCCACGGCGGCGATGATCGTGCGCCAGGGAACCGCGGCCCACGGATTGGCCGGTTCGTCGTCGGCAGAGGGATCGGCCGGCGCCTGCACGGGTTCGGGCGGACCGGACGACTCGCTCATCCGGCCCGTTCTACCCGATCATCGGCCGGCGGTGGTCGACCTGCCCGACCACCGCCGGCCTCGTGACGGTGCCCGGTTCAGGCGAGTCCTGCCTGACGTTGGAACACGAGCGAATCCCAGTAGTCGATCCGGTGGGCGATCTTCTGATCGCGGATCGTGAAGCGCATCACCCCGCGGACTTCGACCGGGTGGTCGTTGACGACGGCGTGCAGCGTGTACGCCGCCGCAGCACGGTCACCCTCGACGAGCACATCTTCGACGTCGTAGCGCAGCGAGGGCATCGAGGCGAGGAACCCGGGCAGCCGCCGGCGGTACTCCTCGATCCCCCGGCAGCCACCGCCGATCGCCGCGGTGTGCTCGTTGACGAAGTCATCGGTGACGCAGGCCGCGACCTGTTCCGGATCACCGCTGGCGAACGCCCCGAGGTACTGGCGGATGAGCTGATGGGCGCTCAACGGACGCCTGCTCGGCGTTCGCGCGGCTCGCGGCACGTGGACCGGCGATCAGACACTCGTGTAGCCCTCGGGGAGCACCGGGTTGTCGCCGCCCTTGGTCCACAGCACGATCTCGGAGCCCCACGGGTCCTGGAACGCGCCGCAGAACCCGTTGAACGTGTCCCAGTAGCGGTGCCGCCAGAGGATCGTCGCCCCGTTGGCCTCGGCCCGGTCGAGGATCGCGTCCTGCTCGTCGTCGTCGGAGACGAGGATCCAGACGCGCACGCCACGCCCGCTGGCGAGCGCCGGCTCCGCATAGCCGCCGGGGCGCGGGCGCCCCTCGTCGGTCCTGTAGATGCCGAGGTGGAGGTTGCCGACACCCGACGGCTGGCCGTCCTTCAAGAACTCCTGACCGGGGACCATCCGGTAGTAGACCCCGTCCGGCTTGCCTTCGACGACCCACCCGAACACGGCATTGTAGAAACGGCCGGTCGCCTCCGGGTCGGTCGAGGGGAAGTCGACGTAGATCAGGGTGTTCGGGTAGCTCACGATGGGGGTCCCTCCATGACGACGGGCAGAGTGCCCGTTCTTCATCGGCACCCTAGTCCGCTGTGGGTGATTGTCAGACCATCAGGCCAAGAACGACTCCCGGGGTGGGCCGATGCCCGGGCGGGTCGGGTGTCCCCAGGGTCACGGCGCCGCATTACCGTCGCCGCGATGGATCCCCAGATGAAGAAGACGGCGCTGCGCGCGATCAACTACGGCCTGTACGTGCTGGCGACCAACGACGGCGACGAGTACGGCGCGGGTGGCGTGAACTGGCTGACCCAGGTGAGCTTCGAGCCGCCGCTGATCGCCGCGGGGGTCAAGGCGGACTCCGGCTCGGCGGCGATCATCGAGCGCACCGGCACGTTCGCAGTCAGCGTCCTGGCTGACGACCAGCTGGACATCGCCAAGGCGTTCTTCCGTTCGACGAAGCGGGAGGGCGACACGCTCAACGGCCAGCCGTTCGTCGCCGGATCGGCGACCGGCGCCCCGGTGATCACCGCCTGCCCGTGGTGGTTCGAGTGCCGCGTTACCGACACGATCGCCCGCGGCGACCACACGGTGTATGTCGCCGAGGTCGTCGACGCGGGGGTGCGCGACGGCGCCGAGGGACGTACACCGTTGCTGCTGCGCGCCACCGGGATGAACTACGGGGGCTGATCGGCTCCCGCTGGGCTCCACGGATGCTCTGCACCTCGTCGGGAGAGAACCCGCCGGGGGTTGCATGCCGACGTCCAGAACGTTCGTAGAGCGGCCCTTGGGGAACGAGCGGTCGTAGCCCACGACGGGCGCGACCGCTTGTCCCACT
>CAZQEJ010000221.1:0-2954 GCA_964592165.1 uncultured Ilumatobacteraceae bacterium | reverse complement strand
GGAGTGAACGGGCCGGTCGGCTCCCAGCACGCGCACGACTGGTGGAACGTGACAGGGCGAACCTCGCTCGGCGCGATGTGGTGCCCGGGACCGAACTGACCGTTGCCCCCGGTGCCCATGTCGAACGGACCGAGGTTCTCCAGCGCAGTGATCACGTCGGCTCGGGTCGGGTTCGGCCCGGCGGCGCGCAGCGCCTCGACCATCACCTTGAAGATCGCGCAGACCTGCAGGTAGGCGCCGTAGACGGTGCTGTCCGGTCCGCCGAGCGGGGGTTCGATCTTCGCCCGGGCATCGAGGCAGGCCTGGTCCTGGGCCGTTGGTGGCGTGCCCGGGGAGCGGCGATACGTCGTGCCGAGTGCGCCTTCGAGGACGCCCGGGGGGATGTTCTTGGCCACCGCCGAGGTGGTGAACTCGCTCTGATCGGAACCCATCCACTGCGGGTGGTAGCCCTGCCGGTCGGCCTCGGTGATCAACGGGCCGGCGATGTTCAGGTTGGTCGTGACGAACACGCCGGTCACACCGGCGCCCTTCAGACGCTGGATCGCCGCCGAGTAGGAGGCCTCGTCACCAGTGCCGGCGATGACCACCACCTCCGCCAGGTCGTATCCGGCGGCCTTGAGCGCGGGGCGCAGCGCGCCCTCGATCGCCTGCGGCCCCCCGGGCTCGTCCCGAGCGACGGCACCGAGCTTCAACCCGTCGAGCGACCCCTGCGTGGCGAGCACCCCGACGAGACCCCGCTGTGCCTCTTCGAACGTCAGGTTGAACAAGAACGTCTTCGGCGCAATCGGGTCGTACACGGTCCCGGCCATCCCGCTCATCGTCACCAGGGGGACGCCGTGGTCACCGGTGAGGCAGGCAGCCCCGTCGCCGAAGAAGCTCGGGGAGAAGGCGAGCAGGTTCGGTGCGTCCTCGGCGATCTGCGTGCAGGCAGTGACCAGGCTCGCCGGGAACGACGTCGCATCCCAGGTCACGTCGCGTACCTGCAAGTTCCGACCGTTGATCCCCCCGGCGGCGTTGACCTCGTCGACGAGGGGCTGAAGGTGCTCGGCGTAGGGCAACGCGTCGTCGATCAGGCCGTCTTTGACGAACTGGCGAATGTCCGGGTAGACGTAGGCGACGGTGATCGTGTCGGCGGCGACCCCGACGTCCGACGCCGTCCGGGTAACCTCGCTCGATGTGGTGCTGCCGCCGGCATCGCCACCGGGGCCGCTGGTCGTCGCCGGCGCCCCGCCCACGCCGGACGCGGTCGTCGCCGGCGCAACGGTGGTCGCCGGAGCAGCACTGCTCGAGGCGCTGCCGCTCTCTTTCGTGCTGCACGCGCTGGCGACGACCGCGAGCGTGACCAAACCGGCGGCGAACCGGCGACGGTGGTGGCGAATGCGTCCCATCGAGCCCCCTCGGACAGATCGACGACGCGCAGGGTATCGGATCCTGCAAACGTTTGCCAGAGAGCATTGCATGCTCGTGCCCGCTGTGCAAACCTTTGCACGGCGTGCATCATCCCGACCGCTTCCTGCCTCCCGATCCGACGACACGGGCGATCGCCCGGCGCCTCTACGAACACGTCCGTGGTCTGCCGATCGTCAGCCCGCACGGGCACGTCGACCCCCGCTCCTTGGCCGCCGACCGCGCCCCGGCAGACCTCGCCTCTGAGCTCGTCGTCCCCGATCACTACCTGTTGCGGATGCTCTTCAGCCAAGGCGTCGTGCTCGAGTCACTCGGCGTCCGGCCCCTCGACGGCGGCCCGTTCGAGCAGGACCCACGGGTGATCTGGCGGACCTTCGCCGAGCACTACCACCTGTTCCGCGCCACCCCGTCCAAGGCCTGGCTCGACCACACGCTGGCCGAGGTGTTCGGCATCGGCGTGCCGCTCAGCGGGGCGACGGCCGACCAGGTGTTCGACGAGGCCGCCGAACGGCTGGCGACCGACGCGTTCGCTCCCCGGGCGCTGTTCGACCGGTTCGGGATCGAGTTCCTGGCGACGACCGACGGTGCGCTCGACACCCTCGACGCGCACGCCGAGATCCGTGCCTCGGGGTGGGCCGGGCGGGTCGTGCCCACGTTCCGCCCCGACGACGTGGTCGACCCGGAACGACCCGACTTCGCCGCCAACCTCGACCGCCTCGGCCAGCTGACCGGCGAGGATACCGGCTGCTGGGACGGATACCTCGCCGCGTTGCGCAGCCGCCGGGCGGTCTTCGTCGCCGCCGGCGCGACGGCGAGCGACCACGGCCATCCGACGGCACAGACCGCGGACCTCGGGCACGATGCCGCATCCGCACTGTTCACCCGGATCCGCGCCGGGCTCGGCGACGCTGCCGACGCCGAGTTGTTCCGCGCCCAGATGCTCACCGAGTTCGCCGCGATGAGCCTCGACGACGGGCTCGTCCTCCAACTCCACGTCGGCTCGTGGCGCCGGCACAACCCGTCGCTGACCGCCCGCTTCGGCTCGGACAAGGGATCCGACATCCCGACCCCGATCAGCTTCGTCGGCCCGCTCAAGCCGCTCCTCGACCGCTTCGGCAACGAGACGACACTGCGGGTCATCGTCTACACGCTCGACGAGAGCACCTACAGCCGGGAGCTCGGCCCGCTCGCCGGGCACTATCCGGCCCTGTTGCTCGGCCCGCCGTGGTGGTTCCACGACAGCCCGGAAGGGATCCGCCGCTTCCGGCGGATGGTCTCCGAGACCGCCGGGTTCGCCAACACGGTCGGGTTCAACGACGACGCCCGCTCGTTGCTGACGATCCCCGCCCGCCACGACGTCGTGCGGCGGATCGACGCCGGGTTTCTCGCCGAGCTCGTCGCTGAGCATCGCCTGGGCGAGGACGAAGCCGCCGACGTCGCCGCCGAGCTCGCCTACGGCCTCGCCCGGCGGGCATTCAACGTGTGAGCGAGCCGCTCGCCGACCACCGAGGAGGATCTGTGCTCCGACCGCAAGACAACTCGTGCCG
>CAZQEJ010000220.1:0-2964 GCA_964592165.1 uncultured Ilumatobacteraceae bacterium | reverse complement strand
TCGTCGATCAGTGGATCTCATGTCGTGGATTAGTGTCACCGCATTCGCTGATTGGTGAGATTCCCGAGCCTGTCGGCGACCTGCGGGCACTCAGCGACGCTTCAACGGCCACTCGTCATGCGTAGATCGAGGGTTCGATTCCCTCTCTGGGCTCCGAGATCCATCGATGACGCCGCGCTGGACTGGGTGGCGCCGGGCGATGGTCCGTGGGAGACGATGGTCACCGTGGACGGCGCCGAGCGACGCAGGCGATGGGTGGTCGACGGGAACAACGTGTTCGGTTCCCGGCCCGACGGATGGTGGAACGACCGGGGAGCGGCGATGGCCCGCTTCACCCAAGCCGTCGCCGAGTGGTGCCGGACTCACCGCGACGACGTGATCGTCGTCTTCGATCCGCCGGTTCCGGCGGAGGTGGTCGCCCTCGGCGGGGGCAACCTGCGCGTCGAGGCCGCACCACGCCACGGTCGCGACGCGGCCGACCACCGGATCGCCGAACTCGTCACGGTGGTCGCTACGCCGGACCATGGCACGGTCACCGTGGTCACCGGGGACCGGGGCCTGCAGCAGCGGATCGCGGGCGCGGCGACGATCGAGAGCCCGACCCGCTTCCGGGCACGGATCGGCTACTGACCTCTCAGGCGGAACCGGACCACGCCGCCCGCCAGCGCGCCGTGGCCTCGTCGAACCCTCCGTCGGATGCGGGCGTGGGCTCGTCGATCACGACCGCCGGGGCACCGCCGGGAGGGGGGCCGTCTGGGTAGCTGATCTGGATCCGGCTGTAGCGACCCTCACCCTGGTCGACGAAGCAGTCCGGTTCGGGGAGGCCAGTCGTCGCCTCGGCGAGCAGGCCGAGATCGACGAGCGCTCCCTGCGCGGCCGCGACACCGGTCAGCGTCGCCGGCGCCGCGGCGCGGGGGAACGGGCCGGCGACGGCATCGCCGGCCGCGTACACCCCGGCGAGCGGCGTACGACCGGCGCCGTCGGTGGCGACGAGCCCGGTCGGGCCGGCCAACGCAGCGAGCAGCGGATGAGCGTGGTGCGGAGGAACGACGACCGCGAGATCACCGGCGAGATCCACGCCCGCTGCGTCGACGACCCGCCCGGCGCCGAGCGCGTCCGGATCGGGATGGACGTCGAAGAGCACCTCGACCCCGGCCGCCGCGCAGGAGGCGAGGAGCATCTCGGTCACCGCGGAGCCGATCGCGGCTAACGGCCGCGGCTCGGGCGTGGTCAGGCGGACGTGCACGTCGAGTCCGAGGCGCTGCGCCCGCCGGGCGAGGCGGATCGCCAACCCGTACGGCGCCGGCGGGCAGCGATACAGCGGTGCGGCGATGACCACGCTGAGCACCCCCCGCTCGAACGACCCGATCACGGGCGCAGCGGCGAGCGCCCCGTCCAGGTCCCAGAACCCGACCACACGGCCGTTCGCACCACCGACGGCGCTCGTCGCCAGACCAGGCGCGGCGATCACCGCGTCAGCGCGCAGCCCCTGCCCGCCGACGCGCACCGACCCGGTCTCAATCGCCTCCACGGCGGCGGGGATCACCTCCACCCCGCCGAGGGCGACCGGGACCCGGTAGCGAGCGATCGGCGCGTCGCCGATGGCGATCGGCAACGTCCCCGGGAGATGGCTGGCTACCCCACCGGGAGCGACGAGCACGACGCGCACGGCCGGTTCGCCGCGCAGCCGTTGGACGGCGCCGAGCGCCCCCGGTCCAGCGCCGATGACGACGACGGTCGGACGAGCCCTCAGCGCCTCAGCCACGGGGCTTGGACCACCAGATCTCGAGTTGGATGTTGTCCGGGTCGCGGAACACGAGCGCCGCGCCGGCGTCGACGTCGGCGACCGGGGAGTGCTCGACACCCTGCTCGGCGAGATGCTTCTGCCACACGTCGAGATCCTCCCGGTTGGGGACGGAGAAGCCGACGTGATCGAGGCCGACACGGCGTTCGTCGAAGCGGCCCTCGGGCCGGCCGGTGTGGGCGTTCAGCCCGATGATCAAGCCGGCGTCCTTGGCGAGCATCACGACCATCGTCCGCTCGGCCATCTCGGCGCGGTGCAACGTGCGCAGGCCGAGCACGCGCTCGTACCACGCGGTGCTCGCGTCGATGTCCGACACCGACAGATCCAGGTGCGAAATCCCGGTGAACACGGGCGCTGCCATCACCGACCTCCTCCAGGGCGCCGCCCCGCACGGTCGATCGCGCGGCGACGGACGTCACGTCGTCGCTCTCCGATGCTAAGGGGCTAGCGCGCCTCGCCACGCTCCTCGCCGGCGACCCGGCGCAGTGCATCGTGCGCCCCGGCGACGATCTCGGCGACGACGTCCGCCGCCGGACGGACCGCGGTGATCAGGTCGACGCCCTCCCCGGCGGCGACGGGGACGATGCTCCGGTCACCACTGACGAGTGCGGCACGGAACTCCGTCACGGCCTGTTTGTCGGCGGCGAACTCCGCCTCCCGCCCGTGCCAGCGATCGAGGAACGGGTTCCGCAGCGCACGGATCGTGTACGGCTCCGGCCAGCGCGTACCGACGCCGATGTCGATCAGGCTGCTCCGTTCGGTGCGGTCACCGGACCCGGCGAGGATCGCGGCGACCTCCGCCGGAGTGGCCAGTGACTCCTCGGTGGCCAGGAAGCGGGAGCCGATGAGCACCCCCGACGCCCCGAGGACGAGGGCAGCGGCGAGGCCCCGTCCATCGGCGATCCCCCCAGCAGCGAGGACGGGGACTGCGCCGGCGATGTCGACGACCGCGGGGACGAACGGCAAGGTCGCCCGGCGCGCCCCGTGCCCACCGGCCTCACTGCCTTGGGCGACGAGCGCGTCGGCGCCGACGTCGAGCGCTCGCTTGGCCTCGTCGAGGTCAGTCACCTGGACGACGAGGCGCGACCCGGCGTCGTGCACGGCGGTGGCGAACCGGCCCGGATCACCGAAGGAGAGCATCACCACCGGTGGCCCGTAGC
>CAZQEJ010000219.1:0-2991 GCA_964592165.1 uncultured Ilumatobacteraceae bacterium | reverse complement strand
TCGTCTACCCGGTGTTCCCTGGCGAATACTCGGCGAGCATCGGCGGCAACGTGAGCACGAACGCCGGGGGGATGCGCGCCGTCAAGTACGGCGTCACCCGCCACCACGTCCTCGGGCTGGAGATGGTCCTCGCCGACGGCACGGTGCTCCGCTCGGGCGGAAAGTACGTCAAGTCCTCCACCGGGTACGACCTGACCCAGCTCGTGATCGGCTCGGAGGGGACGCTCGCTCTCGTCACCGAGATCACCCTCAAGTTGCAGCCGCGCCTCGCCCACGCGGCGACCGTGCTCGCTCCGTTCGCCACGTTGGAAGAGGTCACCGCGGCGGTACCGCGCGTCGTCGACTCCGGTATCGGGCCGCGCGTCCTCGAGTACATCGATCGGCTGACGATGGCGGCGATGACGTCCTCCTCCGATCTCGAGCTGGGCATCCCCGACGACGTGCGCGAGCGGGCGCTGGCCTACCTCGTCGTCGTCCTCGAGTCCGCCCATCCCGACCGGCTCGACGCCGACACCGCGGCGCTCGCCGAGCTTCTCGCCGGCCTCGGGGCGATCGACGTCTACGTCCTGCCCGAAGGGGCGGCGACGAAGATCATCGAGCAGCGCGAGCGGGCGTTCTGGCTGGGCAAGGCGAGCGGGACGAACGACATCGTCGACACGGTCGTCCCTCGCGCCGCGATTCCCGCGTTCATGGCCGAGGTGAAGCGCATCGCCGACGGCACCGGGTCGTGGATCGCCGGCTGCGGCCATGCCGGCGACGGCAACGTCCATCTCGGCGTGTACCAGGCCGACCCCGCGGTGCGCAGCACGGTCCTCCACGGGATCTTCGCCGCGGCCTTGGCCCTCGGGGGGACGATCTCCGCCGAGCACGCCCTGGGGGTGGCCAAGCGTCCGTACTTCCTCGAGCTGGAGGACCCGGCGAAGATCGAGCTCATGCGCCGGATCAAGGCCGCGTTCGACCCACTGGGGATCCTCAACCCCGGGGTGATGCTGTGAGACGGCGATGCCCCACCGTGACGACCCGACGCGGCCGGTGCCGGCGGGCGAGATGGAGGTGAGCGACCGATGAACGGCGCCCAAGCACTGATCCGCACGCTCGTCGGCAGCGCTGTCGACGTGTGCTTCTCCAACCCGGGCACGTCCGAGATGCACTTCGTCGCCGCCCTCGACGACGTGCCGGAGATGCGCGGCGTCCTCGGCCTGTTCGAGGGCGTGGTCACCGGCGCGGCCGACGGCTACGCGCGGATGGCCGGACGCCCGGCGGCGACGCTCCTCCACCTCGGGCCCGGGCTCGGCAACGGGTTGGCCAACCTGCACAACGCCCGCCGCGGGCACACGCCGGTGGTCAACATCGTCGGCGACCACGCCACCTACCACAAGCAGTACGACGCGCCGCTGGAGTCGGACATCGAGGCGATCGCGTCGGCCGTGTCGGGATGGACGCGCCGCTCGACGAACCCCGACGAGGTCGCCGCCGACGCGGCCGCGGCCGTCGCTGCGGCCCTCGCTCCCCCAGGGCAGGTGGCCACGTTGATCCTTCCCGCGGACGTGTGCTGGTTGCCCGCCGGCGGTCCCGCTCCGGCGGTGCCGGTCGCCCGCCCGGTACCCGTCGGCGCGGGATGGATCGCGGATGTCGCCAAGGTCCTGCGCAGCGGCGAGCCGGCGGCGATCCTCATCGGCGGGCGGGTGATGAGCGCAGCCGGACAGCGCGCCGCACTGCGCGTCGCCGCCGCCTCCGGAGCGCGCCTGTTGAGCGAGACGTTCCCCTCGCGTACCGAGCGTGGTGGGGGCATCCCCCCGATCGACCGCCTCGCCTACCTCGGCGAGTTCGCCCAGGCCCAGCTCGCCGGGATCACCCACCTGATCCTCGTCGACGCCGCGCCTCCCGTGTCGTTCTTCGCCTACCCCGGCAAGCCGTCGGTGCTCAGCCCCGCAGGATGCGAGATCCACTCGCTGGCCAGCGGCGCCGAAGATCCACTCGGCGCGCTGGAAGCGCTCGCCGGCGAGCTCGGCGCAGGGGAGGCCCCGGTCGCCCCGACGTCGCGTCCGGGACCGGTCTCCGGGGAGTTGACCGCGGAGAAGCTTGGCGCGGTGATCGGCGCCCTGCTCCCCGAAGGCGCGATCGTCGCCGACGAGGCGAACACATCGGGATTGTTCATCTCCGGGGCGACCGCGGGCGCGCCGCGCCACGACTGGTTGATGCTCACCGGGGGGGCGATCGGGATCGGATTGCCGCTCGCCCTCGGCGCATCGATCGCCTGCCCCGATCGCCCGGTGCTCGCCCTGCAAGCGGACGGCTCGGCGATGTACACGCTGCAGGCGCTGTGGTCGATGGCCCGCGAGTCGTGCGATGTGACGACTGTGATCGCCAACAACGGCAGCTACGCGGTGCTCAACATGGAGTTGAACCGCGTCGGTGCCGCGGCCGGGGGAGCCAAGGCACGGGCGATGCTCGACCTGCACGGTCCGGACCTCGACTTCGTCTGCCTCGCCCGAGGAATGGGCGTTCCTGCCGAGCGGGTCGACACCGCCGAGGCGCTGACCACGGCGCTCGAGCGGGCGATCGCCGAGCCCGGCCCGCACCTGATCGACGCCGTGCTGCCCCCGATCGGGCTGTGACGGAATGGCCCCGCCGCGGTCGGCGTTGTGCCGTGCATGGCACTAGATCAAGGTGTGAGAGAACTCGCCGAGGGCACGAACTTCGCAACGGTCAGCGTGCATCTCCCCTCCGGGGCGATCGCCACTCAGGTCGTATGGGTCGACGCCGACGACGAGCACGTGATCTTCAACACGGAGGTGGAGCGGGCCAAGTTCCGTGCCCTTCAGGCCGATCCACGGGTGACGGTGATGATCTGGGACGCGCAGAACCCGTATCACTACGCGGAGGTGCGCGGCCGGGTGACGTCGACCGATCAGAGCGACGCGGCCAAGCGGCACATCGACGCGCTGGCCAAGAAGTACATGGGTGTCGACGAGTACCCGATGCCGAGCG
>CAZQEJ010000218.1:0-3012 GCA_964592165.1 uncultured Ilumatobacteraceae bacterium | reverse complement strand
GATCGGGTGCTCGACACCCGCTCCTCGGGCACCCCGGCTGCGGGAGCGACGATCCCGTTGACCGTCACCAACCAAGGCACCAGCCGCGTCCCGGCCAACGCCTCGGCGGTCGTGGTCAACATCACCGGCGACAACGTCACGACCAACGGCTACGTCACCGTCTGGCCGTGCAACAGCCCCCGACCACTGGCCTCCAGCCTCAACCTCACCCCCGGCTCAGCCAACGCCAACGCCGTCATCTCCGCCATCGACCCCACCGGCCAGATCTGCCTCTACACCGACAACGGCGCCGACCTCATCGTCGACATCGACGGCTACTTCCCCGGAGCACTCAGCTGATCGTCGCCGACCCGGCGACGAGTGCGCCCGGGTCGGCGACGAGTTCGCTGAGCGTTGCCAGGAAGCGATCGTTCTCCGCCGCGCTGCCGATCGTCACCCGGATCCCCTCCCCACCGAACGGGCGGGTGACCACACCGCGTCGCTCGAGGGCGAGGTACAGCTCGTCGGTCGGGGCTCCGGCGGGGAGGTAGACGAAGTTCGCCTGGGCGTCGGGGAGCACCCACCCCATGGCGCTCAGCGCGGCGACCACCCGGGCGCGCTCGGCGAGGATCGTCGCCACCCGGGCCTCGATCAGCTCCCGGTTGTCCAGGGCGGCGATCGCCGCCGCCTGGGCGAGGGCGTTGACGGCGAAGGGGAACAGCGTCTTGTCGATCGCGGCGATCACCTCCGGATCGCCGACGGCGTACCCGATGCGGATCCCGGCCAGGCCGTGCGCCTTGGAGAACGTGCGGGTGACGACAACGTTGCGGTGCTCGGAGAGCAACTCCACCACGGGATCGCCGTAGGCCGGGTCGAGGAACTCGCGGTACGCCTCGTCGATCACGACCACGGTCGCCGGGTCGACGACGGCGAGCAGGCGGCGGACGTCGGTGACGCGCAAGGCGGTACCGGTCGGGTTGTTCGGCGTGGCGAGAACGACCATCCGCGTCGCCGGGCGGATCGCCGCGGCGAGCGCGTCGAGATCGAAGGCGTGCTCGGCGGTCAACGGCGTGGTCGTCTCCCGGCCGCCCATCAGCCGGGTGTACACCGGATACACCTCGAACGAGCGCCACGGGTAGACGACCTCGTCACCGGGGTCGACGTAGGTGAGGAACACCTGCTGGAGGAGCCCCACCGATCCGGCCCCCACGGTCACCATCGCGGGATCGACGCCGAGCCAGGCGGCGATGCGCTCGCGCACGGCCGTCGCCCGGTGGTCGGCGTAGCGGTTCGCGCCGCGCGCCGCGGCGGCGACCGCCTCGACGATCGGGTCGATCGGCGGGTCCGGGTTCTCGTTCGAGGCGAGCTTGATCGCTCCGCTGATCCCGTGCTCCGCCTCGGCTTGCGCGGCCCCCTTCCCCGGGCGGTAGGCAGGCAGCGAGTCGACGGCGAGGCGGGGTGAGGGGAGCACGGTCGCCGAAGCTATCCCCGGGCGCTGGGGAGCTGCCCGCCCGCTCAACTGCGAAAGCGGATCCCCCGGCCGATCTGGCGCCCGTCGGCGAGCGCGGTCATCGACACCTGGCCGATGCGCCGGTCGCCGTCGTACACGTCGACGACGCCGACGCCGATCCCGTCGGCTTCGACGCGGGAGACCGGTTCGAGGCCGATCCACACGCCACGTGGTAGGGCCCCGAGGGTCATCGTCAGGTCGGCGTTGATGAATCCGAGACCATCGGCACCGGCGTTGAGCGTTCCGTTGGCGCTGTCCGCGGCGAGGGCGACGCGCACGAACGGGGACAGCGGCTCCCCGTCGATGAACCGTTCGGTCTCGGTCACCCACAACGTGCGCTGCTTGCCCGGAACGCCCCACGACCCGACGGTGCGCTGATCCCAGGGCAAGGCGATGCCCGCCTTGGTCATCGGCTCCAGACCTTCCGGGGACGGGAGCATCGACGGCTCGGGCACCCATCGTTGCCCGTCGGGTGATTCGCCGCGGCGGAGGAACACGACGTTGCCCCGGCAGACGACGACCCCGTCGACCTCCACCTCGGCGTCGACGACGCGGATCCGCCGCCCGGAGCGGACGATCGCCGTCTCCACCCGCGTCGAGCCCATCATCGGCGGGCGGAACATGTCCACGGTCAGGCGCGCCGGCTGCATGTCGGGTTCCGCGTCGCGCTCGGCTCCCCAGGCGACCAGACCGGCGAGGTAGCGGCCCATCAACGTGTTCGGGGCCCAGCCGCTCTCCGCTTGCCGGTTGGGGACGAGGACGTCCCCGCGACGCACGAACGTTCCTCCGTCGAGTGAGGCTGAGGGATCGGTCACCCCCCGATCTTCGCGATCCCCCGGCGGGGCGACCGAATCGGCTCCGAGGTGACCCCGGTGCACCGCGGGTGCGCCGGATACGGTGCACGCCCTGGAGGGCGCGCCGATCGACACACGAGTCCGGGGGATGCTGCGCGGCAGCCCGTGGGACCGGGAGATCGCCCGGCTGGCGATCCCTGCGCTCGGCGCGCTGATCGCCGAGCCGCTGTACGTGCTCACCGACACCGCGGTCGTCGGTCACCTGGGGACGGTGCAGCTCGGCGGGTTGGCCGTCGCCGCCTCGATCCTGCTCACCGTCGACGCGTTGTGCGTGTTCCTCGCCTACGGGACGACCGCGGCCGTCGCCCGGCTGCTCGGAGCCGGCGAACACCGCCGCGCCGCGCACCAAGCGGTGCAGGGCCTGTGGTTGGCGATCGGCATCGGTGTCGCGTTGACCATCGCCGGTTGGCCGCTCGCCGGTCCCCTCGTGCGCGCCTTCACCGCCGATCCCGACGTCGCCCGCGAGGCGGCCATCTACCTGCGGCTGTCGCTCCCCGGGCTGCCCGCACTGCTCGTCGTCCTCGCCGGCACCGGGTACCTGCGCGGGATGCAGGACACGCGCACCCCGCTCGTCGTCGCCGTCGGCGCGGCGCTGCTCAACGCCCTGATCGAGCTCGTCGCGATCTACGGCTTCGGGCAGGGGATCGGCGCGTCGGCCGTGGCCACGGT
>CAZQEJ010000217.1:0-3022 GCA_964592165.1 uncultured Ilumatobacteraceae bacterium | reverse complement strand
GCTCGGCCGCGGTGGTCATCGCCGTGACCGGCGTGCGCAGGTCGTGGGAGACGTCGGCGACGAAGCGGCGCTGCCCGGCCTCGACGTCCTCCAGGCGGGCGATCGTCGCCTGCAGTTCGGTGGCCATCTCGTTGAAGCTTGCGGTCACGTCGGCGAAGGCCCCGCCGTCGTCGGCGACGCGGCTGTCCAACTCGCCGCGGCGCAGCCGATCGGCCGCGCCGCGCACCTCGTCGACCGGTCGTGTCAGGCGGCGGTCGAGGATCGCTGCGACCGCCCCTGAGGCGACGAGGAGGACCCCCGCGACGCCGGCCAGGCGCCGGCGCAGGCTGGCCAGCAGCTCGTCCCGGTTGGCCACGTGGTGCAGGTCGCGAGCGGTGAGCATGTAGGCGACGACGCACAACGCGGCGAGAGCGACGCCAACGAGGGCGACGCTGACGAGGACCAACCGCGGCCGGAACCTGGCCGGCGGGCGCGATCCGCCGGGTGCGCCCATGCGCGCTCAGCTCCCCGCCGGGTGCACGAGGCAGTAGCCGAAGCCGCGCCTGGTCTGGATCAGCGCCGGGTGCGTGGGATCGTCCTCCACCTTGGATCTCAAGCGGGCCACGCCGACGTCGACCAGGCGGGAGTCGCCGAGGTAGTCGTAGTCCCACACGAGGCGCAGCAGCGCGTCGCGCGAGAGCACCCGCCCGGCGTTCTCGGCCAACACGAGGAGCAGCTTGTACTCCGTCGGTGACAACTCGAGCGGTTCGCCGTGACGCGTGACGCGCACCGCCGTTCGATCGATGACCAGGCCGCCGAGGACGATCGTCCCTCCCTCGGCGACCCCGTCCGGATGCAGGCGGCGGAGCACGGCGCGGATCCGGGCGAGGAGCACCCTCGCTTCGAACGGTTTGGTCACGTAGTCGTCCGCGCCCGCCTCGAGCCCGACGATGACGTCGACGGGATCGGTCTTCGCCGTGAGCATGATGATCGGCACGTCGCTCGTGCGGCGGATCGCCCGGCACACGGTCAAGCCGTCCGCGCCGGGGAGCATCAGGTCGAGGAGCACCAAGTCGGGGCCGACGTCGTGCCAGCGGTCGATCGCCTCCGATCCGGACGCCGCGGTGACGACGTGGAAGTGCTCGTCGGCAAGCACCAAGGAGAGCAGTTCGCGCACCGCGGCATCGTCCTCGACGAGCAACACGGTCGCCATGGCAGCCGAGTCTGACCGATCCCGGGCCCGGGGGCGAGGCCCCGTTACACAGCTGTTACCCGACAGGGAGTGGGTCCGCTCGGCCGGGATCGGTTGGATGGACCCCGGCTGGAATACGTTTCCGGCGTCGAGGAGGTGTCGGATGGACGAGGCGAACGGAGCACGGACCGGACGGATGACCCGGGTGCTCGACGAGCACCCGGTGGAGACGCTCGCCGACTACCGGGCGATGGGCGGGCTCGCCGCGCTGGCCGACGCCTGGGCGGTGGAGCCGGACGTGATCATCTCCCTGATCACCGACTCGGGCCTGCGCGGCCGCGGCGGCGCCGGGTTCCCCACCGGGATCAAGTGGCGCACCGTCGCCGAGGACCGCTCGTCCGTCGAACCGACGTCGGTCGTGGTCAACGCGGCGGAGGGTGAGCCGGGGACGTTCAAGGACCGAGCGATCCTGCGGGCCAACCCGTACCGGGTGCTCGAAGGGGCACAGATCGCGGCGCGTGCCGTCGGCGCCCAGGCCGTCGTCGTCGCCGTCAAGCACTCCTTCGACCGGGAGGCGGCGCGCCTGGCGGCGGCGATCGCCGAGATGGAGGCCGCGGGGATCGACCACCTGCTGCCGATGCGCGTCGTGCGCGGCCCGAGCGAGTACCTCTTCGGCGAGGAGTCGGCGCTGCTCGAGGTCGTCGAAGGGCGCCCGCCGTTCCCCCGGGTCACTCCGCCGTACCGCCGCGGGCTGGACGAGGACGAGCCGTGGGCGCGCAACCCGTCGTCGACCGTGCACCTCGCCGGCGAGGGCGGCACCGATGAGTCACCGGCGCTCGTCGACAACGTGGAGACGATGGCCAACGTCCCGGGAATCGTCGCCAACGGCGTCGATTGGTTCCGCTCGGTGGGCACGGAGAAGTCCCCGGGGACGGTCGTCTGCACTGTCAGCGGGTGCACCCGGCGGGCCGGTGTCGGCGAGTACGCGATGGGCACCTCCCTGTCCCAGGTGATCGCCGAACTCGGCGGCGGAGCGCGCCCCGGGCAGACGATCGTCGCCGTCCTCCCCGGCGCGGCGAGCGCGGCGATCACGACCGCCGACCTCGACGTGCCGCTCGCCTACGAGACGTTCGGTGCCCTCGGCAGCGGCCTCGGCTCGGCCGGGTTCATCGTCCTCGACGACAGCGTCGACCTGGTCTCGGTCGCCCACGGCGTCTCCCGCTTCCTCGCCGTGGAGTCCTGCGGGCAGTGCGAGCCGTGCAAGCTCGACGGGCTGGAGATCGCCCGCCGGCTCGACGCGGTGCGCCGCTCCGATGGTTCGCCCTCCGACCTGGAGCACATCCGCGCCCGCCTGGGTACGGTGGCCAACGGTGCCCGCTGCGCGTTGGCCCGCGAGCACGAGGCGTCGGTCGGTTCGCTCGTCGCCCTCGCTGCCGAGTCCGCCGACCGTCACGTCCAGCGCACCGTCGGGGCGAGCGGGAAGTTCCTCATCGCTCCCTTGCTCGACATCGACGGTGGGGTCGCGGTCCTCGACCTGAACGAGGCGGACAAGCTGCCCGACTGGGAGTTCGGCGGGATCGACAGTGGCAAGGTGCCCGCGGCGCGCTACGAGAACCAGCCGGTGGACGCGCTGCCCAGCTTCCACCGCCACCGCTGAGGCCCCGGCTGCCGCCGGGCGCGCTCAGTGCTCGGCGGCGGCCCGGGTGCGCAGCTCGTACTTGAGCACCTTGCCACTCGCGTTGAGCGGCAACGAGTCGACCACGTGGACGCGCCGTGGGTACTTGTAGTTCGCCATTCGCGCCTTGGCCCAGGCGACGACCTCGTCGGGGTCGATCGTCTCCCCGGCGCGGG
>CAZQEJ010000216.1:0-3087 GCA_964592165.1 uncultured Ilumatobacteraceae bacterium | reverse complement strand
TCGTCGCGGAACCCGTCGAGCTCGTCGTCGGCGATCAGGCTCACCGAACCGAGCACCCCCGCCTCTGACCGTTCGCTGCCGGCGAAGGCCACCCACGTCGTCGGGAGCTGGCCGGGCACGGTCATCGCGGCGAGCTCCGCGGCGGCGGTGGCCTCGTCCCACGCCGGGTAGAGGTGGCCGAACGCTCCGACGTGCCACGCGGCGAGCAGGTCAGCGACGTGCGGGACACGGGCGATCTCGACGATCTGCACGTCACCGGACGGCGTGCCGTGGGCGGTCATCGGCGCAGTCTGCCGCCAGGGACGAGCACGGCCTACCGTGGGCCGATGGCAATGCGCGCGGTGATCGTCGGTGGTGACGCGGGGGGGATGGCGGCGGTGTCCCCGCTGCGGGCCCTGAAGCCGGACGTGGAGGTGATCGCCCTCGAACGGACGCGCTGGACGAGTTACTCGGCGTGCGGGATCCCGTTCCACGTCTCCGGGAAGGTCGCCGGGGGCGTCGACCGGCTTGTCGCCCGCTCGCCCGAGCAGCACCGGGCGAACGGCATCGACCTGCGCATCGGCCACGCGGTGGTCGAGCTCGACCTCGATCGCGGCGAGGTGGTCGTCGCTCCCGCCGGAGGCGACCACTACCGGCTCGGCTTCGATCGCCTTCTGCTCGGCGTCGGGGCCCGCCCGATCCGCCCGCCGCTGCCCGGGATCGATCGGCCCTTCGTCCACGGGGTGCAGACCCTCGACGACGCGATCCGCCTGCGGGCGATCGCCGAGCAGCCCGGCTGCCCGCGGATCGTGATCGTTGGCGGGGGGTACATCGGGCTGGAGATGGCCGAGGCGTACATCGAGACCGGGTGCCGGGCGACGATCGTGGAGCGCGCTCCCCAGGTGCTCGGCCTGCTCGATGCCGAGCTCGCCGAGCTCGTCACCGACGCCCTCCGGGCACGGGGCATCGAGGTCCGCACCGGGGTGGAGGTCCTCGGCTTCGACGACGGCGTCGTCCACACCGACGGCGGTGACCTTCCAGCCGACCTCGTCGTGCTCGGGCTCGGGGTGCGCGCGAACAGCGAGCTGGCGGGTGACGCGGGGATCGACCTCGGCGTCGCCGGGGCGATCCAGGTCAACGACCGGCAGCGCACTTCGCACGACGCGGTGTGGGCTGCCGGTGACTGTACGGCGAGCCGTCACCTAGTCAGCGGGCGACCGGTGTACCTACCCCTCGGGACGTACGCGAACAAGCAGGCGCGCGTCGCAGGGAACACGATGGGCGGCGGGCGGGCTCGTTTCTCCGGGGTGCTCGGCACGGCGATCTCCAAGCTGTGCGATACCGAGCTGGCCACGACGGGGCTGCGCCTGTCCGACGCGCTCGACGCCGGCTTCGACGCCGTCGCCGAGACGATCCGCTCGACGACGCGCACCGGCTATTTTCCCGGGTCCGCGCCGATCGCGGTCAAGCTCGTCGGCGAGCGGGGGACCGGCCGCCTGCTCGGGGGGCAGATCGTCGGTGGGACCGGTGCGGGGAAGCGGATCGACACGATCGCCACCGCGGTCACTGCCCAGCTGACCGCCGAGCAGGTCGCCGACCTCGACCTGGCCTACGCGCCGCCGTTCTCCCCGGTATGGGATCCGGTGGCGATCGCCGCCCGCCAGCTCGCCCGCCATCTGTGACGTCGCCGCGTCCCGAGCCCCGTTCGACGCTCGCCAGCGGGGCGCGCCAAGCTCGGTGACCGATCGTTCGTGCCTGGAGGAAGGACTCTCGATGACGACCACCGGTGACCTGACGTCGATCGACATCTACGACCCCGACTTCTATGTCGACGGTCCGGTCCATCAAGTGTTCACCACGTTGCGCAACGAGGATCCCGTGCACTGGCAGGAGATGCCCGACCAGCCGGGCTACTGGGCGGTGATGAAGCACGCCGACGTCGCCCACATCTCCCGCCGGCCCGACCTGTTCTCCGCCGAGGTCGGCGGGGTCGTCGTCGAGGACATGCCCCCCGAGCAGCTGGCCAACACACGCAACATGCTGTTGATGATGGACCCGCCCCGGCACACGGTGTTCCGCAAGCCGCTCGCCGAGAGCTTCCAGGTGAAGGTCATCGGCCGTCTCGAGGGGCGGATCCGCGAGTTGTGCCGGGCAATCTTCACCGACGCCGCGGAGCACGGAGATGTCGAGTTCGTCCACGACGTCGCCGGGCCGCTGCCCTCCCAGGTCGTCGGCGAGTTGGTCGGGATCCCCAGCTCCGATTGGGGCCAGATCCGGGTCTGGGCGGAGCAGTCGACGAGCGCCCAGGACCCCGAACTGGCCCGCGGTGGCACGGTGCGCACTTCCGCCGGGCTGTCGGAGATGGCCATGTACGGGATCGAGTTCGCTCGCCGGCGGCGCACCGAGGAACCGCGCGACGACCTCACCTCGGTCATCTTGGGGGCGACGTTCGGCGACGCGCCGATCACCGACGTCGAGTTCGGTTCGTTCTTCGTCCAGCTCGTCACCGCGGGCAACGACACGACCAAGACGATGGTCTCCTCCGGGTTGGGGGCCCTGCTCAGCCATCCCGATCAGCTCGCCGCGCTGCGCGCCGACCGTGAGTTGATCCCCGGAGCGCTGGAGGAGATCCTCCGCTGGGCGAACCCGCTGCACTACTTCCGCCGGACGTGCATCGCCGACACGGAGATCCGCAGCAAGCGGATCCAGGCCGGGGAGAAGGTGGCGATGATGTACAGCTCGGCAAACCGGGACGAGGAGGTCTTCGGCGACACCGCCCAGGAGTTCAACATCTACCGCTTCCCCAACCCGCACCTCTCGTTCGGCTACGGCGTGCACTTCTGCCTCGGTGTCCACCTCGCCCGCCTGCAGGGCCGCGTGTTCTTCGACGAGCTGCTGAACATGTTCCCGACGATCGAGCAGACCGGGCCCGCACGGCGGATCCGCTCCAACCTGAACAACGGCTTGAAGTCGCTGCCGATCCGCCTGTCGCGCTGATCGGACGGGCGCACCCGTGCGCATCGACACCGGCGCCGGTGCCGGCCGAGCCCGTCTGGTAGTCGCCATCGGCGTCATCGCGCCGGAAGCGACGGGCAGACCGGGGCAGCC
>CAZQEJ010000215.1:1915-3130 GCA_964592165.1 uncultured Ilumatobacteraceae bacterium | reverse complement strand
TCGTCTCGGTGATGATCCGCCGGGCGATGGCGCGGAACGCGTTCGCGGCCAACCCGCCGCCTTCGATCGCCACCGGTTGACCGGCGTCGCCGCCGGTCGCCACGGCCGGTTCGATCGGCACCTGGCCGAGCAGTTCGACGCCGATCTCGTCGGCCAGCGCCTGGCCGCCGCCTTCGCCGAACAGGGCGTAGGTCGTCCCGTGCGCGCAGGTGAAGTTGCTCATGTTCTCGATCACCCCAGCGATGCGCAAGAAGCTGCGCCGGGCCATGTCCGCGGCGCGGATCGCCACCTTCTGGGCGGACACCGCGGGGGTGGTGACGATCACCACGTCGGTGCGCGGCAGCAACCGGGCGAGCCCCATCTGCACGTCGCCGGTCCCCGGGGGCATGTCGATCAACAGGTAGTCGAGGTCACCCCAGTGGACGTCGCGTAGGAACTGCTCGACGGCCTTGGCGAGCATCAGCCCACGCCACATCAACGCGGTCCCCTCGTCCTCGACGAGGAAGCCGGTGGACACGACCTTGAGCAGGCCGCGCCCGACGAGCCGTTCGTTGGGCAGGATCATCGGCCGGTCGAAGCCGTCGACCGCCGTGGCTTCCAGGCGGTCGGCGATGCCGAGCATGCGCGGCACGGAAAAGCCCCAGATGTCGGCGTCGAGCACGCCGACCGTGTGCCCCTCGGCGGCGATCGCCGCGGCGAGGTTGACCGTCACCGACGACTTGCCCACGCCACCCTTGCCCGACGCGACGGCGATGATCCGCGTCGTCACCGGGATCTGCGTGTCCGGCGCGTTCTCGTGCGCGTTCCATCGGGCCTTGGTCATCACCTGCGACCGCTCCTCGGTGGTCATCTCCCCCCAGGCGATGACCACCTTGCTGACCCCCGGGTGGGTGGCGACGCGCGTCTCGATGTCGCGTTTGATCTGCGTGCGCAACGGGCAGCCGCGGATCGTCAGCTTGACCCCGACATGGACCGTGCCGTCGTCGTCGACGGTCACCTCGGGGATCATCCCCAAGCTGACCACATCGGCGCCGAGTTCGGGATCGATCACGCTGCGGAGCAGGTCGTAGATCGTCTCCGGCGATGGTGGAGGAGCTTCCCGGGTGGACACGAATGCATTATACCGGCGCAAGCCGTGTAATCTCTAGAGGTCATGGGTCCCGAGCCGCGCAGCAACCCCTCGGCCGACGTGCCGCGGCTGGAGGTGCTCAAGGC
>CAZQEJ010000215.1:0-1815 GCA_964592165.1 uncultured Ilumatobacteraceae bacterium | reverse complement strand
GCCGTCGCCGCGCTCGGCGGTGCAGGAGCAACGGAGGCCCTCGACGTCGGCAGGGCCGCCGGCGCAGCCCGGGCCGCGGCGTACGCCGATGCGCCGTCCAGCCTGGAAGCGTTCGTCGCCGACCACGACCGGCTCGGCTTCGACCCGGTCGTCGGGGAAGGCCCCGGCGACACCGCCGTCGTCGCCTTCGCCAACTGCCCTTACCGGGCGTTGGCCGAGGAACATCCAGATCTCGTCTGCTCGCTTCACCAGGGTCTCGTCGAAGGATTCATCGCGGCGATGGGCGATGCCGCGGCGGAGGAGTTCCATAACCTCGCTCACCGGACCCCTTGCCGGGTCATGATCGCACCCCGATAACTTGTCACGAGACGCAGTTCCGAGGAGGACCGCCGTGATCACGCTCACCGAAAGCGCCGCCGTCAAGGTCAAGGAGCTGCTCGACACCGAAGGCGAACCCGAGCTCGCTCTGCGCGTCGCCGTCCGCCCCGGTGGGTGCTGCGGCGGCTTCTCCTACGAGCTGTTCTTCGACGGCGAGCTCGATTCCACCGACGAGACGCGTGACTACGGCGGGGTGAAGGTCGTCTCCGACCCGGCCAGCGCGCAGATGCTCATCGGCGCCACCCTCGACTACAGCGAGAGCGACCAGCAGGCCGGGTTCTCCATCTCCAACCCGAACACCCAGGGCTCCGGCGGTGGCTGCGGCTGCGGCTCCGGCGGCGGTCACGGTGGTCACGGTCACCACCACTGAGAACGGAACTCCGGCTGGTCACGACGCGATCGCCGGCCGGCGGTCAGGTCACGGCGCTCGGGCCGTTAGGCGACTGCGGCGATCGCCGCGCGCATGTCGACCTTGTCGAACGCGGCGTCGAGCCGGGCGCTGATCGTGCCCGTCCGGTCGGCGACGTAGAGGACCGGCTCGAACTCGAGGTGGTAGGCGAGCAGCGCGGGAGCCGCCGCGGTCAACGTCTCGTCGCTGTACACGTCGGCGTGGACGAAGTTCACCTTGTCACCGAACTCGTCGCGCAACTCGAGGAGGAGGTCGAGGATCGGTCCGCAGAACCCGGTCTGGCAGTGCGCCGGGGTGCCGATCAGGTAGGCGACCGGCTTGCCCTGGGCGAGCGCCTCGGTCAGCGTGATCGTGTGCAGGGGGCACTCGGGAGTGCGCGTGCAGATCGGCTCGACGCCCCGGTGATCGGAATCGGTCGGGGTGTCGAACGGGGGGAGCTTCTCACCGACCTTGGGGATCACCACCGAGGCAGGGTCGTTGATCTGGAAGGCCTGGCCGGTTGGGCTCGCCCCATCGATCTGCAGTTGGTACACGCCGGGCTGGGTCAACTCGACCTCGAACGGCCAGTAGGCGTTGGGGATCCCCGAGTTGTGCTTGGTCGCGCTGAGCTTGTCGAGGACGACGTTGCCGGTGGCGTCGACGATCCGCCCGCTGACCGTCTCCGGTCCGTCGGTGAAGAACACGCCGGCCTTGCCGAATGCAGCGGGCAGGCGGATCTTGCCGGGGACGAGCACGTAGGTGTTCCACCGCCCGACGACGTCGGCGCCGTCGAGCGGGCTCTTCGCCGTGCCCCCGCCGCACGCGGCGAGCAGCGCGGGACCGCCGAGAGCGACGGCGCCGGAGGCGGCGAGGAACGAACGGCGGGACAGCGAGGCCATGGCGTGGAGGCTACCGACGGCCCGAATCGGGGCGGCTGGGGACGGCGGCGCCCGCTAGGCTGGCCGAGCCCCACGGGGACGTAGCTCAGTTGGCTAGAGCATCTGGTTTGCATCCAGAAGGTCGTGGGTTCGAGTCCCATCGTCTCCACC
>CAZQEJ010000214.1:0-3164 GCA_964592165.1 uncultured Ilumatobacteraceae bacterium | reverse complement strand
CCAGCCAGTTCCGGTAACCGGTCCCGGGACCGCTGCGGTCGTCGCAGTACTGGATCGAGGGAACACCCGGGACGTAGATGCGGCCGGGAACGCCCGCCTGATCGGCATCGAGATCTGATGCACCGTCGGTCACGCACCAGATCCGCGCCTGCTGGGCGATCAGGTCGTACTGCTCGGTGAGGCCCGACTCCTCCGCGGCGGCGACGAGCCAGCCGACGAGCGCCGCCTGATCGGCGTCGAGCGGTGAGGCGGCGGCCTGCTGAGGCCGTTCGCCGCAGGTCTTGGCGCTGAAGTCGAGGCACCACAACCACGTCGGCGGCCCGAAGGTGATCGTCCCCCCGGAACGATGGACCTGCACGCCGCACAGCGGAGGCGGTTCGTCGACGACGGACATCGGTACGTTCGGCGCCTTCGGGGTCACCGGGTTGAACGGCCCGTGGACGACGAAGTAGTCGCCGTCGGCGTAGGGGGTGAACGCCGCATCGGAGTCATCGGTCGGCGATGCCGTGGACAGATCGAGGGGAGTGCCGTTGTCGGTCACCGCGCACCCACCGAGATCGATCGGCGCGGCCGTCGCCGGCGGGGCCACACCGATCGCAGCACCGAACCCGATCCCGGCGATCGCCGCGGCGACGACCATCCTCCCGACCACTGCTTTGCTGCCCACCGACCGCTCCTCACCCTCCGCTACCCGGACCGTGCGTCCACACCCGCCCGGCGGATGTCCAGGGGAACAGACGCTGCGAAGAGCCTTCTGTGACGCCGAGCGTCACTGAGCGCGCAACGGCCGGCGCGGGGCGCGATTTCGCGACTACGTTCGTGCCGTGGGGGCCGAACGCGTCGAGTTCTTCTTCGATCCGATCTGCCCGTGGGCGTACCAGACCTCGTTGTGGATCCGCGAGGTCCGCCGCCAGACCGGCCTGCGGATCGAGTGGCGGTTCTTCAGCCTGGAGGAGATCAACCGCCCTGAGGGCAAGCGGCACCCCTGGGAACGGCCGATCGCCTACGGCTGGACGCCGATGCGCGTCGGGGCCTGGCTGCGCCGTCGCGACCCGCAGTTGCTCGACGACTGGTACCTCGCCTGCGGGCGGGCGTTGCACGAGCAGGGCCGCCGCCCCTACGAACAGGCGGTCGCCGCGGAGTTGCTCACCACCATCGGGGCCCCGGCCGAGGCCTGGGACGAAGCGCTCGCCGACGGAACGACGTCGGACGAGGTACGCGCCGACCACGATCACGCCGTCGCCACCCACGGCGCGTTCGGTGTTCCCCTGATCGTCCTGCCCACGGGACAGGCCTGGTTCGGTCCGGTCGTCGTCCCCGCGCCGAGCGGGCAGGAGGCGATCGCCTTGTGGGAGCTGAGCCTCGCCTTCCGTCGCTTCCCCGGCCTGTACGAGCTGAAGCGCCCGAAGACCGACGCCGACATGGCCGCGATCGGCGCGGCGTTCACCCCGTATCTCGCCAACCGCCAATGGTCCACGATCGAAAGGCCCGCCCGATGATCCCCACCGACACGATCGACAAGCTCACCGCGGTGTGGGCCTCGGTGTCCGAGCTGTGCGCCGGGTTGACCGCCGAGCAGTGGGCGCAGCCGACGGAGTGCCCCGGGTGGGACGTGAAGGACAACCTCTCCCACCTGATCGGCACGGAACGGATGCTCCAGGGCTTGCCCGCGGCACCTCCCCTCGATTCCCAGCCGGAGCACGTGCGCAACGCGATCGGCGGGTTCAACGAGAACGAGATCGCCCTGCGCCGGCCGCGCCCTGGGGCCGAGGTCCTCGCCGAGTGGGAAGAGATCCGTGCTCAGCGCACGGCGACGCTGCGTAGCGGTGACGACGCGTACTTCGCCACCCCGACGATGACCCCGACGGGACCGGGGACGATCGCCGACTTCCTCCACATCCGCGTCCTCGACTGTTGGGCACACGAGCTCGACATGCGCCGCGCGGTGGGGATCCCCGGTGACCTCGCGACGCCTGCCGCGGCGCACACGATCGATCGCCTGCTGCGCACGATCCCGATCGTCGTCGGCAAGCGTGCCGCTGCACCGGAAGGCTCGACGGTCGTCTTCCACCTCACCGGCCCGATCGAGCGGACCGTCCTGGTCACCGTCACCGGCGGGCGCGCCGCGGTGGTCGATGCCGTCCCCGCCGACGTGCGGGCGACGGTGACGATGGACTCGACGACGTTCGCCGTACTCGCCCTCGGGCGGCGCAGCGCGGCGGAGATCGACGGCTGGTCGGTGTCCGGCGACGAGGCGCTCGGCCGAGCGGTCGTCGACAACCTGAACATGATGATCTAAACCGACCCGCGCGGTATTACTCGAAGCAGTAAGATCTGCTCGTGCGGATCACCAGCAAGGGACAGGTCACGATCCCCCAGCACATTCGGGAGGCCGCCGGCTTCCTGCCTGGTACGGACGTCGACTTCGTCATTGACGACGCCGGTCGGGTGTGCGTGGTCGAAGCGGACGGTGCGACGCGCCTGAGCCGCGGGCAGCGGATCGTCGCCGGTCTGCGTGCCAGCGCGGGGAGCGGCCTGGACACCGACGAGATGATGAACCTCCTGCGTCTCTATGACGAAGACGCCCGCGACCCGGGCTTCGCCGGCGGCGCGGTGACCGGCGCGGCGTGATGCTCGTCCTCGTCGACAGCTGCGTGTTGCTCGACGTTGCCCACGAGGATCCGAGGTTCGCCGCGGCATCGGGGGCGCTGCTCGAGCGACTGGGCGACCGTCACCAGTTGATGATCAACCCGCTGATCTTCGCCGAGGTGTCGGTGCGCTACGCCCGCCCGGCAGACGTCGATCGCGCCCTGCCACCTGACGTGTTCCGTCGCGAGCCGCTCCCGTTCGATGCGGCGTTCCTCGCCGGGAAGGCGTTCGTCGCCTACCGCCGGAGGGGCGGGACACGCACGTCACCACTGGCCGACTTCTTCATCGGAGCACACGCCGCCGTCGCCGGCGCAGCGATCGCGACGCGCGACGTCGTCCGCTACCGGCAGTACTTCCCCACCGTCACGTTGCTCACGCCGGAGTGACGACCCGGTGCCCGTCGCCGGCGCGGACCGTGCCGGGGTCGCTCGGTCAGCTCGTCGCCCCCGGCTGGCCAGGTCCGAGCTCACCGGCCGGAGGGTTGTACCCCAGTGCCTTCAGATCGACGTCCGGAT
>CAZQEJ010000213.1:0-3169 GCA_964592165.1 uncultured Ilumatobacteraceae bacterium | reverse complement strand
TGCAGCGCGGTCACGTCGAGGGCAGCGCCGGTCGTCGCTTCCTGGTTCGCCGCGGCCACCGCCTCGACGAGCTCGGCACGCAGGATGCGGACGTCCTTCGGGGCGCGGATCCCGACCCGGACGACCCCGGGCTTGATGTCGAGGACCTCGATCTCGATGTCGTCACCGAGCTTGAAGACCTCTCCCTCGCGGCGGGTGAGCACGAGCACGCTCCGTCACCCCCGAACGGCGACCGCGTGGCGCAGCGGCCATCCCTGGCGGTCGAGGATCACCTGGCGGGCGACACGCTCGCCGCTGTTGACGACGAGCGGTGCGGCAAGGTTGAGGTAGACGCTGCGCCGGTCCTCAGCGATCGTCGCCACGACATAGACCTCGAGCTGCTCCGCGCTGCGCACCCCGATGCGGGCCAGGTCCTGGTCCGGAAGATCGGGCTCATAGCCCGGGGCAAGGCCCCACGGTTCGGCGACGAGCAACCCGACGGCGGGCTGCTCGACGGAGCGGAGCACGCAGAACACGGCCTCCGGGCCGCACCGCTCGAGCGTCCACCGGCGGGTCTTCTCGAACCCGGGGATGCCGTCCGGTGTCGTCACCGGCTGGGAATCGATCTCGGTCATGGCGTCTCCTCGCCTCCGCGCCGTTCGTCGCCGCGGCCCGCCTCGTGCGGTTCGCCGGCGACCATGTTGGCCCGGGCGCGGCGCCAGCCCACGTCACCCCGCGCAGAACGCGCCGAGAGCGCGCCGCGTGGCGCGTCAGCGGAGGAAATCGAGAAGGGACAGATTCCCGGCGCGCCCGGTGACGCCGAGTGCGGCGCGGTAGGCGGCATCGAGCATCGCCTGGGTCGTCACCGCCTCGGCGAGATCGATGTCACGCACCTGGGAGAGCTGGGCGGTGATCGTCGTGTTCGTCGACGCATTGCGGGCGATCGAGACCTCCACCCGGTTCGCCGCCGCGCCGATCTGGGCCTGGGCCGCGGACATCGCCTGGCGCAGGTCCTCGAGCTGCTCGTGAGCGGCACGGATCCCGTCGGCATCGTCGGTCTGGAGAGCGCCGGCCAACTCGTCGAGCATCGTGAACATGTCCGTCCCCCCCGCCTGGAACACCTCGGCCGCGGTGACGTTGACGCGCAGGGACTCGCTGGGGGTGATCCGTCGTTCGATCACGTCGGACGCGTCGCCGGTGAACTGCCAGATCCCGCCTCCGTCGAGAACCACCGCGGGCTGGTCGCTGATCCCGGCGAACAGCGGCTGGCCGAGATACTCGGCGTTGGCGACGGCGACCAACGAGTCGCGGATCTGGACGACCTCCTGGGCGATCGCCTGGCGACCAGCCGCACCGGTCGTCGCCGTCGACGCCTGGACGACGAGCTGCTTCAGCCGGGCGTACAGGTCGGAGGCCTGCTGCAGCTTGGCGTCGGTGACGTTCAGCCGGGAACTGGCGTCGGTGGCGGACTTGGCCACCGCATCGAGATGATCGAGGTGCTCCTGGAGCATCGCCGCCTGGCTCGCTTCCACCGGAGCTTCCGAGGCACGGCGGAACGCCTTGCCGGAGGCGATCCGGTCGTTGACGTCGGTCAACCGGTTGTAGGCATCCGAGAGGCGGAGCTGGAGAGCCCGGGTCTGGCCCTGGAACGTGGTGCGGGTCATGTAGGTCATCGTCGGCTCACATGTTGATCAGGGTCTGGAGCAGCTCGTCGCTGATCGATATCACCTTCGCCGCGGCCTCGTAGGCGCGCTGCTGGCTGAGCAGGTTGGTCAGCTCCTCGTCGAGGTTGACCCCGACGACGGAGTCGCGCATCGCCACGGAGGATTCGTTGATCTGCTTGGCGGTCGACGCCGAGCGATCGAGGGTGGCGACGGCGTTGGACAGGTAGGTCGTCACATCCCGGTACGACGCGCCGAGCGACGTGCGCAGTTGGGCCAGAACGTCGGCGTTCGCTCCACTCAGCGGGCCGGCCGGCGAATCGGAGGCGGCGAGCGCCGCGGGATCGTCGACGAGCAGCTGCAGCCGCCCGTCGACGTCGTCGAACAGCGGATCACCGGCCGCCCCGGCGCGGGTGTAGCCGGCGGTGTGCGCGTCGTTCATCGCCGACGCGAACGACGCGACGAACGCGTCGAGCTTGTCCCGGATCGCCTTCAGGTCGCCGACCACCCCCTGCTGGATCCCACCAGCCGTGCCACCGACGGTCAGCGGTCCGGTCGGGTGGAGGATCTCCCCGAGCCCGGTCGGGTCGGTGGTCACCGTCAGCGGGGTGGACCGGGAACCGTCGACGAGCGCCCGGCCCTCGATCGACACCCGCACCTGCCCGTCGGCCAAGCGCTGGCTGACCGCTCCGGCACGGGCCGCGAGCATGTCCAGCGTGCGGTCGAGCTCGTCGGCCACGTCCGGGGGGAGATCACCGTTGACGTCGCGGGGGAAGACGTTGATCTCGGCGACCCGCGCGCTGAGCGCGTTGATCTCCTGCACGTTTGCGTCGAGGCGGACGACCGCGTCGGCGGCGATCCCCTCCAGGCCGGCGCGGGTGTCGTTGATCCGCGCCGCTACCTCGCGCATCGAGGAGATCACCTGGGCACGGGCGGCGGCGTCGGTCGGCGCCGTGGACAGCGCGGAGAACGCATCGAACATCGCCCCCAGAGCCGTGCTGATCCCGGCCGACGGTTCACCGAAGGCGTCCTCGGCGAGGCTGGCGAGCTGAAGCCGGGCACCGTACATCTCCGACTGCGCCGCGCTGCGCCGGACGCGCTCGTCGGCAAGGCGGTCGGTGGCCCGGCTGACGGCCGCCGCGTCGACCCCCGAACCGAGGTGGCCGAGGGAGGTCACGCGGGGAAACGCGGCCTGCAGTTCGACGCGCTGGCGACGGAACCCGGGGGTCCCCGCGTTGGCGATGTTGTGTGCGGTGGTGTCGATCGCGATCGAGTGCGCGTGGAGCGCGCTGAGCGCGATGGACAACGACGACGACGGCATCTCAACCAACCCCTCTCAGCCGGCGCAACGCGCCGCCGCCGGTCTGGCCGGCGCTGTCGTACGTTCCGGGGTTCCCGGTGGCGAGTCGTTGCACCTCTTGCAGATCGGCCAGGAGGTGGGCGAGTTCAAGGCCGGCGAGGTGAGCCTCACGCCGGGCGCGATCGGCGGCGGCGATCATCTGGGCACGCTGCTCGACGAGCGGCACCCC
>CAZQEJ010000212.1:0-3187 GCA_964592165.1 uncultured Ilumatobacteraceae bacterium | reverse complement strand
GCTGTGGCTGGTCGTGTTCGCCCTCGGCGTCTACGCCTGACGGCCACGTCCCGGCGCCGCTACGGTCGGGCCCGATGGACACCGATGAGGTCGAGCAGCTCAAAGAAGAGGTCATCGCCGAGGTCGACCGGTGGGCGCCGACCCTGCTCGACGTCTCCCACCGGCTGCACGCCCGCCCCGAGTTGGCTTTCGCCGAGCACTATGCCCACGACCTGCTCACGGAGGTGATCGAAGGAGCCGGTGTGCACGTCGAGCGCGGCGCGTTCGGGCTGGACACCGCGTTCCGGGCGACGGCCGGGGAGCAGGGGCCGACGATCGGGGTGTTCTGCGAGTACGACGCCTTGCCGGGGATCGGTCACGCCTGCGGACACAATGTGATCGCCGCCGCTGGGCTCGGCGCGGGACTCGCCGCAGCCGCCCTCGCCGAGCGAGCCGGCGGGCGGATCGTGATTTACGGAACTCCTGGGGAGGAGGGGGGCGGGGGCAAGGTGGTCATGGCCCGCAACGGGGCGTTCGGTGAGCTCGACGCGGCGATGATGGTCCACCCTGCCGATGCCGACCTGACCCGGATCGACGCGATCGCCGTGCAGCAGGTGACCGCGACCTATCACGGCGCTGCGGCGCACGCCGCGGCCGCTCCGTGGGACGGGATCAACGCGCTGGACGCGGCGGTGCTCGGCTACCAGGCGATCGCCGCCCTGCGCCAGCACATCCGCCCCGACGAGCGAATCCACGGCGTGTTCCTCGATGGTGGGGACAAGGCGAACATCGTCCCCGCCCGGGCAGTGACGAACTGGTACGTGCGCGCCCCGACGATCGCTTCCCTCCAACCGCTCAAGGCACGCGTCCAGGCCGCTCTGGAGGCGGGGGCGGTGGCCACCGGGTGCACGGTGGACATCGCCTGGGAGGACCGGGCCTACGCCGAGATGTTGGACAACGACTCCTTGCTCGGCGCGTACCGGGCGAACGCAGCGACCCTTGGTCGGGTCGTGCAGACCCCGGAGGCGGCGGGCAGCCGGGTCGTCGGCTCGACCGACATGGGGAGCGTCAGCTACCTCGTTCCCTCGATCCACCCAATGATCCGCGTCGCCCCGCGGGGGACCGCTATCCACACCGTGGCCTTCGCCGGTCACGCCGCCGGCGGCGGCGGGGACGCGGCCGTCGTCGACGGGGCGAAGGCGATGGCGATGACCGTCGTCGATGCCTGGTGCCGCCCCGAGGTGCTCGCCGCGGCACACGCCGCGTTCCAACCCGACCGTTCCGTGCTGGCCTAGGAGCCGCGTTCCCCCGGCCGGGGGATGCCCGTCGCCCCAGCTCAGCAGCGCCCGTCGTTCCCCGGCTCGGGCGACGGCGGCACCTAGCATGGCCGACCGTGACTCTCGCCGTGCCCCTCGCGTACGTCCCAGAGACGTTCAGCGATGAGGAGACCGACGTCCTGCGGCGCTACTTCACGAACGTCGAGGGCCCCGTGTTCGCTCTCGTCAACCTGCCCGAGGTGGTCAAGGGCGCGTTGTTCGCCCGCTACAGCCGCAGCGCGAAGAGCCTCCGGCGCTTGTTCCTCGACGAGTTCGTCGGAGAGCTGGACATCTCCGCCGACGACGGGCTCGACGCGACCGTGGGCCTGACCCGGGCCGAAGAGCTCTACGAGCGGGTCTTCGTCGAGTACGGCGACGACTCGGTGGCCCAACTCGGGGGCGTCCACCTCGCGTGCGAGCAGGCGTCGAACGTGTTGACCAAGGTGCTCGAGTGGGGCCGGCTGATGTCCTACCTCGAGCAGTCGACGCGTTACGTCCCCTACGACGGGCGCCTCGGGGGACGGTACCGGTACCACCGTGATCCGGACGTCGTCGGTTCCCGCTTCGGGACTCGCTACGTCGGCGACATGGACCGGATCTTCGACGCGTACAGCCTGCTGCTCGACAAGGTGACCGAGCACGTGCGCGCCGTGGTCCCCCGCGCCGCGGAGGACTCCGACTTCGTCTACCGCAGCGCGACGCGGGCAAAAGCGCTCGATGCCGTGCGTGGCGTGCTGCCTGCCGCGGCGCTGTCCAACGTCGGCATCTACGGCAGTGGGCAGGCCTACGAGGGGCTCTTGCTGCGGATGCGTGCTCACCCTTTGCCCGAGGCGCGCACCTACGCCGAGCTGATTCTCACCGAGTTGCGCAAGGTCGTGCCCAGCTTCTTGCGCCGGGTCGACCTTCCCCAGCGGGGCGGGGTGTGGAGCGACTACCTCGCCCGGGCGCGCCACGACACCGCCGAGGTCGTCGGCCGCCTCGTCGGGCGGGCGCCGGTGGAGGAGACGGCGACGGTGACCCTCATCGACTTCGATCCTGAGGCGGAGGACAAGCTTCTCGCGGCCGTCTGCTACCCGCATGTGGCGATGGGGGAGCGCCAGCTCCTCGCCCGGGTGCGTTCCCTCGGCGAGGCCGATCGTGCCGCGCTGCTGCGCGCCTACGTCGGCGAGCGGGCCAACCGGCGCCACCGGCCGGGCCGGGCCTTCGAACGGACCGACTACCGCTTCGACGTGCTCTCCGACTACGGCGCGTTCCGTGATCTGCAACGCCACCGCTTGTTGACCATCGAGTGGCAGGCGCTGACCCCGAATCACGGGTACACACGTCCGGAGCTGGTCGACGAAGCAGGGATGGCGGGTGTGTTCGACGAGGCGATGGAACGGTCGGCGCTGCTCTACGACACACTCGTCCCGAGCTTCCCGGATCAGGCAGCGTACGCGGTATCGATGGCCTACCGGATCCGCTACGTGATGCAGTTCAACGCCCGCGAGGCGATGCACCTGCTGGAGCTCCGCTCCAGTCCGCAGGGCCATCCCGCATACCGGCGGATCGCCCAGGAGATGCACCGCCAGATCGCCGAGGTTGCCGGACACCGGGCGATCGCTGCGTCGATGACGCACCTCTCCCATGGCGAGCCGGAGCTCGAGCGCCTCGAGTCCGAGCGACGCGCCGAGCGGCGCCGGATCGAGACGTGACTGCTGTCACAGCCTGACAATCGTCCGCTTTTCCGGCCCGGCCGTAGTATCCCCGCCCGCGCGCCCGCTGACGGAAGGCAGGTCCATGGCCGACGATGACGACGTGCTGGACGAAGGCGACGAGCTCGACGCCGAGCTCGCCGAGGAGGACAGCGAACCCGACGACATCGACGCGGGGTTGGAGGAGGACGACCTCGA
>CAZQEJ010000211.1:0-3195 GCA_964592165.1 uncultured Ilumatobacteraceae bacterium | reverse complement strand
TCCAGCGTGACCCCGGTCGCCTCGGCGAGGTCGCGTCCGGAGGGGAGCCGGTCACCGGGGCGCAGCGAGCCGTCGGCGACAGCCGCGGTCACCGACGAGGCGATCTGCTCGTACAGCGGGGCGCGGCTCGCCTCGTCAATCCGCCACAGCACGCGCGCTCGCGATCAACGTGTTCAGCGTCTCGGCGGCCCGTTCGGCGTCGTCGACGGTGACGATCAGGTGATGGCCGTCGGTGCGCACGATGTCCAGGGCCTCGCCGGCGCGGGTGATGATCCCCGTGTCGCCCCGGCTGTAGCGCAGGCCCCATCCGCCCCATCGCCAGATCCCCGTCGTCGTCGCCGCCGCGTGGTCGATCTCGCCGAGTGGGACGCGCAGTCGCGGCCAGCGCAGACGGGCGACGGCGACCACCGCCTGGGCACCGATCGTCACGTCGACGGCGAGCGCGGCGATGCTCAGCGCCGCGGTCACGGCGACGATGAGCCCGGCGAGGATCAGTGCGGGGGCACCGACGAGCGGAGGGATCACCGTCAGGGCGACGCCGACGACCAACAGGGCGGCGAGCGCAGCGCGCAACGGGAGGGTGCAGCGGGCCACGCCGTTCCAGCCGACCGTGCTGCCGGCGGTGGCCGCTTCGAGCAGCGGCGCGTCGGGCGGGAGGGAGCCCTGGCGGGGTGGCAGGGGAGCCGCAGGCGTGCGCACCCGGTAGGCGGCGAATCCTGCCGCCACGCTGGCGACCAGCGCACCGGCGAGGATCGCGCTGAGCGTCCAGCCGGAGACCCCGGTCGTCTCACCGGTCGCGCTCGATCGTTGGAGGACGGTGCTGGTCACGGTGATCACCGTGATGAACCAGCCGATCGCCGGTGCCAGCGCGTGGGCTCCGCTGGCGAAAGGGATGTGTCGTGGCACGGTGAGGAGCACGACCACGAGAAGCAGTGTCACCGCGAGGGGAACCCCGATGTCCATCAGGACGAGCCCGATGCCCTTGCCGGTGAACCCATCGGGGGTGCCGCTGGCGCCCCAATGGGTGGCCACCCGATCGGGAAGAGCGGACCAGCGCACTGCCAGCGCAACGGCCCCGGCGAGGGGCGCGAGAAGGGTGATTCCGACCTGACGAGCGTTCACGCCATCACCCTAGAGAACACATTGACATGATGCAACCATGTCAATCATCCTGGACTCGTCGCCGGCCGCGCGGGCGTGCTAGCACCGTCGGCGATGGCCGACGACGATGCCGCCCGCGCCCTGCGCGAACGCCTCGACGCGTTCATCGGCAAGCCGATCGGCGGGTCCGGCGTGAGCGCCGCCCCCGATCCGGTCAACCAGCCGATGATCCGCCACTGGGCGGCCGCGTTCGAGGACGCCAACCCGGTGTACGTCGATCCCGACGCTGCGGCCCGCTCCCGTTTCGGGCAGATCATCGCCCCGCCCCCGATGCTCCAGACCTGGACGATGGCCACGCCGGCGATCACCGGGATCGCCGAGCGTGGCGGGGCGCCGACGGAGACCCGGGGCGAGACCGTGCTCACCGTGCTCTCCGACGCCGGGTACACGGGCACGCTCGCCTCCAACTCCGAGTTCGAGTTCGTCCGCCCGGTGCACCTCGGCGAGGTGATCACCGCCAGCAACGTGCTCGACTCGGTCTCCGAAGAGAAGCAGACCCGCCTCGGCCGAGGGTTCTTCGTCACCTGGGTGACGACCTACACGACCGCCGAGGGGGACGTGGTCGGCCGCCAGCACTTCCGGGTCCTCAAGTTCCGGCCGTCGCCGGAGGATCGGTGACCGCGATGCAGGTCGGCGACGCGCTGCCCGAGGTGACGATCGAGATGACCGCGACGCGCATCGTCGCCGGAGCGATCGCGACGCGTGACTTCATGCCGGTGCACCACGACAAGGCGTACGCCAACTCCCAGGGCGCGCCGGACATCTTCATGAACATCCTGTCGACGAACGCGTACTGCTGCCGCTACCTGACCGATTGGGCGGGGCCGGACGCGTTCGTCACCCGCTTGGCGTTGCGCCTCGGCGTTCCCGTGTTCCCCGGATCGACGCTGACGTTCAACGGGTCGGTGAGTGCGCTGACCCCCCGGCCCGACGACGGCGAACTCGACGTGACCGTCGAGTTCCGGGCGGCGAACGAACTCGGTGACCACGCCTCGGGAACCGCCGTCGTCACCCTCCCCTCATCCTGAACCAGGGGCCGATGACCGAGAACGGATCACGACCGGACTTCTCCTTCCGCACCGGGGACACCGTGCTCGTCACCGGCGCGGCGAGCGGGATCGGGCGCGCCTGTTCGCTCCGCGCCGCGGAGATGGGTTTGGACGTCGTCGGGTGGGACCTGAACGGCGCGGGACTGGAGGACACGGCCCGCGCTGTGCGCGCCACCGGCCGGTCGATGACGACGCGCGTCGTCGACGTCGGCGACGATCGGCAGGTCGACGACGGGTTCGGCGCGCTCGGTCCCGACACGGCGATCCGTTACCTGGTGAACAACGCCGGTCCGCCGTCGTCGGCCGATCTGTCCTTCGACGAGGGCGTCGGCTTGTGCGTCGGGAGCATGCGGCGGGTCACCGAGCGATGGTTGAGCGGTACCGTCCCACCGGGGGCGGCACTGGTCAACCTGGCGTCGGTGGCGGGCAACCTCGTCGGCACTGCCTCGGACTGGTACACCGCGGCCAAGGCGGCGATCGCCGGATTCACCCGGTACCTCGCCGCCTATCGAGCCGATGTCGTGCGCTCGAACGCGGTCGCCCCCGGAATGGTCGACACCCCACGCCTCGCCGGTTTCGCGGCCAGCGATCTGGGCACGTCGATCCTCGGCCGGGTTCCGATGGGCCGGATCGGCCAGCCTGACGACATCGCCTACGCGATCTTGTTCCTCCTGTCGCCGTTGGCTTCGTACATCGACGGCGCGATCCTCGTCATCGATGGCGGCTGGACGATCACCCAGTAGCGGCAGAGCCCACGCACGACACCCTCCGCCGGAGCGCGTCGCGAGATGCGCAAAGACACACCGCCGGGAGGACTGCGGAGCTCTGCATCTGCCCGCGTAGGCTCGCCCTGGCCGAGCTCGGCCCGGGCGCACCAGAGAGAGCTGTGTCGCTCGATCGATGGTCAGATCACCTGGAAGAACCGACGCGGGGGGACCTGTGGGCGAATCGTTTGCCGATGCACCGACGTTGTGGGAGCTCGTCC
>CAZQEJ010000210.1:0-3231 GCA_964592165.1 uncultured Ilumatobacteraceae bacterium | reverse complement strand
CTGCTCGGCGCGAGCCGCGTCGCCACCGAGGTCGCCGCCGTCGTCCAACAGCAGATCGAAGGACTCGCCCTGGCCTGGATCGAGATCGGCGCGCACTCCCCGATGGCCGACAAGACGATCGGCGACGGCGCATTCCGGACGAACACCGGGTGTTCCGTGGTCGCCGTGATCCGGGGCAAGACGACCGTCCCCGCGCCGGGGCCGAACTACCGCTTCGCCGTCGGCGACATCGCCGTCGTCGTCGGCACCGACGAAGGGCTGGACGCCGTGCGCGCCCTGGTCAGCCCCTGAACATGCTCGCCGCCAGCGGCACCGACGTCGCCACCGCGTTCATCGAGCTCGGTGCCGTCGTGTTCGTCCTGTCGGTCCTCGCTCGCTTCGCGGGACGGATCGGGATCACCGCCGTACCCCTCTACCTCGTCGCCGGATTGGCTGTCGGCGAGGGGGGCGTCGTCGAGGTCGGGGTCGGGGAGGATTTCATCAGCCTCGGGGCGGAGATCGGTGTGCTCCTGCTGCTCCTCGCCCTCGGCCTGCAGTACACCGATGCCGAGCTGCGCTCCGGGCTGCGTTCCGGGCTGGTGCCCGGGCTGGTCGACGCCGCGCTGAACGCGATCCCCGGGTTCCTCTTCGGCCTCCTCCTCGGCTGGGGTCCGCTCGCCGCGGTGTTGTTGGCCGGGGCGACGTGGGCCAGCTCGTCGGGGATCATCGCCAAGGTCCTCTCCGACCTCGGCCGCCTCGGTAACCGGGAGACTCCCGGCGTGCTCAACCTGCTCGTCCTCGAGGACCTGGCGATGGCCGTCTATCTCCCCGTCGTCGCCGCGCTGATCGCTGGCGGTTCCGCCGCATCGACCGTGCGCGGCGTCGTCGTCGCCGTCTCCGCCGTGGCCGTCATCCTCCTCCTCGCCCTGCGTTGGGGGCACCGCTTCAGCTCCGCCCTCGCCGGTGGGTCCGACGAGGCACTGCTCCTCGCCGTGTTCGGGGTGACCTTGCTCGTCGCCGGGCTCGCCCAGCGGATCGAGGTGTCCGGGGCGATCGGTGCCTTCCTCGTCGGCCTTGCTCTGTCCGGCCCGGTGGAAGAGCGCGCCTCGCAGCTCATCGCTCCCCTGCGCGACCTGTTCGCGGCGACGTTCTTCTTGTTCTTCTCCCTCCAGATCGACCCCGCCGATCTCGTCGAGCGCGCCCTGCCGGCGGCGATCCTCGCCGTGATCACGATCGCGACGAAGGTGGTCACCGGGTGGGACGTCGCCCGCCGGGCCGGGATCGGAGCCGCCGGCCGGCGGCGAGCGGGGATGGTGCTCACGGCGCGCGGCGAGTTCTCCATCGTCATCGCCGCGCTCGGTGCCGAGCTCGCCGACGGCGACGACCTGCGCGCCGTCGTCGCCGCGTACGTGTTGATCACCGCGATCGTCGGGCCTTTGCTCGCCAAGTACACCGAGCGTGCGCCGGCCCGATCGATTCCCGTGCGCACCGTGGCCTGAGGCGACCGGCCCCGCGCTCTCTCAGCGTGAGATCGCGGCCAGGTAGCGGTCGAGCGACTCCTCGATCGCGGCCTGCCCGTCGCCGATGATGTTCTGCCCCCAGCCGAGGCCGTACACGTCGTCGACGTCCAGTCCTTTCAGGCGCTGGCGCAGGTCCTCGATCACCCTCGGCCCGACGGGGATGTAGTTCGGCACGCTGTACATCACCGTCACGTGCCGCCGGTCGGCGGCGACGTACAACGAGTCACCGGTGAGCAGCGAACGGCGCCCGGTGTCCTGGTCGTCCCAGAGCAGCGCTGCACTCCCCGGGAAGTGACCCGGGAGGTGGATCAGCGTCGCGCCGGCAGCGAGCTCGAGCTGGTCACCGTCCCACAAGGAGATGTGCGGGCTCGGCCGGCAGATCCACCGCTCGTCCGCGGCGTGGAGGTGGATCGGGATCCCTCCGAAAGCGTCGCTCCACTCGACCATCGCCGAGTAGAAGTGCGGATGGGAGATGGCGATCGCGTCGATCCCGCCGCGGGCCTGCAGCTCGGCGACCGCGTCCGGCGTGGCCACCCCGATGCAGTCCCACATGATCCGCATCCCCCCGGCGGGGACGATCAGGGCGCGCTGAGGGATGGCGAAACGCTCGACGATGCCCACGCCGAGCAACCCGGCGTCGAACTCGATGCGGGTGTGCAGACGCTCGACGAGCTCGGCGTGCGTGGTCCACTGCTGGCCGCCGTAGCCGACGTACTGGCGGTCGTCGGTGCAGATCCGGCACTCCTCGGGTGGTTCGGCGGAGGCCGCGTATTGCGTCGCGCAGGTCAGGCAGATGTAGTTCTCCATCACCGTCCTCCACGGTCGTGTTCGACAGGCGCTCTGCCCAGCTCGCTGAACAGGGCGCGGATGTCGCCGGTGAGCAGGTCCGGCTCTTCCATCGCGGCGAAGTGCCCGCCGCAGGGCATCTCCGTCCAGCGGCGCACGTCGTAGAGCTGCTCGACCCACGCCCGCGGCGGGCAGAAGCCGTCGTGGGGGAAACGGGCGTACCCCATCGGCACCGGGACCGGTCGGTCGGGGATCGACGAGCCGCCGCCGGCGCGGCGCACCTCGCGGTACAGGCGGGCCGACGAGCCGATCGTTCCCGTCACCCAGTACAGGGTGATGTTGGCGAGCAGCTGATCGGGGGTGAACGACACCGACAGGCGGCGTTCCCCATTGTCATCGACGCATCCCGACCAGGCGCGGAACTTCTCGACGATCCACGCGGCGAGCCCCGCAGGCGAGTCCTGCAGGCCGTAGGCCAGTGTCTGGGGCCGCGTGCCCTGGATCGACTGGTAGCCGGACTCCTCCTTGCCCGCCGCGTACATCCGGGCCAGGTCGGCACGTTCGCCCTCGCTCAGCGTGGACAGATCGAAGGCGGCCGGTCTGGGGGCGATGACCATGTTCAGGTGGATGCCGATCACCCGCTCGGGGAGCTGCAACCCGAGCTGGGAGGCGACCATCGAACCCCAGTCACCGCCCTGGGCGGCGAAGCGCGTGTAGCCGAGGCGGGTCATCACCTCGGCGAACGCGCCGGCGATGCGGCGTGGCGTCCAGCCGATCTGCGTCGTCGGGCCGGAGAAGCCGTACCCGGGCAGCGCCGGGATGACGAGGTGGAACGCCGGGTCGGCGGGCGAGCCACCGCTCGCCTCCGGATCGCTCAGTGGGCCGATCACGGCCTCGAACTCGAGCACCGAACCGGGCCATCCGTGGCACAGCAGCAATGGGATCG
>CAZQEJ010000209.1:0-3233 GCA_964592165.1 uncultured Ilumatobacteraceae bacterium | reverse complement strand
CCGACTGGCTCGCCCAACTGCCCGACGTGATCGACCGTTACGACCCCGACGCGGTACTCGTCGCCGGGGGCCTCGCCGACCTCTCCGAACGCCAACTGCCCGACGGTCGGTGGGCGCACATCGGTGATCCCGCGTACGACGCGTGGTTGGCGACCCGCCTCGACGAACTGGCTGCGGTCCTTCGTGCACGCGGCGCCCCGGTCGGTTGGCTGACTCTTCCCCACGCCGCCGTGCAACCCGACCCCGCGTTCACCGGCCCACCGCCGTTCGCCGAGGACGACCCCGCCCGCGCCGATCGCTACAACGCACTGCTCGCCGACCTGGCGGCGCGCACCCCGGGGGTCGAGCTCGTCGATTACGCCGCGTTCCTCGCCGGTCGCCCCGGCGGGGAGTTCGCCCCCGGGCTCCGTCCCGACGGTGTGCACATCGACACCCGGAAATGGTCCGACGTGGCCGCCTACCTGAATGCGAGCGCAGCCCGATTGATCGACGTTTGGTCGGCCGACCCTCACCGTTCGTAACGGCACACACACCGACCACACGCGGCCTTGAACATCGGCGCGTGGGGCCGATAGACGATGCGGGACGAGGCAGGACCGTGGCCAACACCGGCGACGGCGGGCGGCATCCCGAGGCGGGCGATGGTCGAAGGAACTGACGAAATCGTTGCCGAGTTCCTCGTCGAGAGCTACGAGAACCTCGATCGCCTCGACCAGGATCTCATCGCCCTCGAGGAGGATCCGACCGACGGCGAGACGCTGGCACGGATCTTCCGGACGATCCACACGGTCAAGGGCAACGCCGGCTCACTCGGGTTCCCCACCCTGGAGACGGTCGCCCATTCCGGGGAGAACCTGCTGAGCAAGCTGCGCGATCACGCCCTGCAGCTCGACGACGGCAAGATGGCCGTGCTCTTGGCTGCCGTCGACGCGGTGCGCGAGATGCTCGGCGCGATCGAGACCACCGGCCGCGACGACGCCGGGAACAGCTACGACGATCTCGTCCAGCGCCTCGCCGACCTGAGCGGCGGGGGGTCGGCCCACCCAACCGTCCCAGCGCCCCTCGACGACACCGTGCCGTCCGCGCCGCGCGTGGACACGCGTCCGCTGGGGACGATCCTCCTCGGCGCAGGGAAGCTCACCGCCGAGCAACTCGAGATCGCCCTCGCCGAGCAGGCACTGGGCGATGGCCGGCGGCTCGGGGAGATCCTCGTCGATCACGGCGCGGTGACCGCCGAAGCGGTGGACGAGGCGACCCGCCGCCAGGGCAAGGAGGCCAAGCCGGCCCTCGCCGAGTCGACGATCCGCGTCGACATCGGGGTTCTCGACCAGTTGATGAACCTCGTCGGGGAGCTCGTCCTGGCCCGCAACAGCATCGCCGAGCACATCGGGCCACACACCCCGACGCCCCTCGCGATCGCCTCCCAACATCTCGATCACCTCACCGGCGATCTGCAAGACGGAGTGATGCGAGCACGCATGCAGCCGATCGGCTCGGTGTGGTCGAAGTTCCCCCGTCTCGTGCGCGGCCTCGCCGTGGCGTGCGGCAAGCAGGTCCGGCTCGTCGCCGAGGGGGAGGGGACCGAGGTCGACAGGACGATCATCGAGGCGATCAAGGATCCCCTGACGCACATCGTGCGCAACGCACTCGACCACGGGATCGAGCCGCCCGCGGTGCGGATCGCGGCGGGGAAGCCACCCGAGGGAACGCTGTCGATGCGCGCCCATCACGAGGGCGGGCAGGTCGTCGTCGAGGTCGCCGACGACGGAGCCGGGATCGATGCCGCGGCGCTCAAGCGCAAGGCGGTCGACAACGGCGTGATCACCGCCTCCCAAGCCGCGCAGATGAGCCCGGCGGAGGCGATCCCGCTGATCTTCGCCCCCGGGCTGTCCACGGCGGCGGTGGTGACCAACGTCTCGGGCCGCGGCGTCGGGATGGATGTGGTGATGTCCTCGATCGAGGCGATCGGCGGCAATGTGGATGTGACGAGCGAGCTCGGTCGGGGCACCACGCTGCGCCTCCAGATCCCGCTCACCTTGGCGATCGTCCCCGCGCTGATCGTCTCCTGCGCCGGTGAACGCTTCGCCATCCCGTTGCGCAACGTCGTCGAGTTGGTCGGCCTCGACGCACGTCACACCTCGGCGAAAATCGAGATGTACCACGACGTGCCCGTGTTCCGGCGGCTCGGACGCCTGTTGCCGATCGTGTCGCTGGGTGAGGCGCTCGGCCTGCACCAAGCCGGGGAACGCCGCACGCCGACGATGGTCGTGGTCAGCACCGGCGAGCGACGGTTCGGGCTCGCCGTGGAGGAGGTCCTCGCCACCGAGGAGATCGTCATCAAGCCGCTCGGCCCCGCGCTGCGCCACGTCCACCCGTTCTCCGGGGCGACGATCATGGGCGACGGCGGCGTCGCCCTGATCATCGACGCCGCCGCGATCGGCCGCGACGCGGGGTCGCTGGCGAACGCTCCGGTCGCCGGGACACAGACGGTGCGCCACGCATCGCACAGGAACGACGACGGCGCGAGCGACGAGGCGCGGATGATGATGGTCATCGCCACCGTCGGGCCGGGACGGCAGGTCGCCGTGCCCCTGGGCGATGCCGCCCGCCTGGAAGAGATCGACGTGAGCCGGATCGAACGGGTCCACGGCCGCGGGGTGCTCCACCACGGAGAAGAGATCATGCCGCTGGTGTGGGCTGGCGCACCCGGGCCGGGTGGCCAACGAGGCGCCGGGCGGCGGGCGACGGTGATCATCCACCGCCGAGGTGGGCATCACGTCGGCCTCGTCGTCGAGCGCGTCGACGACGTCATCGAGACCCACCTGCGGCCCGGCACCGCGCGTGACGCCCTCGTCGTCGAGGGACGGGTCATCGAGCTCCTCGACCTCCCCCACGTCCTCGCCGCCGCGGACGAGCTCGAGCTCGACGTGGCCGGGGGGCCCCGATGATCGGGCGGCGGCACCGCGTCCACACGCTGTGCACCTTCTGGTTGGCGGGGCACTGGTACGGGCTGCACGTCCTCGACGTGCGTGAGGTGCTTCTCACTCACCGCCTGACCCACGTTCCGTGCGCGCCGTCGGTGGTCGAAGGCCTGATGAACCTGCGCGGCCTGATCCTCACCGTCATCGACCTGCGGCGTGTTCTCGGGTTGCCCGGGCGTGATCCGGCCTTCCGCGCCCCGGGCATCGTCGTCAACACCCCCGATGGTCCGGTGAGCCTCCTCGTCGACGCGC
>CAZQEJ010000208.1:1491-3248 GCA_964592165.1 uncultured Ilumatobacteraceae bacterium | reverse complement strand
AGCTCGTCGAGGGCGTGGAGCATCTCGTCGGGGTTGGAGCCCGGGAGCCGGAGGGTCACCTCGGTGATCCCCAACGTGGCGAAATACTCGAACTTGCCGCGGTCGGGGATCACCCCGAAGGGGATCACGCTCGGCGTTCCCTCGCGCCCGGCCGCGGCCCACGCCTCGTGCAGATGGGGGAGCGCGGCGCGGATCCCCGAGCCGCCGATCGGCAGCCAGCCGTCGGCCCAGGCGGCGATGTGCTCGAACATCTTCGGCCCCGGCGAGCCACCGATGACGATCGGGACCCCGCCGCCTGACGGCTTGGGGAACGCGTAGCTCGGGCTGACCGTCGCCCAGCGGCCCTCGTAGCCGGTCGGCTCGGCGGCCCACAGGGCGCGCATCGCGGCGATGTGGTCGGCGACGCGCTCGCGGCGCGTCGCGTACTCCACGCCGTGGTCGGCCATCTCGATCCGGTTCCACCCGAAGCCGACGCCGAGCTCGAAGCGTCCCGGGGCGACGTGGTCCAAGGTGGCCACCTTCTTGGCCAGGACGATCGGGTCGTGCTGGGCGACCAGCGCAATCCCCGTGCCGAAGCGCAGCCGGGTGGTCGCTGCGAGGCCCATCGCGATGGCGATGAACGGGTCGAGCGTGCGCCGGTAGTCCTCCTTCGGCACGCCGCTCCCCGCCCCCGGAGGGGTGTCCTCGGCGACGGGCAGGTGGGTGTGCTCGGAGAACCACAACGAGCTGAACCCGCGGGTCTCGACCTCCTCGGCGAGCCTCGTCGGGGCCAGGCCCCGGTCGGTGAGGAACGCAGCAAGACCGAACTTCATCCGCCGAGCATCGCACACGGCCGCTCGCAGGCGACGACCTCGCCGTGCGCACGCTTGAGAGCCGGCGTCACAGGCCCATGAACGACCCGCCATCGCAGACGATCGTCTGCCCGGTGACGTAGCCGGCGTCGTCGGAGGCGAGGAAGGCGACGACCGAACCGATGTCCTGCTCCGGACGGCCGACCCGGCGCAGCGGGGTGCGCGCCTCCATCGCCGCCTTCAACGCCGGGTTCCCGGTGAACGCGGCGGAAAGAGCGGGCGACTCGGCGACGGGCGCGATGCAGTTGACCGTCACCCCGTGCGGGCCCCACTCCTTGGCCAGGCTCTTCGCCAGGGCGCGTTGACCGGCCTTGGCCGGGGAGTAGAGGGGGATGTTCGCGCTCCCCTCGATCCCCGACGGGGAGGAGACGAGGATCAGCCGGCCGCGTGCCCCGGCGGCGAGCAGGTGGGGCCGCGCCGCCTGCGCGCACCACAGCGACGCCCAGCCGGTCGTCGCCGACATCGCCGCCCAGTGCGTGTCCCAGTCGATGTCCTCCAAACGGTGGGGGATCGCCCCGGCAAGCGCGTTGTGGACCACGATCTCCAGCGCGCCGTAGCGCTCGACCGTCGCCGCCACGCACGCCTCGACGTCGCCGCGGCGGGTGACGTCGGTGACGATGCACACCGCCTCGTCGCCACGGGCGCGGATCGCTGCGGCGACCGGTTCACCCGTCTCCGACCGGCGGGCGGCGACGACGACGTTGGCCCCGAGCGCGGCGAGCCGGCGGGCGATCCCCTCACCGACGCCCTGGCCGGCTCCGGTGACGATCGCCGTGCGCCCGGCGAGGCGACGGTCGGCGTTCGGCTCGCTCACGGCATCCACGAGCCACCGTCGACGGTCAGCGTTGCCCCGGTCAGGTGCCCGGCGGCCGGCGAGCAGCAGAAAGCGACGATCGGGGCGAGCTC
>CAZQEJ010000208.1:0-1391 GCA_964592165.1 uncultured Ilumatobacteraceae bacterium | reverse complement strand
GCGGTCAAGCCGGCGACGAGGCGGTCGGTCAGCTCACCCGCGCCGCGCACGGCGATGGTTGTGCTCACAGCACCGCTCGGCGCAGATGATGGGACACGTCGCCTGTCAGCTCGACGTCGATCACCCGGTCGACGAAGTACCACTCGCCCTCCTCGTCGAGGGCGACCCGGTCGGTGTACCGGCCGGCGACGATCGGTTGCAGCGGGAAATCGGGGAGCTGCTGGAACACGGTGAAGTACGAGCACACCGTCGCCGCCTGCTCCCGCTCGTCGTCGAACTCGATGCTCAGGTTCGTCGTGACGTGCTTCGTGCCCATCTTCTGATCGTGGAGGAGCACCGTCGAGCGCAGCAGGCCGGGAACCTTCGCCCCGGGCATGCCCACGTACGTGCCCCGGGCGAAGAGCTCGCCGACGGCGTCGAAGTCCGCGTCGTCGACGGCCCGGGCGTAGGCGAACAACAGGTTGGCGATCGACTGCTCGGGTGTCATCGGCTACCTCCGGTGCGCTGGGAGAACATGGGCGAGATCGACGACGGGCGCCACGGCGCTCAGCCCCAGGTGGCGAGGACGCCGTCGATCGTGTCGGCGCCGGGATGGGCCGGCGTTCCCGCCTCTCCCGGTGTGCGGGAGAAGCGGGGAGCGACGTTCGGCTGGGGCACACCGGCGCGGCGGATGACGACCTCGCGTGCCGCGGTGTGCGGATGCGTCTCCACCTCGGCCGGGGAGAGCACGGGGGCGACGCACGCGTCGGTGCCGTCGAACACGGCCAGCCACTCGTCGCGGGTCCGCGTCCGGACGATGCCGGCGATCCGCTCCTTCCACGCCGGCCACCCGTCGCGGGCCCACTGCGCGCCGTCGTCGGCGAGGCCGAGACCGGCGAGGAACGCGGCGTAGAACTGCGGCTCGATCGCCCCGACGGCGATCCAGCCGCCGTCGGACGCCTCGTACACGTTGTAGAAGTGGGCTCCGCCGTCGAGGTGGTTCGTCCCTCGCGGCCCCCACCCGCCCCCGGCGGTGGCGGCGAAGAACGGGCCGAAGACCATCGCCGCCCCGTCGACCATGGCGACGTCGATCACCTGCCCGGTGCCGCTCGTCGCCCGCTCGAAGGCGGCCGCGGCGACCCCCAGCGCGAGGATGAGGCCGCCGCCGGCGAAGTCGCCGAGGAGGTTGATCGGCATCGTCGGCGGTTGGCCGGCGTAACCGATCGCGCTCAGCGCGCCGGACAGGGCGATGTAGTCGATGTCGTGCCCGGCGGCGGTCGCCCACGGCCCGGACTGGCCCCAACCGGTCATCCGGGCGTAGATCAGCCTCTCGTTGCGCGCCGTCGCCGGCTCGGGGCCGATCCCCAGGCGCTCGCACACGCCGGGGCGGAACGGGTCGATGAACACGTCGG
>CAZQEJ010000207.1:0-3287 GCA_964592165.1 uncultured Ilumatobacteraceae bacterium | reverse complement strand
AGAACGAACCGCTCCGAGGAGGAATCATGAACAGGATCGTCGTCGGGACCGACCGTAGCGAAGCCAGTGTCCACGCCGCCCGCTGGGCGCTCGACCTGGCCCGCCGCACCCACGCCTCGGTGAAGCTCGTCGAGGCTTTCCGCAGCCCGTCGGTGGAGACGAGTCCCGCCGATCTGGAGACCCAGGTCGGCGATCACGTCGACCTGCTGGAAAGTTGGGCGCGGACGAACTTGCTGTCTCCCGTCTCCGTCGCCGCGATCGCCGGGCCTCCCGTGCCGGTGCTCGTCGCCCAGTGCCTCGACCCGACCGTCGACGCGCTGGTGATCGGTACGACCGGAACGTCGGGTGTCACCCATTGGGCGCTCGGCGGGGCGATCCACGGCCTCGCCCACGAGCTGGCCAAGCCGCTGATCATCGTTCCGTCCGGGTTGGACGCACTCGGGGAGGGGCCGATCGTGGTCGGCGTCGATGGCTCGGAGGGGAGCGAGATCGCCCTCCACTGGTGCGAGCGCCTCGCCGCGACGATCGATCGTGACGTCGTCGCCTTCTACTCGGTGCCCGGGATCTACGGGACGTTCGACGCTGCCGGGAACTTCGGTGGGGAGGAGAAGCAGGCGACGAGCGAAGGGCACGACGGGCGGCGCCGGACCCGCTTCGAGGAACTGGTCGCCGGTGACGCCGTCGGAGGGCTGCGCGCCGAGGCGATCGAACGGGACGCGACCGCCCTGGTCGTCGCCGCCCGCGACCGGCACAGCTTCCACGGCTTGCTCCTCGGCACCGTCGTCGACCAGTTGATCCACGAGCCCCGTCAGCTCACCGTGGTCATCCCCCACGCCTATTGCGACCTGCACCGCCCCGGGCGCAACGACGTCGACAAGGTCACCGGGCCGATCATCGTCTGACCCGCCGGTGGGCACCGGGTCCGCTTTCTGACGGTCAGTCAGACCGGCGTAGATTGCCTGCGAGGGCGCGTCCGCGCCGGGGCAGAGGGGAGTTGGTCATGCGAGCACTGGTCTACGACGGTCAGGCCGCCGAGCTGGTCGACGCGATCGAGGTGCGCAAGCCCGGACCGCGCGACGTGATCGTGGAGATCGCCGCGGCGGGGATGTGCCACTCCGACCTGTCGTTCATGAGCGGGCTGTACCCGGTGCCGTCCCCCGCGGTGTGCGGGCACGAGGCGGCAGGGATCGTCGCCGAGGTCGGCGAGGCGGTGACCCACGTCAAGCCCGGCGACCACGTGGTCATCGCCACGCTGTCGGCCTGTGGTGTATGCGACCGCTGCGCGTCGGGCAAGCCGACCGCCTGCCGTAAGACGCTCGGCAACGCGACCCAGCCGTTCACCCTCGACGGCAAGCCGATCTGGAACTTCGCCGCGGTCAGCGCGTTCGCCGAGCGGACCGTCGTGCGCGACGTGCAGTGCGTGAAGATCCCCGACGACGTGCCCCTCGCCTCGGCCGCCCTCGTCGGCTGCGGCGTGGTCACCGGGCAGGGCGCGGTGTACAACCGGGCCAACGTGCAGCGCGGGCAGTCGGCGGCGGTGTTCGGCGCCGGCGGCGTCGGGCTGAACGTGATCCAGGCGCTGAAGGTGCAGGGCGCGTCGACGATCATCGCCGTCGACACCGAACCGGCCAAGGAAGCCCTCGCCCGCCAGTTCGGGGCGACGCACTTCCTCGACGGGCGCAGCGAGAACATCGTCGAGCAGATCGTCGCCCTCGTGCCCTACGACGAGAACACCGCTCGGGGGCCGTTCAACGCCGGCGGGGTCAACTGGGCCTTCGACTGCGTCGCCCACCCGGCGGTCACCTACAACGCGCTGGAGTCCTTGGAGTGGGAGGGCACGGTCGTCGTCATCGGCGTGTCCGCGGCAACCGCCGAGTTCCACGGCCTGTACTCCCGCCTGACGCAGGTCGACCGGGGGATCGTCGGCTGCCGCTACGGCACGATCTCCCCCCACCGGGACATCCCCAAGATCATCGAGCTGTACCGGCGGGGGGAGATCCTCCTCGACGAGCTCGTCTCCGCCCAGTTCCCGATCGAGCAGTGGAGCGACGCGGTCCACGCGATGGAGTCCGGGTCGGTGGCCCGCGGGGTCCTCACGTTCTGATGGGGGACTCCTCGGCGCCCCCGCCGACGACCGGCCTGACCGGCGACTACGAATCGATCCCCGACCTGTTCGACGCGGTTCTCGAGACGGCCCCCGACCGGCTCGCTTACGTGGACGGCGACCGGCGGATCACGTTCGCTGAGTGGGCCGCGCTGGCCGACGGCGTCGCCGCCGAGTTGGCCGGGCGTGGCGTGGGCAGGGGCGACGTCGTCTGCCTGCAGATGGGGTCGTCGATCGACTACGCGATCATCTACCAGGCGCTGCTCCGCCTGGGGGCGATCACCAGCGGGATCAACCCGCGCCTCGGCGCGGGCGAGGTCGCCGGGATCGTCACCGCCAGCGAACCGAAGCTCGTGATCCACGATCCGGGCGCGGCGTACGCTCCGATTCCCCCGGGCCCGTGGCCGCTCGTCGAGCGCTCCGAGCTGGCTCAGATCGGCCCGAGCGACCCGCTGCGGCGGTGGACGACGCACGCCAAGACCGACTACGTGGCGATCGTCTGGACGAGCGGGACGACCGGTCGTCCGAAGGGTGCCGTGTACGACCACGGGTGCCAGCAGGCCGTGCTCGAGGGGGCCTGGCCGATCGGCGGCCCCTACGACGTGCGCATCTCCCCGTTGCCCTTCGCCCACGTCGGCACGATGACCCGGGTCTGGGAGGAGCTGGCGCTGCTGATCACGACCGTGATCGCACCCCAGCCGTGGTCGGCGGGGGAGATGCTGGCGCGCATGGAACGGGAACGGGTCACCGTCTGCCAGGGCGTGCCGACCCAGTACCGGTTGATGTTCGACCACCCGGACTTCCCCAGCCGCGACCTGTCCTCGTTGCGCGTCGCCGGCACCGGCGCGGCGCGCGTCCCGCCGGAGCTCGTCGTCGAGATGCGGGAGAAGCTCGGCGTGCCGGTGACCGTGCGCTACTCGTCGACCGAATCGGCCAACGGCACCGGGACCCGCCTCGACGATCCGCCGGAGATCATCGCCACGACCGTCGGCCGCCCGAACGGGCGGATCAAGCTGCGGCTGGTCGACGAGAACGTGCGCGAGGTCCCGCATGGTGAGGTCGGCACCGTCGCCTTTTTCTCCCGGGCGCGGATGCGCGAGTACTGGCGCGACCCGGAGCGCACCGCGGCGGCGATCACCCCCGACGGATGGCTGATCACCGGCGACCAGGGCTACATCGAGCC
>CAZQEJ010000206.1:0-3292 GCA_964592165.1 uncultured Ilumatobacteraceae bacterium | reverse complement strand
CGCCCATACGCCGCTCATCGACGTCCGGCAGCGGTCGTCGATGGCGACCGCGGACCCGTTCATCGCCAGGTCGAGCGCCTCCAACCCCCACCCGTCGGTCGCCGGTCGCCGCCCGACGGTGACGAGCACCTTGTCCGCGGCGATCGCCTCCTCGACCCCTGCTGCGTCACGCACCCGCAGCACGCCGTGCTCGTGGGCGAGCGCCATCGTGGCGACGCGCACCTCGACCCCGAGCGCGCCGAGACGCTGGGCGATCGGGCGGGTCAGCGTCGCGTCGTAACGGGGGAGGATCCGCGCCTCGGCCTCGACGATGGTCACCGGCACCCCGAGCTTGGCGAACGCCGTTCCCAGCTCGAGCCCGATGTATCCGGCGCCGACGATGGCGAGGCTCGCCGGCAGGCGATCGAGGGCCAGCGCCTCGGTCGAGGACACGACGTCGCCGCCGAACGGGAGTGCCTCGAGGGCGACCGGCCGCGACCCGGTGGCGAGGACGAGATGCTCGCCACGCACGATCCGCGGCCCCCCGGGACCGTCGACACGCACCGTCTTGCCGTCGAGGACGGTCGCCCACCCCTCGACGACCGTCACCCCCGCGCCGCGCAGGAGCCCCTCGACCCCGCCGCGCAGCCTGGCGACGATCGCCTCGCTCCAGCCCCGGGTGACGGAGAGATCGAGCAGCGGCGGGCGGAGCCCGATGCCCATCGCCGCGGCATCGGCCACGTCGGTCGCCGCATGAAACCGGTCGGCGACGTGGATCAACGCCTTGGAGGGGATGCAGCCGATGTTCAGGCACGTGCCCCCGAGCGGCCCGTGGTCGACGGCGACCGTCTCCAGCCCGAGGGAGGCGGCGTGCGCCGCGGCCTCGTACCCACCCGGTCCGCCGCCGAGGACGACGACCGCGCAACGCTCGACGCGGTCCGGGTCCGCGCTGGTCACCTCTGCTCCACCGGCGGTGTGGTGAACAGCAGGCCGGGGACCTCGAGCAATCGCTTGATCCGTTGGACGAACACCGCCGCATCCCAGCCGTCGACCATCCGGTGGTCGAAGGTCGAGGAGAGGTTGATCACCGAGCGGGCGACGAACGCGCCGTCGCGCCAGTGGGGCACGACGCGCAGCTTGTTCACCCCGATGATCGCCACCTCTGGCGGATTGAGCAATGGCGTGGTGACCACCCCGCCGAGCGCGCCGAGGGAGGTGATCGTGATCGTCGAGCCACGCAACTCCTCGGGCCGCGCCGTCCCGTTGCGGGCGGCGGCGGCGAGGCGGGCGATCTCCGCCGCGCACTGCCACAGGTCGAGCGATTGGGCCTGGCGAACGACGGGGACGACGAGCCCGTTGGGGGTCTGGGTGGCGATCCCCACGTGCACCGCCTCGGCGACGACGAGCTCACCGGCGTCCTCGTCGTAGGTCGCGTTGAGCAGCGGATAGGCGGCGAGGGCGCGGGTCACAGCGGTGACGAGGAACGGGAGAATAGTCAGGCGCGGCGCGCTGCCGGCGGCTTCGTCGTTCAGCGCGTCGCGCAGGGTCTCCAGTTCGGTGACGTCGATCTCCTCGACGTAGGTGATCTGGGGGATGCGCGCCGCTTCGGTCAGGCGCTCGGCGATCCGCCGACGCAGTCCGGTCACGGGACGGCGCTCGATCCGCTCCGTCGGCGCTCGCCACCCGCCCGCAGACGATGGCACCGGTCCGGCGACCGCCTGATCGAGATCGGCGTGGACGATCCGGCCTCCTGGTCCGCTCCCGGCGACGGTGTGCAAGTCGATCCCCAGTTCTCGCGCCCGGCGGCGCACCGCGGGCGCAGCGGTCGGCCGCCGTCCCGGTGTGGCCGGGAGGCGAGGAGCCAAGAACCGTCCGGAACGGGTGGACGGCGGGGCGGGCGCAGGAGGAGCGGACGGGGGTACGGCGGGCGTCGCGGTCGACGTGGATGGGGCCGGGGCGCCGGAGGTGGCAGGCGCCGCCGAGTCGGCAGGCGCGCCCGCCGCGACCGGCGACGAGTCTTCCGTGACGGGCGCCGCGTCGGCCCCCGTGTCGATCCCGAACAGGTCACTGCCGACGGCGACGGTCTGCCCGGGCGTGCCGTTGAGGAACGTGATCACCCCCGCGGTCGGCGCGGAGATCTCGATCGTCGCCTTGTCGGTGAGCACCTCGGCGACGACGGACTCGGCGGTCACCTGCTCGCCGACGGCGACGTGCCAGGCGACGAGCTCGGCCTCGGCGATCCCTTCGCCGACATCGGGGAGGCGGACGACGCGCTCGGCCATCTCAGGCGTCGACCGTGGCCCGCATCGCTGCGGCGAGCCGCGCCGGGCCGGGGAAGTAGGCCCATTCCTGGGCGTGCGGATACGGCGTGTCCCACCCGGCGATGCGGGCGATCGGCGCCTCCAACGACCACAAGGCGTGCTCTTGGACGAGGGCGCACAGCTCGGCGCCGAACCCGGAGGTGAGCGTCGCCTCGTGGGCGACGACGCAGCGACCGGTGCGCATCACGGAGGTGATGATCGTGTCCAGGTCGAGGGGGACGAGCGTGCGCAGGTCGATCACCTCGGCGTCGATCCCACTCTCTTGCGCCGCGGCGCAGGCGACGTGGACAAGGGTGCCGTAGGTCAGCACGGTGACCTGGTCGCCGGGGCGGCAGATGCGCGCCTGGCCGAGGGGCACGGTGTAGTGGCCGTCGGGGACGTCGCTCAACGGGTGGCCCGACCAGGGCACGATCGGCCGGTCGTAGTGACCGTCGAACGGGCCGTTGTACAGGCGCTTGGGCTCGAGGAAGATCACCGGGTCGTCGTCCTCGATCGCGGCGATGAGCAACCCCTTGGCGTCATAGGGGTTGGACGGGATCACCTTCTTCAACCCGGAGACGTGGGTGAACAACGCCTCGGTGCTCTGGGAGTGCGTCTGCCCACCGAAGATCCCCCCACCGGTGGGCATGCGCACGACGAGCGGGACGGTGAAGTCGCCGGCCGAGCGGTAGCGGACGCGCGCTGCCTCGGAGACGATCTGGTCGTAGGCCGGGTACATGTAGTCGGCGAACTGGATCTCCACGCAGGGGCGCATCCCGTAGACGGCCATCCCGATCGCCGCCCCGACGATCCCGCTCTCGTTGATCGGCGCGTCGAAGCAGCGCTCCTCGCCGAAGCGCTCCTGCAACCCTTGCGTGCAACGGAACACGCCACCGAAGTAACCGACGTCTTCGCCGAACACGACGACCCGTTCGTCGCGCTCCATCGCCACCCGGTGGGCGTCGCGGATCGCCTCGATCATCGTCGCCATCTCAGAACCCCGCCTGCTGTCG
>CAZQEJ010000205.1:0-3331 GCA_964592165.1 uncultured Ilumatobacteraceae bacterium | reverse complement strand
TTCGACGTGATCACGTCCGAGCGCGCCGAGCTGGCCAAGCTCCTCGCCGCGTGGACCGTTGCCGCGGCGCGCCTCACCCAGGGCGAGCCGGCCGGTCCGTACGGTCCGGTGGGGGGTCCCTACCAGGCGCCCCCGGACGACACGGGTGAAGCACTCGGCCTCCACCCGGCCCGGTTGACGATCACCATCGGGGTGGGCGTGACGTTGTTCGAGACGGTCGACGGCACCGATCGCTTCGGGCTGCGGGCGCGGCGCCCGCAGGAGCTGATCGACCTTCCCCACTTCCCCGGCGACCGGCTCGACGCGGCGCGCTCCGGCGGCGATCTGTGCATCCAGGCGTGTTCCGACGATCCGCAAGTTGCCGTGCACGCGGTGCGCAACCTGGCCCGGATCGGCTTCGGGACGGTCTCCGTGCGCTGGTCGCAACTCGGCTTCGGGCGGACGTCGTCGACATCGACCGCCCAGGCGACGCCGCGCAACCTGTTCGGCTTCAAGGACGGGACGGCGAACATCATGGCCGAGGAAGCCGCCGCGCTCGACGAGCACGTCTGGGTCGGCACCGGTGACGACCCAGACGCGACGTGGATGGAGGGCGGGACCTATCTCGTCGCCCGGCGGATCAACATGCACGTCGAGACGTGGGACCGCGCCTCGCTGCGCGAGCAGGAGGCGATCATCGGGCGGGACAAGGACGCGGGTGCCCCGCTGTCGGGGGGCGGGGAGTTCACCGAACCCGACTTCGGCGCGACAGGACGCGATGACCATCCGCTGATCGCAGTCGACTCCCATGTGCGCCTCGCCCATCCGTCGCTGAACGGTGGGGCGCGCCTGTTGCGGCGCGGCTATAACTTCGTCGACGGCAGCGACGGCCTCGGGCGTTTCGACGCCGGGCTGTTCTTCATCGCCTTCGTGCGGAGACCGACGAGCCAGTACGTCCCGATGCAGAACGTGTTGGCCCGCGACGACGCGATGTCGGAGTACCTGCTGCACACCGGGTCGGCGGTCTTCGCTGTCCCGCCCGGTGTGGCCGGCGCCGGGGAGTCGATCGCCGGCGGGCTCTTCGCCTGACTGCTCCAGGGGGCACAGCTCTGCTGCCCGGGCCGGGCGCTCCCGGCGGACGACCCGGGCACGAGGATCAGGCGCTCGTCGTCACCCCCGTACCGAGCACCGCGGGGAACAGGACGTTGTTCTCCTTGTGCACGTGGATGTGGGTGTCGTGCTCCATCGTCGCCAGGCCGGTGTACAGCGCCTGGTAGCTCGCGCACCCGTCGGCGGGAACCTCGTAGTCACCGGTCACGGCGCGCAGCTGCTCGAGCAGCTCGCCGGCGACCTCGTGCTCCTCGATCAGCGCGGCGATGCGCCCGTCGAGCTCCCCGTCGCGCTCCATCCGGCGGATCGCGGGGAAGACGTCGGTCTCCTCGACGACCAGGTGCGGTTCGAGCTCGGCGTGCAGCTGGCGGGTGAGGGTGAACACCTTGCCCAGCTCCGGGTGGCGCTGCCCGTGGACGGACAGGACCTTCGCCGCGAGGGCTTCCAGGCGGGGGAGCTCCTCGTGGAGGTAGACGTGGTGGGTGGAGTAGATGTGGTCGACCAGCTCCGCGGGGGCCATGTCCGCCCAGTCGGCACGCACGCTGCCGACCGCCTCCTGGCTGAGCGTGCTGATCACGTCGTCGAGAGCGAGACCGCAGGCGGCGACCGCATCCTTCAGCGGCTCCCGCCCACCGCAGCAGTAGTCCAGCCCGAGACGTTCCAGACGCGGTGCGAGCTGGGGATGGTCGTTGACCAGCTGGCCGAGCGTGGTGTCGGGGTTGATCGTGCTCATCGTCGGGTCCTTTCCTCGTCGCAACACGTCGCGAACCCCAATAACTCTAGTAATGACTAGAACAAAATGCCAGGGCTCGGGGTGTGCCGCCCGGCTCAGCCGGTGATGTCCAGTTCGGCGTGCATCCCCGCGGCGCGGTGACCAGGGATGTCGCAGTACACCGTGTAGGTGCCCGGGGTGAGGGTGACCGAACCCTGTTCGGTGTCACCGTGCTTGTTCACGGTCAGCTTGAAGCCGTTGACGTCCTCGATCAGCAAGGTGTGGGCGATCGCTCCGTTGTTCACGTAGCGGAAGCTGACGTCGCCCTGCGTGGCGGAGTAGGTCGCCTTGTCGAAGCCGATGTCGTGGGCGAGGACCTCGACGTCGACCGGACCGGCGGTGGTGGTCGGGCCGCTCGCCGCCTTGTCGCTGCTGCCGCAACCGCCGAGCACGCCGGCGAGCGCGAGCGGGCCGGCGAGGGTGAGGACCAATCCGTGTGTTCTTCTAGTCACGGCTAGAAAATGTAGCGGCGCTCGGAGCCGGGGACGCGGGGTGACCGCTAGCATCGGCCTCACCGGCTGCAGTCAGGAGTCGAGATGACCCGGACCATCGCCCCACCCCTTCAGACGACGTTCGCGCGGTGGAGGTCGTGCGATGGCCGATGACACGCTCACCGGGGCGATCGCCCGGATGCGAGCCCTCGGCTACACCAACGACCTCGCCGCGACCGAAGAAGGCAATCTCGTGTGCGGTGCGTGCGGCGCGGTCGAGGACCCGGCCACGATGCACATCGACCACACGGTGCGCTTCGAGGGCGACAGCGACCCCGGCGACGAGGCGATCCTCATCGCTGTGTCCTGCCACTGTGGGGCGCTCGGCCTGTACAGCGCGGCCTACGGCGCTGCCGCCCCTCCGGCGGACGCCGCCGTCCTCACCCGTTTCGCGACCCGCCGCGACGCCGGGACCCACTGAGCGGACCCGGCCTCGCGGGTGGCCGGGGCGGCACCACATGCCGCCCCGGGTGCCTCACATCAGGCCGAGCTCGAGGCGGGCTTCCTCCGACAGCCGGGCGAAGCTCCACGGCGGGTCGAACACGAGGTTGACGTCGACAGCGGAGATGCCCGGCAACTGGCCGACGACGCGCTCCACGTCGGCCTTGAGGATGTCCCCCATCCCGCATCCTGGGGCGGTCATCGACATGTCGATGTCGATGACCCGTCGCCCATCGGGGTGGATGACCTCGTCGCAGCGGTACACGAGACCGAGATCGACGATGTTGATCGGGATCTCCGGGTCGTACACGGTGCGCATCGCATCGAACACGGCGTCCATGGAGAACTCGCCGCCCGCGCCCGGCTCTGTGTCGCCGGCGAACACGCCTTCCATCCCCAGCGCGTCGGCGTCCGCACCGTCGATGCGCGCCAGGCCGCGCGGGGTGACCACCGTGATCGAGCCGCCGAGGGTCTGGTACACCTCGACGAGGCTGCCCGCGGGGAGGACCATCGGCGTGCCTGCAGGAACGGCGGTCGC
>CAZQEJ010000204.1:0-3371 GCA_964592165.1 uncultured Ilumatobacteraceae bacterium | reverse complement strand
GCGTCGCTCCCGATGACCAGCCGTGGCCTGATGGCGGAGATCATCGACGGCTGGGTCCGGGTCCGGCGCGTCGTCGCTCCTGTGGTTGCCTTCGCGGTCGCCGTGATCGTGTTCCTCGCCGTCACCAAGGGGCCCGTGTTCCACGCGCGGATGGACCGTGGCCCTCTCGACGGCGATTTCATCGACGATCCGTGGACGCAGTCGGTGTTCGTGCTCGTCTATGTGATCGCCATCGCGGCGCTCGCCTTGCACCCGCGGGTGGGCGTGCCGCGCCGCGTCGCTTCGTGGGTGGTGGCCCCCTCGCTCGTCCTGCTCGCCGCTGTGGCCTGGTCACCGCATCGCCAGCGCGCCTTCGAGCAGGCGTCGATGATGCTCCTCGGCTGCCTTGCGGCGCTGGCCATCGGGGCGATGCTGAGTCCCCGGCGACTGCTGTGGGCGGTGTGGACGGCGATGGCCGCCGGCCTGATCGTCAGTTTCCGAGCGAACTCGGCGAACTGGCCCTTCTCCCGCGGCTGGTCCGGCGACATCGTCGGGATCTACTTCAACAGCAACTCCTATGGGGCGGTGGCGATCATGTTCGCCTTCGCCTCGGCCGCCCTGATCGCCGTCGCCTTCGACGAGAAGGTCGTCTGGCGCCGCGCCGTGGTGCTGGCCGCCGGAGGCGTCGGTGTGCTGTTCGGCGCCGTGATCGTCGCCCCGATCGCCGCACTGACCCCGGTGGTCGGGGCGTTGGTCGCGATCGGTGCGGCCGCCGTCATCCTCGTTCGCCGGCGCCTGGGCCGGGCACTGCCTCCGTGGGCAGTCCGATCGGCGGTGGCGATCGGCGCCGCTCTCCTTGCCGGTGCGGCGATCGAGGTTCACGACGGGCGGCTGTCGACGGTCGGGGATCGTCTCGAGATCTGGACCGTCGTCTCCCGTTTCGTCCGCCACCGCCCGCTCGTGGGGTGGGGGCTGATGTCGGCGTGGCTGGAGAACGAGATGAGCCGCCAGATCCAGGCCTACGGCGGGCGGATCGTCCACGAGTCGCACAACGGGTTCCTCGAGATCACCCTCGGCGGGGGGTTGATCGCCCTCGTCGCCGTGGTGGGAGCGGTCGTCGTCGCCTTCCGGGTGACCGGCCGGGTCGCGGCGCGTTCGGTGGACCTTGCCTCGCTGTGGCCGTTCGCCGCCGTCGTCTACTGCGTGATCGTCAATCTCGGCGAGAGCTACATCGGGGCGAACCTCCTTCCCTGGACGTTGCTCGTCGCCGCGACCGGGTGTGCGGTGCGCCGGCCCGGCCCGGCCGGTCCGGGGGACCAGGCGCCCGTCCCGCCGGCGCCTGCCGTCAGGGGAGCCCGGCGCTGACCAACCCGATCATCGTTGCCCGGGAGTCGCCGGGGTCGGGGACGACGGCATCGGGAGGCAGGGGCGGGACGCTGGTATGGGAGATCAACGGGTGACGGGGGCGACGGTCGACCTCACCCTCGCCGAACAGTTCCTCGTGCAGCTTCTCTCCAGGACGCAGCCCGGTGAACTGGATCTGCACCGGATGGTGGCTCTGGGCGATCAATCGCCGGGCCACGTCGTAGATCCGGACCGGTTCGCCCATGTCGAGGATGAGTACCTCGCCCGGTTCGCCGATCGCTCCTGCCTGGATCACCAGCTGGACCGCTTCGGGGATCGTCATGAAGAAGCGGGTCACGTCGCGATCGGTGACGGTGACCGGGCCGCCGTTGTCGATCTGCTGGCGGAACGAGGTCAGCACGCTGCCGCGGGAGCCGAGCACGTTGCCGAAGCGGACCGAGAGGTAGGTGCCGGTGCGGGCGTGGTGAGCGACGTGCGACGTGAGTCGCTCCGCGGCTCGCTTGGAATAGCCGAGCACGCTCGTGGGGTTCGCCGCCTTGTCGGTGGAGACGTTGACGAACGTCTGCGTGCCGACGCGTTCGGCGGCGTGGAGCACGTTGAGTGTCCCGATGATGTTCGACTTGTAGGCCTCGGCCGGATAGGCCTCGAGCAGCGGAAGATGCTTGAGAGCCGCGGCATGGAACACGACCTCCGGACGGCGTTCGGAGAACACCTTCTCCAGGGCGTCGACGTCACGGATGTCGCACAGGATCGTGTCGTCACCGTCGAGCAGCGCCCGCCCGTGGATCGACAGCTGCACCTGGTGGAGCGCGCTCTCGTCGCGGTCGAGCATCATCAGTTCTGCCGGTGCGAGTTGGTACAGCTGACGGCACAGCTCGCTGCCGATGCTCCCACCGGCCCCGGTGACGAGGACGCGCTTGTTGGTCAGGTAGCTGGCGATCTGGGCGAGGTCCGTCCGGATCTGGTGGCGGCCGAGGAGGTCGTCTTCGCTGAGGTCGCGGATGTCCCGTTCACTGACCTTGCCCTCGAACAGGTCGGTGACCCCGGGCAGCACCTTGACCGACAGCCCGGCTTCCGTCGCCAGGTCGGCGAGCTCGCCGATGACCTTCGACGAGGCGGACGGGACCGCGAGGAGGATCGTCGTCGCCCCCGTGCGCTGCTTGGCCGTGAGCATCGCGTGGCGGTCGCCGAGCACGCTCACGCCCATGATCGACAGGCGCTGCTTGCTCGGGGCGTCGTCGAGCAACCCGACCGGGAGGTAGGGCGAGGAGTGGCTGCGCAGCAGCGAGGTGATCACCTGGATCCCACCTTCGCCGGCACCGAACACGAGGAGCTTCTCCGCGGTGACCTCCGTCGGCCGGCGCAAGCGCTCGAGCGAGAGCCGCCACAGGTAGCGCACGGCGGCCATCAGGGTGAGGCCGAACACCCCGCCGACGAGCACCGCGCTCTGGGGGATCGGCCGCGTGTCGAGGTAGCGCTCGTTGAGCACGTAGACGATGCCCGTCGTGATCACCGCCGTCGTCACCAGCGCGGCGACCTCGTCGTAGCTCCCGTAACGCCACTTGCGCCGGTACAACCCGACGGCGTACCCGGTGAGCACCTGGACGGTGGCGACGAGAGGAATGAATCGCCGCAGTCCGGCCCGGCCGTCGTATCCGTCGTTTCCGAGCGTGCCGAAGCTGAGGTCGAAGCGGAGGTAGATCGCCAGCGCGGCGGCCGTCGCCCAGGCAAGGACGTCGAGAGCGATGCGGATCACCGTGGTGAACGGGTAGAACCGATGGACGGCGGCCAACGCCCGCTCCTGCGCCGAGAATCGATTCATCGGCCAACGAGCCTACCCGGCGCTGCTCGCCTGCTCCCGGCGTCCTATGGGTGAACCACCGCCGCGACCAGCCGTTAGCGTCGCCTCGTGGAGCGTGTGGAGGACGACGGGGTGCAGGAGGTGCTCGCCATCGCCGAGCGTCTGCACGCCGAGAACGAGCGGTTGCGGCTGCGGGTCCTCGAGCTGCTCAAGCTGATGGAGGACG
>CAZQEJ010000203.1:0-3375 GCA_964592165.1 uncultured Ilumatobacteraceae bacterium | reverse complement strand
CCTTGCCCCCCGGACCGAGGACCGACACCTCGTCGATCGCGAGGACGTCGCCGTCGGGATCGCGGTCGTTGGCCACGACACGAAGATCCGCCGATCGCCCGGCGGTGATCCTCGCCGAATCGGGGGCGGTGACCGGGGCATGGTTTCCGGCGGCGCGGTCGTGGACCCGCACGGTGACCGTGGTGACCGGGCTTTGCGCGCCTTCGGGATCCATCGCCCGGTAGGTCATCACCGCCTCCCCGGCGAAGCCGGGGGCAGGGGTGAAGCGGAGCAGCGGGTTGCTCCCCGGCACCTCGACGACCGCTGCTGTCCCCTGACCGGCATCGGGTTGGGTGAGCGCGGTGATGCGCAGCGCTCCTTGCTCCGGGTCGACGTCGTTGGCCAGCACGTCGATCTCCACCGCCCGTCCGCTGCCCGTCTCGCCCTGATCGGCGGCGGCGTCCGGGGGCCGGTTCGGGGCACCTGCGTCGAGAAGGTCGACGGTGACGATGCCGACGGCCTGCTTGCCGTCGGCATCGACGATCGTGTAGTCGAAGCGGTCCTCCCCGACGTAGCCGGCGTCGGGGAGGTACAGGACGGTCTCGGCATCGAGGATGCGCACCTGCCCGTGAGTGGCCGGCCCGGTGGAGACGATCGCCACCGGGCCACCGCCGGGGTCGTGATCGTTGGCCGCAGCGCGGATCCGGACGGGGGTGTCCTGCACCGCGGTGACGTAGTCGTCGAGGGTGACCGGGGTTCCGTCGGGGTCCTCGCCGTCGTCCACCGGAGACGGGCCGATCGCCGGTACGGCGTGCTGGGGTGCGCCCAAGGCGCCGGGCCCCGGTGTCGCGTCGAGCGGCCGGCCGGCCGGGTCGAACTGGGCGATCCCTCCCGCCCGCTTGGCGATCCGGTGCGTCGTCGCCGCGGTGAGGGCGATGGCGTCAGCGTTGCCGGGGTCGTCGATCCATACCGCGACATCGTCGGCGGCGACGACCAGCGAGGCCGGGTCCGCCCCCCCCAGCCCGGAGACCACGTCGATCGAGCCGTCGTGCGGGTCGACGCGCAGCACCTCCCCCCCGGCGCGGACGATGGCCACGACGCCGCGCGCCGCGACCACTCGGTCGTCGGCGCGGAAGGTGAACCCGGCGAGGTGGAGCGGTCCGATCGTTCGATCGCGACCGACACACGTCAGTTGGTCCTCGGCCCCGATCCAGGCACAGGAGGCCGGGCCCGCGGGCAGTTGGAGCACCGAACCGGTCAGATCGAGAGCAGAGGGCAGGCGGGTGGAGCTGCCGTCGCCGAGCCACTCCAGACGCCGGTTGCTGCGATCGAGGAGGATTCCCTGATCGCCGAGCGCGCTGATCGACGCGTCCGTCGCCCTGCCCTTGAGCGGGGTCACGGTCGTGCGATTGGCGGCGAACCGCTCGACGAACGTGTCGTGCAACGTCCACACGGCCCCGTCGAGACCGATCACCTTCGGCGCGCGACCCGGCGCCGTCGCTTGTTCGTCTACCGCGCCCTGCGCGGGGATGGTCAGCACGGTTCCATCGGGGTTTGTCGCGACGACGCCGCCGTCGCTCGCCCCGAACGTCCAGTGGCCGTCCCCGGTCAGAGTGGGGACGGCGCGGGCGTCGGACAGCTTGACCATCCGCTCGTCGATCGTCAGCACCTCACCCGCGGAACGGTCGAGGACGAACGCACCGGCTGGGCCCTGCACGGTGTCGAGCAGGTGGCCGGTGCGCGCCGTGGCGATCCGGAGCGTGGCCCTCCCGGTCGAGGAGTCGGCGAGAACGATCGCCCCGCCGGCGCGGTCGACGAGCCATCGCGTCCCGGGAAAGACCCGTGCTGCGTGCTCGGTGTACCCGCCGCCGCGAGTGGAGGCGATCAGCATCGCGATGCCCAGCGCGGCGCCGACGACGGCGGCGACCAGGCGTGTGGAAGCGGTCGTCGGGCGCGTCCGGGCGCGGCGCGTCGTCCGGGTGACACCCCGGTCGCCGTGCGTCGCTCGGATCGCCCCCGCCGTCATCTGCTCGCTCGTACTCCTGGTCTCGCCGTCAGGGAAACGGCCGGGACGACGGTCCCGACCAAGATGCAGCCCGCTGTTGATATCGATAGCTCACTGACCGTGCCAGTGCACTCACGGTAAGGGTACTTGGTTGAGTCAAGGTCTGCTCAACAGGTCAGGGCCGACGTCCGCTCACCCGGCCGATGGGGATCCGCGTCGTCGCTTCCCGCTCGCCGCCGCTCTATGCTCTGCGGGTCCCGGAGAGGTGCCAGAGCGGCCGAATGGGGCGCCCTGCTAAGGCGTTGACCGCCGTTGAGGTGGTCCGTGGGTTCAAATCCCACCCTCTCCGCCAACGAGATCCGGGGGGTCACCGGTCATCGCCGAGTGACCCCCGGCTCACGCCGAGCAGGGTGGCCGTGCGCAGAACGCCTACGCTCTGGCGCGATGGGAGTCGAACCGCTTCACCTGCGGATCCCAGCGCCTCTCGCCCGGCCCGGGGACGCCCCCGCGTTCGCCGACCTGAACCTCAGCCCGGCCGGTGCGGTGCGCCGCCCACCGGTCGACGCCGAGGAGGCCGAGATCGTCGATCTCGCCGAGGCGTTGATCCGCGTCCTCGACGACGACCACCGTGCCGTGGGTCCGTGGGCCGGAACGCTGTCACCGGCCGAACTGCGCGCGGGACTGCGCGACATGATCCTCGTGCGCACGTTCGACCGGCTGATGCTGCGCGCCCACCGCCAGGGCAAGACGAGCTTCTACATGCAGTGCCTCGGCGAGGAGGCGATCGCCACAGCCCAACGGCGGGCGATGGCCGACGGCGACATGGCCTTCCCCACGTATCGCCAGCAGGGGCTGCTCATCGCCGGCGGGTACCCCCTGGTGACGATGGCCGACCAGGTCTTCTCCAACAGCGAGGACCCGATGCGCGGCCGCCAACTGCCGGTGATGTACTCCTCCAAGGCCCACGGGTACTTCACCCTCTCCGGCAACCTCGGCACGCAGATGATCGAAGGTGTTGGGTGGGCGATGGCCTCTGCGCTCAGCGGCGACACGCGCGTCGCGACGACGTGGATCGGCGACGGGGCGACCGCCGAGTCTGACTTCCACGCGGCGATGGTCTTCGCCTCGACCTACCAGGCGCCGGTCGTGATGAACATCGTCAACAACCAGTGGGCGATCTCCACGTTCCAGGGCTTCGCCCGCGGCCGGGCGCACACGTTCGCCGTGCGCGGTCACGGTTTCGGGATCCCCGCTCTGCGCGTCGACGGCAACGACTACCTCGCGGTGCACGCTGCATCGGCGTGGGCGTTGGAGCGGGCGCGCACGAACAACGGCCCGACGTTGATCGAGTGGGTCACCTACCGGGTCGGCGCGCATTCGACCTCCGACGA
>CAZQEJ010000202.1:0-3392 GCA_964592165.1 uncultured Ilumatobacteraceae bacterium | reverse complement strand
GGGGTCGGCGCGTCGCCGGTGATCGGGGAGGAGCGAACGATGAGCGCGCACGGTGTGGTCTCGGCGTGGGACGACTTCCCGGTGCACCAGGCGGCGGAGTTCGTCCGCCACGTTGCGCCGAGCGACAAGAACTTCTACGACCGCTACTACTTCAACCTGCACGCCTCCGACGGCACGCTGTTCGCCATCTTCGGCATGGGCCAGTACCCGAACCTCGGTGTGCAGGACGCGTTCGCCGTCGTCCGCCTCGGTGACGAGCACCACGTCGTGCGGATGAGCCGCCCGTTGACCGACCGCGCCGACCTGAGTGTGGGGCCACTGCGGATCGAGGTCCTCGAACCGTTGAAGAAGCTGCGCGTCGTCCTCGAACCGAGCGAGCACACCCTGGCGATGGACGTCACCTGGGAAGGCAGTGCCCTGCCGGTAGCCGAGCCGGGGCAGTACCTGCGGAGCATGGGCAAGATCGTCTTCGACACCCAGCGCCTCGCCCAGCTCGGTTCGTGGAGCGGCACGCTGCGCGTCGGGGAGCGCTCCTTCGACGTGACCCCCGACCGGTGGATGGGCAGCCGGGACCGCTCCTGGGGTGTGCGCCCGGTCGGCGAGCCTGACGCCGACGGCATCCGTCAGGGCGTCAACGTGATGGCTGGGATGTGGAACTACTTCCCGATCCGTTTCGCTGACCACAACATCTACGTGATCAACCACGAGCAACCCGACGGGACGCGGATGCTCGTCCAAGCCGAACGGCAGTGGCACGACCCGGACCGCCCGACCGAGCAGCTCGGCCACTTCGAACACGACCACCACTTCGTCTCCGGCACCCGCGAGCTGACCCATTCGACGCTCACGTTCCCCGAGGCGGGGATCACCCTCGAGTGCCGGTCGCTGTTGTGCAACTACCTCGGGGTCGGCACCGGCTATGGCCTCGACCCCGACTGGCGGCACGGGATGTGGCAGGGCCCCGAGCTCGTCGTCCAGGGCTTCGTCAAGCCGGTGGCCGAGGTCGCGCCCCTCGGGCGCTACGCCGTGCTGGACCACGTCGGGCGCTTCGAGTACGACGGGAACGTGGGATTCGGGTTGTACGAACAGGGCTTCTTCGGGCCGTTCCCCCGCTACGGGATGACCGATCAGGTCGGCGGTTCGAACGCCTAGGGTCGGCGGTGATGGCCTACTGGTTGCTCAAGTCCGAACCGGAGTCGTTCTCCTACCAGGACCTCGTGCGCGTCGGGCGCGAAGGCTGGGACGGAGTGCGCAACTACCAGGCGCGCAACTACCTGCGCGAGATGCGCGTCGGGGACAAGGGGATCTTCTACCACTCCGTGGCCAACCCGCCGGGTGCCGCCGGAGTGCTGGAGATCGTCGGGGAGGCGATCCCCGACCCGAGCCAGTTCGATCCGCAGTCGAACTACTACGACCCGAAGTCCACCCCCGACGAGCCGCGCTGGTGGATGGCGATCGTCGGCCCGGTGCGCGAGCTGGACTTCGTCCCCCTCGCCGAGCTGAAGAAGCTCCCCGAGCTCGCCGGTTCGCCGCTCGTCGCCCGGGGCAGCCGGCTGTCGGTGTTCCCCCTTACGGAGATCGAGTTCGACGCGATCGTCGCTGCGGGCAGCGGGTCGGGGGGCTGACGTTGGAGGGCGTCGCTCGAGCCGCGGGCCTGTCACTGACCCACCTCGCTCTCGCCTTCGTCAGCGAGCACCCGGCGGTCACCTCGACGATCATCGGATCGAAGACCCCCGCCCAACTCGACGATCTGCTCGCCGCGGCCGACATCCGCCTCGACGGCGAGACGGTCGACGCGATCGACCAGATCGTCCGCCCTGGACGGGACGTCCCCGGGATGCAGCACTTTACCGGCAACCCGATGCTTGGGGCGGCGCATCGCCGTTCGCCGCGCTGAGCACCGCCCGGCTCAGGGTTCGAGGATCACCTTGATCGCCCCCGCGGCGCGGTCGGCGGCGACGGCGAACGCCTCGGCCGCCGCGTCGAGGGGGAAGCGGTGGGTGACGATCGCGCCGACGATCTCCGGCCGGGCGGCGAGCAGGGCGGCGGCGACATCGATGTCCCGGGAGGGGCCGACCCGCCCGTACATCTGGGCGGGGATCAACGTCACCTCCTTGTTCGCCACCTCCATCGCCGGGATCTCGATCGTCCAGTCCCAGTACGTGCCGAGCATCACCACCCGCCCGCCGCGGCGGCAGCGGTGGATCGCCGTCGCCAGCGTCTCGGCGGTGCCGACCGCGTCGACGACCACGTCGAAGTCGCCGTCGTCGCCGAGCAGCGAGCCGCCGAGGCGGAGCGTCGCCTCCCGCTGGCGGTCGTGGCGCGCCGCGACCTGCACGCCGGCACCGCACGTCTGGGCAGCGACGAGGGCGAGCTGCCCGATCGTCCCCCCGCCGATCACGGCGACCCGTTCCCCGGCGGCGATCGAGCCGCGGCGCACACCGTGGACGGCCACTGCGAGTGGTTCGAGGAGGCAACCGTCGGCGGCCCCGATCCCCGCCGGCAGGGGAGCGAGAGCCGACTCCGGGACGATGCACTCGTCGGCCATCCCCCCGTCGCGGCCGATGCCCATCATCATCTGCACGCCGAGCACGCAACGCTGGTAGTTGCCCTCCCGGCACGGACCGCACTCCCCGCACGGGGTGACCGGCTCGACGGCGACCGGCCGGCCGTCGGGGAGCAGGCCGGCGAACTCGTGCCCGAGGATCGAGGGGATGCCGAGGGTCAGCAGGTGGAGGTCCGATCCGCAGATCCCGATCGAGGCGACGCGCACCCGCACTCCGTCGCCTTCCGGCGGAGGCGCCTCGACGACCTTCGCCCGACCCTCGACACACCGCACTGCGCGCATACGCCCTCCTCGACCTGCGGAGGCTAGAGGTGCGCCGCGTCCCGCGTCGCACGCACCGGCAGGCTCAGGCGGCGTCCGGTGGGCGGCGACCCGCTCAACGCGGCCGGCAGAATGCGGCCCGGGCCCGGTCGACCTCCTCCCGCATCACGCACCCGGGTACGTGGTCGTTGATCATCCCCACCGACTGCATGAAGGCGAACGCCGTCGTCGGGCCGACGAAGCGCCACCCCTGCCGCTTCAGTTCGCGGGCGAGGGCGACCGACGACGGCGAGACCGAGAGCGATGCCGGGGCAGGGATCTCCGCCGGGTCGGGTTCGAAGCGCCACAGCAGACCCGCGAACGAGCCCTCGGCGGCGATCATGCGCAGGACGGTCGCCGCGTTGGCGATCACCGCCTCGATCTTCGCCTGGTTGCGCACGATCGACGTGTCGCCGAGCAGCCGGGCGACGTCGGCCGGGCCGTAGGCCGCAACGCGAGCCATGTCGAAGCCGGCGAAAGCGTGGCGCAGGCTCTCCCTCTTGTCCAGGACCGTCCGCCAGCTCAG
>CAZQEJ010000201.1:0-3400 GCA_964592165.1 uncultured Ilumatobacteraceae bacterium | reverse complement strand
CGTCTCGTCGGTGTGCAGGTCGATCGGCAGGCCCGCCTCACCGGCGATCTCCAAGGCCACGTCGTGCGCCGTCGTGATCGAGGTGTCCAGGTGCGGGCACCCGCCGACGACGTCGACGCCGTGGGCGACCGCGGCGCGCAGCAAGGCGCGCAACTCGCCACCCTGAGGCCCGCCGAGGCCCCACCCGGTGAGGGCGACGACCTGGATGTCGCACGTGCCGCGCAGCTCGTCGCGCACCGCGCACAGTGCCTCCACCGAGCGCAGCCCGTTGTCCAGCGTCGTGTCGGCATGGGTGCGGATCGCCGTCACCCCGTTGGCGACGAGGACGCCGACCGCCCGGCGGGCCCGCTCGGCGATGTCCTCCACGGTGATCAGGTGCCGGTTCGCCTCCATCGCGGTGACCGCCCCGATCAGGTCCCCGGTCGGGTTCTCGATCCGCTCGGCGAGGAACGCCTTGTCCAGGTGGGCATGGGGTTCGGCGAGAGCAGGGAGGAGCAGCCGGCCACCGAGGTCGACGACCCGTTCACCGGGCTCGGGGAGCAACGACGGGCCGAGGGCGCCGATCGTGTCTCTGGTCGTGCGCACGGCGGTCGTCGTCCCGTCGGCGAGCAGCGCGTTGGTCAGCAGCATCGGCGGTCAGAGTAACGACCGGTCAACGCCCGGGGTCTGCCTCCGCGGCGAGGCCAGCGATCTCCGCCAGCCACAGCGCGGGTGACGCGTCGCTCGGCATCCGCCAGTCACCGCGGGGGGACAGGGCCACGGACCCGACCTTCGGGCCGTCGGGTGTCGCCGAACGCTTGAACTGCTGGGAGAAGAAGCGCCGGTGGAACACCTCGAGCCAGTGGAGGATCACCCGGGGCGGGTAGCTGCCGGCGAACGCGTGGCGGGCCAGAGCGTAGACCTTGGCCGGCCGGGCACCGTGGCGGACGACGTGGAACAAGAAGAAGTCGTGCAGCTCGTAGGGGCCGACGGTGTCCTCCGTGCGCTGGGCGAGGGCACCGTCGTGGAGGGGGAGCAGCTCGGGGGTGATCGGCGTGTCGACGATGTCGGCGAGCAGCGCCGCCGCCGCTCCGGCGAACTGCGTCTGTGCCGCCCAGGTGACCAGGTGACGGACAAGGGTCTTCGGCACGCCGACGTTGACGTGGTACATCGACATGTGGTCGCCGTTGAACGTCATCCACCCGAGCGCTGCTTCGCTCAGGTCGCCCGTGCCGACGACGAGCCCGCCGAGCGTGTTGGCCACGTCCATCAGGATCTGGGTCCGCTCCCGGGCCTGGGCGTTCTCGTAGGTCACGTCGTGCACGTCTTCGTCGTGGCCGATGTCGGCGAAGTGCTGGCGGACCGCGGCGGCGATCGGGATCTCCCGCCCGTCGACCCCGAGCGCGTCGATCAGCCCGAGCGCGTTGCGGTAGGTGCGGTCGGTGGTGCCGAAGCCGGGCATCGTGATCGCCGTGATCCCGCTCCGGTCGAGGCCGAGGGTGTCGAACGTGCGGGTCGTGACGAGCAGGGCGAGCGTCGAGTCGAGACCTCCACTGACGCCGAGCACGACCCGCCGGGCACCGAGGTGGCGCAGGCGCGTGGCCAACCCGGTGGACTGGATGGCGAAGACCTCCTCGCAGTGCGCGCTGCGGCGTGCCGGGTCGTCGGGAACGAACGGCCAGCGGGCGACGGGCCGGGCCAGACCGCCGGCATCGAGCAGATCCTCACTTCCGCTCAGCGAGACGGTGACGCGCCGCACCGGAGGGACGGCAGCTCCGTTGAAGCTGGAGTTGTCCCGCCGTTCGTGGACGAGCGCGCCGAGGTCGACGTCGGCGACGATCAGCTGCCCATCGAAGCGGAAGCGCTCCGCTTCGGCGAGCAACCGGCCGTTCTCGGCGATCATCGACTGCCCGCCGAAGACGACGTCGGTCGACGATTCGCCCGGCCCGCTCGCCGCGTAGGCATATGCGGCGAGACAACGCGCCGACTGCTGGGCGACGAGAGCGCGCCGGTAGGTGGCCTTGCCCAGCTGCTCGGGGCTCGCGCTCGGGTTGGCGATGATCGTCGCCCCGGCCAGGGCCAATGCGCCACTTGGCGGCTGCGGCGCCCACAGGTCCTCGCAGATCTCCACACCGAGAACGGCGCCCGGCCACCCGCCCAGCACGAAGACCAGATCGGTGCCGAACGGGGCGCCGTCGTGCTCCACCGGCAGCGATCCGTCGATCGCCCGCCGGAACCAGCGGTCCTCGTACAGCTCGTGCCGGTTGGGCAGGTGCTGCTTGGGCACGTAGCCGGCGACCCGCCCACCGGCGACGACGGCGGCGACGTTGTACAGGCGCCCGTCGGCGGCGACGAGGGGGAGCCCGACCACGCAGACGATCTGCGGCCGGCGGGCGAGCGCGCCGGCGATCTCCCGCAGGCCGGCGGAGGCGGCGCCGAGCAGGACATCGGCAAAGAACAGGTCCGCCGCCGTGTACCCGGTGAGGCCGAGCTCGGGGAAGACGGCAAGGTTCGCCCCGCGCTCGGCGGCCTGCTCGACGAGACGGACCGTCGCGTCCACGTTCGCCGCGACATCGCCGACGCGGACCTCGGGTGTCGCAACGGCGACGCGCAGAAGGCCCAACGAGCGCCGGGACAGCGGCGCACCGCCCCCGCCGCCGGAGCCGGCGAGGAGGATCGGAGCGGTGGGCGGCGAGACGTGTGTTGCGGCCACGGCGCCCGAGACTACGAGCAGGCCACGCGTCGCTAGCCTCGCGCTGTGCCCCGCCGCCTGCCGCACGTGCTCGTCACCGTCGGCGCCGCGCTCGTGATCGGTGGGACGTTCAGCGGATGGGTGCAAGTCGGCCGCCGTTCACGCACGAGCTACGAGCTGACCGCCCTCCTCCAACGACTCGAGCTGGCCCCCGACGGTCCCGCGGCGCATGTCCTGCGCTGGTGGCCGCTCGTCCCGCTGATCGTCGTCGCAGCCTCCGTCTCTGGGTGGTGGGGGAGGCGCTGGTGGTGCGCGTCACTCGCCCTCCTCGGCGCGTTGTATGCGGGCGGAGTCGGGGCGATCGTCCTCGCCGCCCCGGTGACGGTGCGCACGGGACCGCCATTGACGGTTGCCGGCGCGGTGCTGATGGCCGCAGGCGCCGTCGTCCTGCTCAGCCCGCTCGCGGCGAGGGGGCGGAGCGCCCACCGGGCCCTGGTCCCTGACGAGAGCGCCGCGCTGCTGCGCCCGCCCGTGCCAGGCACGCGACGCGTCGATGGCCGGCGCTGACACCCTGCTCGCCAGGTTGCGGCGCACGGTCGGCGACGCCCACGTGCTCACCGACCCCGCGCTACGTGCCGGGTACGAGATCGACTGGACCGGGCGTTACCACGGCGAGGCGATCGCCGTCGTCCGACCGGCGACGACCGGCGAAGTCTCCGCCGTCGCCGG
>CAZQEJ010000200.1:0-3443 GCA_964592165.1 uncultured Ilumatobacteraceae bacterium | reverse complement strand
CGCCGAGGGCACGGTCGTCGCCAGGAGGCGTCACGCCGATCCGGCGCAGGTGGTGGTCGATGTCGAACTGCGGGTCGTCGACCATCACCGGGTGGTCCCAACCGAGCGTCTTGTCGAGCAGCTTCTGGCGGAACTCGGGAGCGCGGTGGATGCGCCGGACGAGCGTCTCCCGCAGGCGATCGAAGGAGAACGGGTGCTCCTCGTCGGGAGCGAGGACGATCAGCCCGGTGACGTGGAACTGCCATTCCGGTCGTTCGCCGTAGACGAACGCCGCATCGGGGCCGGACAGACGGCGCATGACGGATTCCCCTTTCGTCGCCGGGAACCTACGGACGTTGCGTGCTAGGCCCTAGGGCCTTCGGTCCCGGAGCGGGAGCCGGAGGCACCCTCGCCAGGTACGGACAGCGCCTCGCTGCAGAGCAGGCCGAGGAACACCTCGACGGCGTCGACGGCCGCCGCGCTGCGGCGCGAGTTGAACGTGTCGAAGGCATGCTGCGCGCCGGGGATCTCGGCGTAGATCACCGGCGCGTTCGACACCGCCCGCAGATCGTCGGCGAAGCGCCGCGTCTCCTCCCGGTAGACGAGAACGTCGATCGCCCCTTGGACGATCAGCATCGGCGGTGCGTCGGGGCGCAGTTGGGACAGCGGGGAGGCGAGATCCCAGATCGCCGGGTCCGCCGAGCGCTCAGCCGGCATGACCACCTTGGTCAGGAACCCTTCCATCGAGGTCCGGCCGCGGATGTGGTGGCGGTCGTAGAAGTCGGTCGGCGGGTAGAACGGCACGCAGCCGACGACGGACGTGTCGACGTCCTCGAAGCCGGGCTGGAGGGACGGGTCCCCGGCGGTCAGCGCGGCGAGGAGGGACAGGTGGCCGCCGGCCGAGCCGCCGGTGATCACGATGCGCGACGCGTCGCCGCCGTGCTCGTCGGGATGGGTGCGGATCCAGGCGATCGCCCGCTTGACGTCGAGCAGGCAGGCGGGGAAACGGCTCTTCGGCGCGAGGCGGTAGTTGATCGCCACGCACGGGTAGCCGCGCGCCGCGAGGTGGTTCATCAGCGGTTGGCCCTGCTGCTTCTTGTTCCCGATCACCCAGCCCCCGCCGTGCACCTGGAGGACGACGGGCCGGGGCTCGGCCGGTGGCTGGCGAGGGCGGAACACGTCGAGGCGGTGGCGCGGCTCGTCCCCGTAGGCGATGTCGCGGGTGACGGTCACGCCCGGACCGGCAAAGGAGAACGGTCGCCAGAGCAGGCGGCGGTCGACGCTCGTACGCAGCTGATCCGCCCACTCGGCACCGATCGCCGCCCGGTACCCAGGCCCGAGCGCGTCGGTGAACGCCGCCTCGAACGCCGGGGCGGCGCGCCATGCGTTGCGCCAGACGAGGAGCAGGCCGGCCCCGGAGACGAGGCTGAGGGCGAGGCCGACCCGTCCGGCTGTGGCGGAGAACGCGCCGAGGAGGCCGAACACGGCGGTGGCCACCACTTGCCAAGCGATGTGCCACAGCGCCAGCTCACCGGTCAACCAACTCGTCATCTGCACGGGGAACGACAGCGGTCCGGGCCGGCGGACGCGCACCGTGGCGACGATCGTCGCCAGCAGGCCGAGGACGGAGCAGACGAGATAGGCGACGGGCACCGCGATCAGCCCGGCACCGCAGCCAGCGAACCCGCCTTCTCGCCGTGATCGTGATCGTGGGCGTGGGCGAAGACCGACTCCGCCGGGTGCCAGCCGGTGTCGATCCGGTGCTGCACGTCGAGGCAGGCGTCGGTGATCTTGCGCCCGAAGGTGGGGTTCGTGCAGGCGACGTGGCCGTCGGGGATCCGGTTGATGTGCGCGCCCGGGATCGCCATCGCCATCCGCAGTTGCGCCTCGGGGGACACCGCCCGGTCGTTCTCCGTGACGACGACCGACGTCGGCACGTCGACCTCGTGGATCCAGGCCTTCGAGCTGTACGTGCTCACCGCGTGGCCGGCCTCGGCGATCATCCGCATGCTGTGCCGGGTCATCTCCTGGCGCGCCCAGCTGGCGGTGACCCCGGCGCGTCCCGTCGCCGGCTCCAATCCGAGCAGGGACCGCCCGATGAACCGGGGGACGATCGTCAGCGGCCGCCCGACGCGGCTCGTCCCGGCGAGGAACGTCATCATCGCCGTCATCGCGTAGCGCTCCCGGTTGCCGGGGATGAACTCGGCGCCGGTCGCGCAGAGCACGAGGCCGTTGACCAGATGCCGGTGGCGACGCCAGAGCAGCTGGGCGACCGGGCCGCCGAGGCTGTAGCCGACAGCGATCACCGGGCCGGTGTCGAGGATCTCCAACGTCTCGGCGACGTCGTCGGCGCAGTCGGCGAGGCGGAACCGGCGGTGGGAGCGGATCCCCCGCCCGTGGCCGCGCAGATCCGGGGCGATCACCCGGAAGTGCTCGGACAACGGCTTGAACGCCTGGAACCAGTTCAGCCCCCCGGAGGCGATCCACCCGTGGAGCAGGAGCACGGTGGGCGCGTCGGCGCGTGGGCCGCGCACCCTGCGGACGAACGTCGTCCCCCGGCCCGGAAGTTGGAGGCGATAGCCCGGTGGCAGCACCGGTGCGATCGCGCTCGCCGGCTCCTCGACCCGCTCCGGGCGGGGCCGCTTCTCACTCACTGCGCTCGCCATGGCGCGAGAGTACTCCTCGGGCAGGTGCCCTGTGGACGACGAGCCCGGCCCGCTCCGCTCGGCCACGGGGCAGGCGCCACCCGGCGCGTACGCTGCGGGCGCGCCACGTCGCTCGGAGCGACCAGCAGGGCACTCGGATCGGGGGATGCAGAGTGGAGGAGATCGGGGAGCACGACCGCGACATCGCCCGCGAGCCACTCAGCGGGCTGCGCGTCGTCGACGTGAGCAGCGGGATCGGCGGCGGGTACTGCGCCAAGATGCTCGGCGACGCCGGGGCCGAGGTCGTCCTCGTCGAGCCTGCTCAGGGCGCCCCGCTGCGCGGCTGGACGTGCTCCGGCGCGCCGAGCGACGGGCGTGACGGCGCCTTGTTCCGCTACCTGCACCACGGGCACCGCGCGGTCGCCGCCGAGGGCACCGACCTCGACGCGCTGCTCACCGGCGCGGACGTGCTCGTCACCGACCGGCTCGACGCGGCGACGGTCGCCGCCCGCCACCCGCACCTCGTCGTCGTCGCGATCACCCCCTGGGGTCTCGATGGCCCGTTCGTCGACCGGCCGGCGACGGAGCTGATCATGCAGGCGGAGAGCGGCGGGATCGCCATCCGGGGGCGGGACAACCTGCCGCCGTTCCAGGCCGGTGGACAGATCACGGAGTGGTGCACGGGCGCCTACGCCGCGGTCGCGGCTCTCGGCGCGTTGCGCAACGGGCACGGCGAGCTGATCGACGTCTCCTGGCACGCGGTCGCCAACCTGACCTGCACGACCTACTCCGACCTGTTCGACTCGCTGCGCGGCCATC
>CAZQEJ010000199.1:0-3641 GCA_964592165.1 uncultured Ilumatobacteraceae bacterium | reverse complement strand
CGGAGCCGCCACGCGTCGAGGATCGTCAGCAGGTAGCTCAGGTCCGAACGCGCCAGGCGGCGAGCTGCGGGGATCGCCCCCGGCGGATCACCGAGCTCGGCGGCGACGAGCAGCCGCTCGGTCGCCGCCCGGCGGGAGTAGCCGGGGAGCTCGAGCGCCTCGTCGAGGCGGGCGGCCGACCCAGCCGGATCACCGCACTGGCCGTGCACCCGCCCGGCGAGGAGGAGCGTCGCCTGGCGGCGCCGGGCACCGAGCCCGCCCGCGGCGGCATCGGTCCCGTCGAGGGCGTTGTCGACCATCTCCCGAGCCTTGGGCCAGTCCGGGATCGGAGCCGCGGCGAGCAGCGTGGCCAGCGCGTACGAGCTCGCCCAGTCGAGGGGGCGGATCGTCACCGCCTCGGCGAGGTGCTTGCGGGCGATGTCGGTGCGCCCCACACGCAGCGACTCCACCGCCCACCCGAACTGCTCCTCCACCTGCGCGGCGCGCGGTCCGGAACCGTGCATCCCCGATTGCAGCGCGCCGAGCTCGTCGATGTCGTCGAGCAGGCGTTGGATCGACGCCCGGGCCGCGCCCGGCGACTCGACGCCGGCGAGAGCGTCGGGCGGGCAGGGGTCGCTGAGCACCGTCACGCAGATCTCCCCGGCCAGAGCGGGAACGAGCTCGGTCACCGGCAAGCGCAACGCGGTCGGGTCGGGAGCGCTGATCACCCGGCAGGGGGCAACACGATCGAGGACGGCGAAGGCGGATGGATCGAGCTCGGCATCATCGGCGAGGCGGATGACGAGCGGATCGATCCCTGTGCGGCGCGCTTCGGCCAGCTCCAGCTCGGCAAGGGAACGCCCACCGACGGCGGGAAACGCCGTGCCACCGACGAGGACGACGATCAACTCGCAGCCGGCGAGCGCATCGAGGCGGGCTTCGATGTCGTCCTCGGCGCCGATTGCAGGATCGACGAGGTCGACCTTGCGTGCCGCGAGCTCGGCGTGCAGGGCGACGGCGATCGGTTCGAGTGCCGCGGGTCGACAGGAGAGGAAGACCCTCGGGACTGCGACCGCGCTCATCGCCTCATTCGGAGAACGTGTCGCAGCTCGTCGCGTCGCCGGTCGCGTAACCGCGCTTGAACCACATCTCACGCTGCGCGGACGTGCCGTGGGTGAACGAGTCCGGGTCGACGCGCCCCGTCGCCTGTTGCTGGATCCTGTCGTCACCGACCGCACCGGCGGCATCGATCGCCTCGGAGATCTCGTCCGCGCCGTCGAACTGGCCGCGGGCGTTGGCGTCGTGGGCCCACACACCGGCCAGGCAGTCGGCCTGCAACTCGAGGCGCACGGACAAGGCGTTGGCCTGCGACGGGTTGCGCCGCTGGGCCTCGGACACCTTCGAGCTCGTCCCCAACAGGTCCTGGACATGGTGGCCGTACTCGTGGGCGACGATGTACTGCGCGGCGAGATCACCCTGCGCCCCGAACTGGTCCTGCAGGCGGACGAGGAAGTCCAGGTCGAAGTACACCTTCTTGTCCGCCGGGCAGTAGAAGGGACCCATCTCCGCCGAGGCCTGCCCGCACCCGGTCATCGTCGCTCCGGAGAAGAACACCGTCTTCGAGTACGCGTACTGCATCCCCGCCGCGGCGAACGTGCGATCCCAGAACTCCTGCACGTCGCGCTGGCCGCCGCAGATGATCTGAGCGGTCTCGGTGTCGCACGGCCCCCCGCCCTCGGCGGCCGGCCCGAGACCGCCGTCGACCTGGTCGGGAGCCAACGCGCTCGAGCTGCCGTCGACCGGGCTGGAGGTGCCCGTACCCGCGCCACCGCCGAGCAGCTTGGGCAGGAACGTCACCGCCAGCACGAGGAGCAGCCCGAGCAGCCCCCCTCCGGCCTTGATCGGGATGCCCAGACCGCCGCCGCCGGATCCCCCGCCCATCGGGAAGGGAAAGTTCAGACCACCACCGCCACCGCCACCTTGGCCACGGCGGTCCTCGATCATCGAGTCCTGCCCGGACCCGCGAATCTTCGTCACGTGCTCACTCCAACATCGAACCGGCCCCTGAAGGCTAGAGGGCGACCGCGACGTACTTCGTGATCAGGTACTCGTCGATCCCCACCCGGCCTCCTTCGCGCCCGTAGCCGGAGTGCTTGACCCCCCCGAAGGGGACGTTCGCCGCGGAGATCATTCCCGTGTTGATCCCGACGATCCCGTGCTCGAGGCCTTCGGCGACGCGGAACAGGCGGGAGGCGTCGCGGGTGTGGGCGTAGGAGGCGAGCCCGAACGGCGTGGAGTTGGCCAACTCGATCCCCTCCTGTTCGCTGTCGAACGTGGTCAGGCCGAGGATCGGCCCGAACGTCTCCTCCCGGGCGATGCGCATCCCCGCGGTGATCCCGGTGAGCACCGTCGGCTGGTAGAACGCGCCGCGGCCGAACTCGCCTCCGGTCAACCGGCTGCCGCCGGTGACGCACACCGCGCCCTGGGCGAGCGCGTCGTCGACGTGGCCGGCGACCTTGGCCAGGCCGTCGGCGTCGATCAACGGCCCGACGGTGACCCCGGGCGTCAGGCCGTTGCCCACCCGGAGGCCGGCGACCTGTGCGGCGACGCGCGCGGTGAACTCCTCGGCGACGCCGCGCTGGACGTAGACCCGGTTCGTGCACACGCACGTCTGCCCGGCGTTGCGGAACTTGCACGCGATCACCTGCTCGACGGCGCGGTCGAGGTCGGCGTCGTCGAAGATCAGGTAGGGGGCGTGCCCGCCGAGCTCGAGGGACAGCTTGACGACCTGCTCGGCGCTGGCCGCGATCAGCAGCCGGCCGACCTCGGTCGACCCGGTGAAGCTGACCTTGCGCACCCGGCCGTCGCCGAACAACGCGCCGGAGACGTCGGCCGGCCGGTTGGAGGTGACCACGCCGAGAACACCGGGGGGCAGCCCGGCATCGAGCAATGCCTGGGCGACGGCGAGCGCGGTCAGCGGCGTCGACTCGGCGGGCTTGATCACCATCGGGCAGCCCGCGGCGAGAGCGGGGGCGATCTTGCGCGCGAGCATCGCCGCGGGGAAGTTCCAGGGCGTGATCGCTGCGCTGATCCCGATCGGCTGGCGCATCACGAGGACACGCTGATCGGGCCGCTGGGCGGGGACGATCGAACCGTCGATCCGCTCCGCCTCGCCGGCGAACCACTCGAAGTAGCTCGCCGAGTACTCGATCTCCCCGATCCCCTCGGCGAGCGGTTTGCCCTGCTCGATGGTCAACGTCCGCCCGATCTGCTCGGCGCGCTCACGCAGCAGGGCAGCCGTGCGGGCGAGAAGGCGGCCCCGCTCCCGGGCGACGGTCGCCCGCCACGCGGCGAACGCGCCGTGGGCCGCGTCGATCGCGGCCACAGTGTCCCGCCCATCGCCGTCGGCGACCTGGGCGATCGTCTCCCCCGTCGCCGGGTTCGTCACCGGATACGTCCGGCCCCCGATCGCTGCCCGCCACTCGCCACCGACAAGGATTGTGTGATCAGCGTGCGCGTCCATCACCGCCGAGGGTAACGGCCACGCCGCCGTGCCCGAGCCGGGCCACCGTCTCCCCGGTCCGTGCGCCGCTCTCAGCCGTTGCGCGCCGCGTAGTCGGCGAGCAGCGCGTTCGCCTGGGCGGTGCCCTGGGCGAGGCTCG
>CAZQEJ010000198.1:0-3666 GCA_964592165.1 uncultured Ilumatobacteraceae bacterium | reverse complement strand
CGACCGGGCCGAACATTACGGACGTGACGCCTGACCACCGAAGCCGGGAGGAGTTAGTCGCGGCGCTCGCCCCGCTCACCGAGGCCTTGCGCGCCGACGGGTACGACCTGCTCCCTGAACCCGATGGAGACGCTCACGCGCGGGTGACCGTCGTCGCCGGGCCGGAGGCGTGCCCCGACTGCCTCGTCCCCGAAGTCCTGTTCGCCACGATCTGCGCGGACCGGCTCGGCGCGGAGCTCGGCGGCGCCTGGAGCGTCACCGTCGGCTACCCCGCGCCGGAGGCCGGCCGGTGAGCGCGCCAGACGCCGCCTGGGAGATCGCCGGGGACGCCGCGGAAGAGATGTGGGCGATCGCCGCCCGTCACGGCTGGGGCGACGGGCTTCCCCTCGTCGCCCCGACCGAGGAGCGGGTGGCGGCGATGCTCGCCGGATGCGGCGGGGATCCCGACGAAGTGCTCGGCGTGCTCCCCCCGCGGGGCGGGTTGGCCACCCGCCGGACCGTCGCGGCGAACGCGGTGATGGCCGGCTGCCGCTCGGAGTGGATGCCCGTCCTCGTCGCCGCGGTGCGCGCCCTGGCCGCGCCGGAGCTGAACCTGCGCGGGATCAACGCGACGACCCACTCCGTCGCACCGTTGCTGATCGTCCACGGACCGATCGCTGAGCGGACCGGGTTCAACGCCGGGATCGGTGCGTTCGGGCCGGGGACGCGGGCCAACGCGACGGTCGGGCGGGCGATCCGCCTGATCCTCACGCACATCGCCGGCGCGACACCGGGAACGGGCGACGCTTCGACCCAGGGCCAGCCGGCGAAGTACGCGTACTGCGTTGCGGAGAACGCGGCGCGCAGCCCATGGCCCGCTTACCACCGGTCGGCGGGGATCACCGCTGAGAGCGCGGTGACGATCCACTGCGGGGAAGGGCCGCACAACTTCCACGACATGGAGTCGACCGAGCCGGCACCGATCCTGGACAAGGCTGCGTCGGTGATGGCCACCTTCGGTTCGAACAACGGCCCGGTCAGCGAAGCGGAGTTCTTCGTCGTCCTCGGTCCGGAGCACGCGGCGACGATCGCCGCCGCCGGGTGGTCGCGTGACGACGTCAGTCACTACCTCTACGAGCGCGCCCGGCTGCCGATGGGCGTGCTCCGCCGCCACTTCCGCTCCAACTTGTGGCGGCCGTGGCAACAGGCGCTCGGGGACACCGATCGGATGCCGCTGACCGAGGATCCGAGCCACATCAAGGTCCTCGTCGTCGGCGGGCCCGGCAAGCAGTCCTGCCTGATCCCGAGCTGGGGGGTCACCCGCAGCGTCACCGTCCCGGTCGAGGAGGAGTCATGAAGCTCGTCGATCCCTGCGGTGCGACGGGCACCGCAACACGGCTACCGACACCGGCACCGGCGGTCCTCGCCGGTGTGCGCATCGGCGTGCTCGACAACGGCAAGCCGAACGCCCGCCTGCTCCTCGACGAGATGGCTCGCCTCGTGGCCGAACGCACCGGAGCGACGGTCGGCGTCTCCGTCGCCAAGCGCACCGCGGCGGAGCCGTGCGAGCAGCCGACGCTCGCTACTGTGCTCGCCGGAGCCGATGTCGTGCTCACCGGCTCGGCCGATTGCGGGTCGTGCACCTCGTGGAGCATCCACGACGTGGACACCCTGGAACGCTCGGGGAAGCTCGCCATCGGGATCACCACGACGGCCTTCGAGGGCCTGTCCCGGCAGGTGGCGGTGACGCTCGGTCTGCCCGGGGCGCGCATCTGCGCCGTGCCTCACCCGCTCGGTGGGATCGCCGAGGACGACGTCCGTGCTCTCGCCGTGGGGGCGGTGGAGCGGCTCATCGGCTTGGCGACGGATCAGGCGCGTCGCTGAGACGGTGCCTCAGCTCAGTCGTCCGAGTCGAGCGACGGGGGCCCGCTGGACGGCGGGGGCGGCGCTTGGCGGCGGTCGTTGGCCCGCATAATCAACTCGATGTGGTTGGCCACGATGCGCAGCTCGTGGACCTCCTCGCCGTCCTCGTGGAACGTACGGTCCTCCAGCCGGCCGCGGATCGCGATCCGGTCGCCGATAAACAACCGCGAGCCGAACTCGCCGGGCTGCCCGAAGGCGTCGAACTCGATCCGGTCGAACCGACCGCTCACATCGTCGTGGACCTTGATCTTGACCACGGTCCGGGCCCCGTTGCCGGGCCGGAAGGGGCGTTCGAGGACCTCTCCGACGATCGCCACCACGTTCATCGCACCAACCCCACCCTGATCGCGTTGCCGAGGACACCCGCTGGGCACCTCCCAGGGGACGGGAGGGCGAGCGGGGCTGCCGGAACGCAGGGACTCTGTTGGCGGCAGCAGGGCTGCCTTGCTTGCGTCACCGACCGCGGCCCAATCCTACTCGCCGGGGGTCCGGGAGAGCGGGGTGGACATCGGTCACGCGGCGCGCCGCGACGGCTCAGGAAACTCCCGAGGCGGTCGTGCCCCCGAGAGCCATCGGGGCCATCCCTAGCTTGCGGTGGTCCCAGCTGCGCACGCGGGAGACCTTGACGCGCACGGCGACCCGCTTGCGCAGCATCACCTCGACGAACGGGCGCATCTCCTCGGAGTACGGACCGGTGTAGCGCTCCCACACGCTGACCCCGACGGCCCACAGGTCGTCAGGATCCTCGCTGATCACCGCGTCGCCTTCGAAGGCGACGCCGCGCAGCTGGTCGTAGGTCTCGCCCGCTTCGAGCATCACGCTGATCCGTGGGTTGCGGCGCAGATTGACCACCTTCTGCGACGCTGCTTTGGTCTCGAACCAGATCTCCCCGTCGATCACCGCGTACCACATCGCCACGAGGTGGGGGGTGCCGTCGGGACCGACGGTGGCCATCGTCGCCGCGCGGCTCCGCTCGACGAACGCGGCGACCTCCTCGTCGGTCATCTGGATCTGGCCGCGCTGGTTCGTCCCCATCGTCACCCTCCTGTGTCGGCGCCGAACGTAGACCGGTGCTCCCGCGCCGGGCGTACCGGCTCAGGCATCAGCGGCGCGACGGGCGGCTTCGGCCTGGTCGGGGATCCGGATCAGTGAGGCGTAGTCGACGAAGGCGCGCAGCGTGTGCCCACCGTCGACGGTGAGGTGCTGCCCGGTGACCCACGACGACTCGGGTCCGGCGAGGTAGCGGATCGCGCCGGCGACATCGGTCGCCGCCCCGCCGCGGGCCAACGGCTGGCCGGCGAGGAAGGCGGCGATCATCTTCGCGTTGGCGAACGCCCCGGCGGTCGACGCGGTGCGGGTCAGGCCGGGGCGCACCGAGTTGACCCGCACACCGTGCTCACCGAGCTCGTCGGCGGCGACCCGGACGAGCTGGTCGACAGCCGCCTTCCCCGCCGCATAGCCGGCGAGGTAGCGGGTGGAGAACACCGCGGCGGTCGAGGAGACGGCGACGAACGAGCCGCCACCGTTGCGGATCATCGCCTGCCCGGCGTACTTCAACGTGAGGTACACGGGGCGAACGTTGGCGTCGACGTCGGCGGAGAACTCGTCGTCGCCGAACATCAGCACCGGCTTGATCGTCGCTCCTCCGGGGACGACGACGGCGATGTCCAACCGGCGCTGGGCGTCGCTCGCCGCGTCGATGGCGGCACGCACCTGGGCGCCGTCGCGGGCATCCGCGGGGAACGCCGTGGCGCCGAGCTCGTC
>CAZQEJ010000197.1:0-3829 GCA_964592165.1 uncultured Ilumatobacteraceae bacterium | reverse complement strand
CCGGAGGAAGACCCGCGTGCGCCGGCTCGTCCGGCGCTGCCGGTTCCTCGGCGGGGGGTGCCCCGTTGGGCAGCACCACGTCGTCTGCGCCCGGCTCGGGGATGGCGACGACCATCATCGAACCGCTGAACTCGGGGATGTCCCCGGTCCCGGTCTCTTCCGGCCCCGGAGCACGATCGTCCTCGGGAAGATCGCGCCAGGTCCGCCACGCGTCCTCCGGACCGAGCGTCAGGCGCGCCGACACCGGCTTGCGGCGAGCCGCTCCCTCCCGTTGGTCGTCCGTCCCGGCCACCGTCCTACCCTTCGCCACGCGTCCTTGGCGTCCGGGCCCGGACCATGGTGGGCGGTCACGGCAAGCGGACCGCCGGTCGCGTCACGGCACGGTGTCGCGGCCGGCGGACCGGAGGCGTCCGGGATCAGACGGTGCGCACGAGGAGAGCGTCGCCCTGGCCCCCGCCACCGCACAGCGCAGCGGCACCGGTGCCGCCGCCACGGCGGCGCAGCTCGTGGAGGATCGTCAGGGCGAGACGGTTGCCGCTCATCCCGATCGGGTGGCCGAGGGCGATCGCCCCACCGTTGACGTTGGTCACCTCGGAGGTGATCCCCAGCTCACGCATCGAGGCAATCCCGACCGCGGCGAACGCCTCGTTGAGCTCGAACAGGTCGACGTCGGCGACCTTCATCCCGGCGCGGTCGAGAGCCTTGAGGATCGCCCGGCTCGGCTGGTGGAGGAGCGAGGCGTTGTCCGGCCCGGCGACCATCGCGTAGCCGACGACCTCGCCGAGGGGGGTCACCCCCCGGGATTCGGCAGCCCGCTTGGACATCATCACCAGCGCGGAGCCGCCGTCGGAGAGCTGCGAGGCGTTCGCCGCGGTGATCGAACCGGCCTTGTCGAACGCCGGCTTGAGCCCGCCGAGCGACTCCATCGTCGTCTCCGGACGGACGCCTTCGTCGTCACGCACGACCTTCGGGTCGCCCTTGCGTTGGGCGATCGAGACGGGGGCGATCTCCTCGGCGAGCTTGCCGGCGGCGATCGCCGCCGCAGCGCGCTGGTTGGAGAGCAGCGCCGCCTCGTCCTGCTGCTCACGGGTGATGTCGCCCGGGTTGTAGCGCTCGGTGGACAGGCCCATCAGGCAGGCGTCGAACGCGCACCACAACCCGTCGGCGATGATTGCGTCGAGCAGTTCGGTGTTCCCGTAGCGGAACCCGCCGCGCGCCCCGGGGGCGAGGTAGGGGGCGTTGGTCATCGACTCCATGCCGCCGGCGACGACGATGTCCGCCTCGCCGGAGGCGATCATCTGGTCGGCGAGGTAGATCGAGTTCAGCCCGGACAGGCACACCTTGTTGACGTTGACCGAGGGGATGCTCATCGGGATCCCGGCCTTGACCGCCGCCTGGCGGGCGGGCACCTGGCCCTGGCCGGCCATCAGCACCTGGCCCATGATGACGTACTCGACCTCGTCGGGGGCGACGCCGGCGCGCGAGAGCGCCTCGGTGATCGCGATCCCTCCGAGATCGGCCGCGCTGAGCGAGGCCAGCGCTCCGCTCATCTTGCCGATCGGTGTGCGGGCTCCGGCGACGATGTACGACCCAGCCATGGCGTCATCCCCTTTCTCAGCGGTATCGGGGCGACGGTAGTCGCGTCTTGGGCGGCGTACCTACCCGCCGGTAACGTCCGCCCATGGAGCACATCCTCGAAGCGATCCAGGCGGGCGCGAGCGGCCACGAGTTGGCTGCGCTGCCGATCCCCGAGCACTATCGGGCGGCTTACGTGCGCCGCGAGGACGCGGCGATGTTCGATGGGATGGACTCGGCGGACAAGGACCCCCGGCGCAGCCTGCACGTCGGTGACGTGGCCACCCCCGAGCTCGCCCCGGACGAGGTCTACCTGGCGGTGATGGCCTCGTCGATCAACTTCAACACGGTCTGGACGTCGATCTTCGAGCCGCTGCCGACGTTCGGGTTCCTCGACCGGTTGGGCAAGGAGAGCTCCTGGGGAGCGCGCCACGCGCTGCCCTACCACGTCGTCGGCTCCGACGGTGCGGGAGTCGTGGTGCGCGTCGGTTCGGCGGTGCGCAACTGGAAGCCCGGGGACCGTGTCACGGTGCACTGCAACTACGTCGACGACCAGGACCCGACAGCCCACGACGACTCGATGCTCGCCGCCAACCAGCGGATCTGGGGGTTCGAGTCGAACTTCGGCGGCCTCGCCGAACTGTCGATCGTCAAGGCCAACCAGCTGATGCCCAAGCCGAGCCACCTCACCTGGGAGGAGGCCGCGGTCAACGCGCTGTGCAACTCGACGAGTTACCGGATGCTCGTGTCGGCCAACGGGGCGCGGATGAAGCAGGGTGACGTCGTCGTCGTCTGGGGGGCGACGGGCGGGATCGGCGGCTACGCCATCCAGTACGTGCTCAATGGCGGGGGGACCCCGGTCGGGATCGTCTCTTCGCCGCGGCGCGCCGCGCTGCTCAACGCGCTCGGCTGCGAAGCGGTGATCGACCGCACCGTGGAGGGCTACCGCTTCTGGTCGGACGAGAACACGCAGGACGAGAGCGAGTGGCGCCGGTTCGGGAAGAAGATCCGTTCGCTGGTCGGCGACGACGCGGACATCGTCTTCGAGCACATCGGCCGCCAGACGATGGGCGCGTCGATCTTCGCCGTCAAGCGGGGCGGAACGGTGGTCACCTGCGCGGCGACGAGCGGATACATGGTCGAGTTCGACAACCGCCACTTCTGGATGAAGCTGAAGACGCTCAAGGCGTCGCACTTCGCCAACTACGCCGAGGCCTGGGCGGCGAACAAGCTCGTCGACCAGGGGCGGATCCAGCCGTTGCTCTCGGCGGTGTACCCATTGAGCGAGGTCGGCGAGGCGGCGCGCTCGGTGCACCGCAACGAGCACGAGGGCAAGCTCGGCGTGCTCTGCCTCGCGCCGCACGAGGGCCTGGGGATCGACGATCCGGAGAAGCGGGAACGGATCGGCGAGGACAAGATCACCGTCTTCCGCCGGGCCGGCGCCTGAGGCCGGTCCGGGCAGCTTCCTGCTCGGGGAGACCCGCTGGCACGATGGGTCCATGTTGCTGACCGAGATCGACCACGTCGCCATCGCCGTCCGGGACCTGGAGGCGGCGATCGCCTACTACGCCAAGGCGTTCGGCGCCCAGGTCCACCACCGGGAGGTCGTCGACTCCGACGGCGTCGAAGAAGCGCTGATCAAGGTCGCCGACAGCTACATCCAGCTGACCGCGGCGACCCGCCCGGACTCACCGATCGCCAAGGCGATCGACAAGCGCGGCGAGGGGCTGCACCACGTCGGGTACCGGGTCGACGACTGTGCTGCGGCGCTGGCGGCGATGGTCGCGGCCGGGGCGACGCCGATCGACAAGGCACCCCGCCCGGGCAGCCGGGGAACGACGGTCGCCTTCGTTCACCCCAAGGGTTCGTTCGGCACGCTGATCGAGCTCGTCCAGGAGAACCCCGGCGCCGCGCACTGAACGTCGCCGTCGCCGTGCCGGCTCCGGACGGTGCTCGGGCGTGGGCGCGCTCGGGCGAGACCGGTGGGCCGCTGTGATCAGACGGCGCGGCCGACGAAGTTGAGCATCTTCGTCTGGGCGTCGGCACCCGGGGCGGGCTTGATCGCCGGTCCCATCATCCCCGGCATGCGGACCACGTCCTCGCCGAGCGACTTCCATGTGCTGTGAGCGAACTTGATCAACGACGGCTCGAGCCGCTCGTCGACCTTCGCCGTGCGCGCCAGATCCCAGACGTGCACCGTGAGGTCGGCGGCCATGAACCCGACGAGCTGGTCGATCGGCATGTCGCCGAACCC
>CAZQEJ010000196.1:0-3834 GCA_964592165.1 uncultured Ilumatobacteraceae bacterium | reverse complement strand
GGACCACCCGAGACTGAAGAACACGGCGAAGGCCATCCCCCCCTGCCAGCTCAACCACATCGCGGGCGATGCTAGGGCTCGCAGCCGGATGCCCGCCCGGTCAGGCTGGGTCGCCGGGTCGCCGGGTCCTGCCGCTCGGCCGATCACAGCGAGTCGGCCTCGGCGCAGCGGTGATGCAACAATCGGCAGGCCATGGCCGCGAACGATCGGCGGCGGCCGGACGAGGGAGGTCGACACGTGACGGAGCCACACGCGACGAACGAGGCGAAGGTGCACTCGCTCGGGTACCTCCGCCTGAACAGCCCGAAGGTCGACCAGTGGCGTTCGTTCGGCAGCGAGATCATCGGTCTGATGGCCGTCGACGGCCCCGAGGAGGGCGCCGCCCACTTCCGTGTCGACCACTATCCGCAGCGCCTCGTCGTCCTCCCCGCCGGCGCTCCGGGGATCGCCGCGATCGGCTTCGAGGTGCGCGACCGGCGCGTCCTCGACCGGCTCGTCGCCCGGGTCGAGGCCGCCGGGATCACCGTCACCCCCGGCACGGCTGACGAAGCCGCTGTCCGCAAGGTGACTGGCTTCGTCCGCTTCACCGACCCGGGCGGCGCACCCGTCGAGCTGTTCTACGGCCCGATCCTCGACCACGTCCGCCTGCAGACGCCCTACGGGACGCGCTTCGTCACCGGTTCCCAGGGGATGGGGCACATGGTCTACGGCAGCCGCACCGGCGGTGCGGCGGTCGACTTCTACATCGACGTCCTCGGCTTCCTCGAGCGGAACACGATGAGCACACCGCTCGGACCGATCTGGTTCCTCAGCCCGAACGAGCGCCATCACACGATCGGGATCCTCGAGTCGGACATGCCCCTGCAGCTGTTCCACCTCCACTTCCAGGCGACGACGATCGACGACCTCGGCTTCGCCCTCGACCGCATCCGACACAGCGGGACACCGCTCCAGCAGGGTCTCGGGCGGCACACGAACGACTCGATGATCTCCTTCTACGTGTACACACCGGACTTCTCCGCGGTGGAGCTCGGCTGGGGCGGCCCGCCGGCCGATCCCGACGAGCCGACGTACGCGATCACCAAGGGCGAGTTCTGGGGCCACGAGTTCTACCCCCCGCCGTCTGCCTGACACCCCGAGACCACCCCCCACGCACCCCGAGGAGCCCACCGTGATCAGGGTCGAGCACGACGTCCTGGACAAGATCCGCACCGACCTGCTGCCGTGGCTGCGCGAGCACGCCGGGGAGCCCGAGCAGCTCCGCCGCCTCCCCGACGAGACCGCCGCCCGGCTGCGTGCGAGCGGCGCGCTGCGCTTGATCCAGCCGGCGCGCTGTGGCGGCTACGAGGCGTCACCGGAGGTGTTCTACGAAGCGGTACGCCTGATCGGCACGGCGTGCGGGTCCTCGGCGTGGGTCACCGGCGTCGTCGGCGTGCACGCCTATCAGATGGGCTTGTACTCGGCGAAGGCTCAGGACGAGGTCTATGGCGAGGACCCCGACGTGTGGATCAGCTCCCACTACCAGCCCTACGGGGTGCTCACGCCGGTGGACGGCGGCTACCGCTTGAGCGGGCACTGGCACTTCTCCTCCGGCAGCGACCACTGCGACTGGGTGTTCGTCGGAGCGCGCATCGGGGAGGACACCTCTGGCGACCAGGTCGACCTGAACAACTGGTATCACGTCCTCGTCCCCCGCCCCGACTACCGGATCGAGGACGTGTGGGACGTCGTCGGGCTGCGCGGCACGGGGAGCAACGACATCGTCATCACCGACGCGTTCGTCCCCGAGCACCGCGTCCTCGCCTGGATGGACCTGATCACCCAGAACTGCCCGGGCAACGCGGTAAATCCGGGACCGCTGTTCCGCATGCCGTGGAACGCGATGTTCGGCTCCGCGGTCGCCGCTCCGCTCGTCGGGATGGGCTTCGGCGTGCTCGACGAGTACGTCGCCTCGCAGAAGCCGAAGCCCGGAGTGGGGGCGAGCGCGACCGGGGAGGTCACCCGCCCGGTGATGGGCGACTGGGTGATCCTGCGCAGCCTCGCCGAGGCGGCGAGCGACCTCGACGCGGCCCGGGAGATGCTCCTCGGCAACCTGATCGAGATGTACGGCCACGCCCAAGCGGGCGAGCCGATCCCTGCCGAACTGCGCCAGCGCTGCCGCCGCGACCAGCTCACCTCGGGGATCCGCGCGTTGCGCGCCACCGACGCGATCGCCGAGCACGCCGGCGGCCGCGGCTTGGGCAGCCGCAGCCCCATGCAGCGCCTGTGGCGCGACGCCCACGGCGCCCGGGCCCACGTCGTGAACAGCCCGAACATGGGGCTCGCGGCGTGGTCGACCGGGCTTCTCGGGGGCACGAACTACGACATGATGGGCAGCTGACGCCGCCCACAGCGACATGATGGGCAGCGGGTGCTGTCCACGACGACGAGAGGACAGCGATGAGCGACGCCGGATCGACGTTCGAGTCGACGAGCCGCCGCGTGGCGACGAGCAACGGGACGATCCACTACCACGAGGCCGGCGAGGGCGAGCCACTCGTGTTCATCCACGGCTCGGGACCCGGCGTGAGCGGCTGGGCGAACTTCGAGGGCAACCTGGAGACGTTCTCCGCCGGCTACCGCTGCCTCGTCCCCGACCTGCCCGGCTTCGGGCTGAGCGAGGCGACGGGCGAGATCGCCACGGTCAACGGGCACGAGGCGATCGCCCGCTTCCTCGACGCGCTTGGCCTCGAGCGGGTGTCGATCGTCGGCAACTCCCTCGGGGGGATCGTCGGTGGCAAGTTCGCCGCGGCCTTTCCCGACCGGGTGCGCAAGCTCGTCTCCATCGGGGGGATGGGGATGAACGTGCTCACCCCAGCCCCGGCGGAGGGGATCAAGCTGCTCGTCGCCTTCGTCGAGGATCCAACGAGGGAACGTCTCGTCGAGTGGATGGAGTCGATGGTCTTCGACCCGGCGACCCTCACCGACGAGCTGATCGATCGCCGCTTCGCCCAAGCGACGCGCCCGGAGATCGCCGCCGAGGCGCGCAAGATGTACTCCCGGGCCGGGTTCCCGTTCATCCGCGCCTCGCTCACCGGGGCGGGCGCACCGGGAAACCTGGAGTACATGACCAGGATCAGCGCGCCGACGCTCCTGCTGTGGGGCCGCGACGACCGGGTCAGCCCGGTCGACATGGCGCTCGTGCCGATGCGCGTCATCCCCCGTTGCGAGTTGCACGTGCTCTACGACTGCGGCCACTGGGTGATGATCGAGCGCCGCGCCGAGTTCGAGAGCACCGTCGCCGCCTTCCTCTCCCGCCCGGCCTGACCCCGAACTTTGGAGGTTCGCGGGCTCTCAGGTGGCAACTTCCTCCAAAGTTCGGCGCGCGGCGCGTCGGCGGCGGGTCAGATGGGGAGGTTGCCGGTGGCGGTGCGCGTCGAACCGTGATCGCTGTAGGCGGCGATCGTGTTCTGGGCGATGCGCATCTGGTGGATCTCGTCGGCGCCGTCGGCGAAGCGCGCCCAGCGGGCGTGCTGGAACATCGAGGCGAGCGGCGTGTCCTGCGAATAGCCGAGCGCACCGTGGACCTGGATCGCCCGGTCGATGATCCGGTTCAAGCTGTTGGCCACGAAGTGCTTGGCCATCGACACCTCGGTGCGGAAGTCCTCGCCCCGGTCGATCTTGTACGCGGCGTGGAGGACCATCAGCTTGCACTGGTAGAGCTCCATCGCCGAGTCGGCGATCAGCCACTGGATGCCCTGTTTCTCGGCGAGGAGTGAGCCGTGCGAGTACCGCGTCAACGACCGGTCGACCATCATGTCGAGGGCCATCTCCGCCTGGGCGATCCAGCGCATG
>CAZQEJ010000195.1:0-3908 GCA_964592165.1 uncultured Ilumatobacteraceae bacterium | reverse complement strand
CCGCCGCCCGGGGGATGGCCGTTGCTGTCCATCGGGCACCCGACCGTCGGGTCCGCCGACATCTGCGCCCCGAGCCTCCCCGGCTCGCTCTTCGGCGAAGCGATCGAGCTGTTCACCGGCTTCGGCTACCTGACCGTGTCGAGCGACCTCGAAGGACTGGGGACGAGCGGGCCCGCCCCTTTCCTCGACGGCGGCAGCGCCGGGCGTGCGGTGCTCGACGCGGCGCGCGCCGCCCGCGGGCTCGACGTCCCCACGTCCGCGGAGCTGACCACCTGGGGGGTGTCCGAGGGAGGGCAGGCGGTCCTCTTCGCCGCCGAGCAGGCGGCCGCCTACGCCCCGGAGCTGTCGTTGCGGGCGACCGTCGCCATCGCCCCGGTGTCCGGCGGGGAGGACCTGTTCGAGCACGTCGCCGACGGGCCGCAGCGCGGCTTCGTCCTCCTCGCCGTCGCCGGGATGGCCGTGGCCGACGATCTCGACCCGGCGGACGTGCTCACCCCCGCCGGCCTTCGGCTGATCCCCGCCGTGGCCGAGGTGTGCAGCGACGACCTCCAAGGACGGGCAGCGGCCGTCGACGGACCGTTGCTCGAGCCCGCGGCGTTGACGCGTGATCCGTGGGCAGCGGCGATCAAGGCCGACGAACCCGGCGGTGCGCCGGTCACGAGCCCGGTGCTGATCGTCCACGGGACGGCCGACGACCTGATCCCGGAGGCGAACAGCGCCGCGCTCGCCGAGCGGTACCAGGCGGCGGGTTCGTCCGTCGAGTACCTCGCGGTCCCGGGAGCGGGTCACGTCGACGTGGCGATCAGTTCGCTCGACGCCGTCCTCGGCTGGCTCGCCGCCCACTGACGACCGACCGGCGGTCAACGACCGCGCCGCGGCCCGGCGTCGCCACCGGCCGGCTCACGTTGCCGGCAGCAACGGCGTGACCCACTCGACCAAACGCCCGACGATCGCGTCCGAGGTGTGCGCCAGGGCGTGACCCTCCCCCGGGATCAGCTCCACCTCCCCGTGACCACCGGCCAGGCGCCGGACCATCTCCGAGTTGACCGGGGCGAGGATCTCGTCGTCGGTCCCGTGGATCATCAGCAACGGACGCGGCGGGAGTCCACTCGCCGGTTCGCACCCGGCCGACTGGGTGGACAGCAGGCACACTCCGGCAACTGCATTGGGCAGCCCGGCGCCGACGTTGACCGCCACCGCTCCGCCGAAGGAGTGTCCGACGGCGACCGCAGCCGACGCCCCGCACTGGGCGGCGAGATCGATCGCGGCCATCGCGTCGAGGACGCACGATTCGAGCTTGTTCGGCTGGCGGTAGTCGACGACGAGGGTCCCGATGCCGCGGTCCGCGAGGTGGACCCCGAGCTCTGCGTACATCGCCCGGCCGGGACCGAGGAACCCGCCCATCGCTCCCGGGCAGGCGACGACGATCCCCGGCGCGTCACGGTCTCCGTACCAGTGCAGGCCGAGCAGGCCGCGCATCGTGTACACCTCGAGGTGGTGCAGACCCGGGGCGAGGCGGCGGTCGCTGAGCCCGAACGGCTCGAGGATCTGGTTCGCCTTCATCGGCCGAGTTGAGCACGCCGGAGCGAGCGCCGGCGCACCCGCTCAGTTGACAGCCCGGTCGTGCCCTTCCCAGTACGGGGCGCGCAGTTCGCGCTTGAGCACCTTCAGCGCGCCGGACAAGGGCAGCGGATCGGTACGGAACTCGATCGACTTGGGCACCTTGTACCCGGCGATCGACTCCCGCGCGTGGGCGATCAACTCCTCGGCCGTCGCGCTCGCCTCGGGGCGGAGGACGACAATCGCGTGCACCGCCTCGCCCCACCGCTCGCTGGGGATCCCGATCACGGCGACCTGGGCGACGGCCGGATGGGTCGAGATCGCGTCCTCGACCTCGGTCGAGTACACGTTCTCGCCGCCGGTGACGATCATGTCCTTGACCCGGTCGACGAGGTACAAGTAGCCCCGCTCGTCGAGATGCCCGGCGTCGCCGGTGTGGTACCAGCCGCCGCGGAACGCCTCCTCGGTCGCCTCTGGCCGGTTCCAGTAACAGGCCATGAAGTTGCCGCTGCGCGCGCAGACCTCGCCGTCGGTCCCGGTCGGGAGTAGGTTGCCGTCCTCGTCCTGGATGGACACGACAACTCCCGGGAGAGGCAATCCGGCCGAGCGGAGCAGGCGCCCGCCGGAGCGGTGCTCCTCGGCGCCGAGCAAGGTCAGCACACTCGAGCACTCGGTCATCCCGTAGCCCTGCCAGATGTCCATCTCGGGGAACATCGCGATCAGCTTCTCGAGCAGCGCCTGGGGCATCGGCGACGCGCCGTAGACGAGTTGGTCGATGCTCGACAGGCTGCCGGGGCGGAAGTCGGGATGGGAGAGGAGCATCCCGATCATCGTCGGGACCATCAAGGTCACCGTCGGCCGGTACGTGCCGACCGCGTTGATCACCGCCGTCGGGTCGAACAGGGGCACGATCACAGAGTGCGCGCCGACCGCTGGTGTGCCCAGCACCCCGAACATCGACGCAGCGTGGAACATCGGGGTCTGCATCAAGTTGACCGTGTTGTGGTCGAAGTGGAGGACCATCATCACGTGATACGCGTTGAGGATCTCGGCCCGCTGGTCGAGGAGCACGCCTTTCGGGGCGCCCGTCGTCCCCCCGGTGTACATCAGCACGACCGGATCGCTCTCGTCTCCCTCGTCGGGCAGCGCCGGATTCGCCGCGGCGATCAGATCCTCGTAGCGCACCGTGTGGGGGACGTCGCCGGGACCGACGAGGACGACGTGCTCCAGCCCGACCTCGGCCTTGACCGCGTCGATCACGTTGGCGAAGAAGCCGTCGACGAAGGCGACCTTCGTCCCCGAGTCACGCAGCACGTAGGCCAGCTCCTTGGCCGCGAGGCGGAGGTTGAGCGGGTTGACCACCCCGCCGCCCAAGAACGCGGCGTGGTACAGCTCCAAGAACTCCGGGGAGTTGAGCATCATCACGGCGAACCGATCCCCGCGGCCAACCCCCAGCTCACCGAGTGCGCCGATCGCCCGTTGGACGCGGTCGAAGTGCTCGGCGTAGGTGCGCGACTCTCCCGACGCGGCGTTGGTCACGCACACCCTGTCGTGGTTGCGGGTGACCCCGGGGAGGAACATCCGGTGGTAGATCAGCTCCTTCATGCGCGCAGATTAGGCGATGGCCCGAACCGCTACGGTCGGTCCGATGCGTGCCGCCGTGTGCAACGAGTACGGACCCCCGGAGATCCTCCGCATCGAGGAACGACCGAGCCCCACGCCCGGCCCGGGGCAGGTCCTCGTCGACGTCGCCTTCGCCGCGATCAACTTCCCCGACGTGCTGATCATCGCCAACCGGTACCAGATCTCGCTGACCCCGCCGTTCGTCCCCGGCAGTGAGATGTCCGGAACCGTGCTCGCCGTCGGCGACGGCGTGACGAACGTCGCGCCCGGCGACCGGGTCTTCGGCGCGGCGTTCACCGGGGCGTTCGCCGAGCAGGCGCTGGCCGCCGCCGCGGCGCTGCGCACGGTCCCCGACGGAGTGCCCCTGGAGCACGCCGCCGGGTTCTGGATCGCCCACGCGACCGCCTACCACGCCTTGCGCTCGGTCGCCGAGGTCGCCCCCGGCGAGTGGGTCGTGGTCACCGGCGCGTCCGGCGGCGTCGGCTTGGCCGCGGTGGAGATCGGCGCACTGCTCGGGGCGAACGTGATCGCCGCGGCGTCCAGCCCGGAGAAGCTCGCCCTGTGCCGTGAGCGCGGTGCGGTGGCGACGATCGACTACTCCAGCGCCGATCTGCGCGACGCGATCCGGGAGATCGTCCCTGGCGGGGCCGACGTCGTCGTCGACCAGGTCGGCGGTCCGTACGCGGAGCGGGCGCTGCGCGCCACGCGCTGGGGCGGGCGGTTCG
>CAZQEJ010000194.1:0-3954 GCA_964592165.1 uncultured Ilumatobacteraceae bacterium | reverse complement strand
TCGAGCCGCTGATGGACGACCTCGACGATGTTCCCCCCGAAGCGGCCGACGTCGGTCGTCACCGCGCCGAGGTTCCCCGGACGGTCGTCGACCTCGACCCAGAACGTGGTCAGCCGACCGGAGCGGACCAGGCTGCGCAGCGTCACCGAGGCGAGCTGGCGGAGGTCGATGTTCCCCCCGCTGAGGACGAGCCCGACACGCAGCCCTCGGTAGCGCTCGGGCCGGGCGAGCAGCTCGGCCAGCGGCGCCGCGCCGGCGCCTTCGGCGACGGTCTTCTCCACCTCGAGGTACAGGCCGACGGCCTGCTCGATCAACGACTCGCTGACCACCTCGACGCGATCGACAAGGGAGCGGATCAGCTCGACGGTGAGCACCCCGGGGTGGGCGACGGCGATCCCGTCGGCGATCGTCGGACCACCGACCGGCGCATCGGTGCCGTTGAACGCGTTGGCCACCGCGGGCCACCGATCGGACTGCACGCCGACGAGCTGGACGCCCGCCCCATGGCCACGGGCCGCCACCGCGATCCCGGCGAGCAGCCCGCCGCCGCCGACGGGAACGACGAGCACGTCGAGATCGGGGACGTCGGCGAGCACCTCGGACGCGACGGTGCCCTGCCCGGCGATCACCTCCGGATCGTCGAACGGGGAGAGCAGCTCCAGTCGCCGCCGGCGGGCGAGCTCCGCGGCATAGTCGTTGGCCTCGTCGAACGACTCGCCGTAGGGGATCACCTCCGCACCGAGATCAGCGGTGCGGGAGACCTTCAACAGCGGCGTCGTCTCCGGCATGACGATCACCGCGGGGATCCCCAAGCGGGTCGCGTGGTGGGCGACGCCCTGGGCGAAGTTGCCTGCCGAGGCGGCGATCACGCCGCGCCCCCCGGGCGGGAGGAGGAGCAGGCGGTTGAGCGCGCCTCGCTCCTTGTAGGAGCCGGTGAACTGGAGGTTCTCGAACTTGACGACGACGTCCGCGCCGGTGATCTCCGACAACGTGCGCGAGCGGGTGGCCGGGGTGCGGATGATCTCCCCCTCGATGCGGGTCGCCGCGGCGCGCACGTCGCCAGCACTCACCGAAGGTGTCATCGCCGACGACGGTAGCGGGCTCGCGGATCACGTTCTGCTCGTCGTCTGGCCCGTTGCAAGCGATCCTCGTCGCGCGGTCGGTGGGGCGGACCCTCGCGATATCCGGACAGTGTCGAGAGAGAACCGTCCCTGGGGCTCAAGACCCGGTGTTCGGGAATGCTCAGGATTCCGGCCCACCGTTTGAAGGCACGTCCAACCCGCCGACTCCTCCGACCGGTGCGATCAGCACCGATTCACACCAAGGAGGACAGCGTGAGATCACGCGACGTGAACCGACGCAATGGATGGGCCCGGAGGATGCTCGTCGCAGCACTTCCCGGGCTTGCCGCGATCGCCCTGATCGGCGGGGTGAGGACGGACAACGACGCCCCCGAGCGGGCACCCACGCCGGCCGCGGCGCGCGGCGGGAAGGGGTTCCCCGCGCCGGCCTTCCCCGGGACGGTGGTCCCCGGCCGGGGCGCCGCGCCGCAGCCCACTCGGCCGGGATCGTCGAGCGGGGGAGCTGCACCCGCAGCGATCTCGGGCGTGAGGTGGTGACCCGGCGGGGTAGGCCTGGAGCACGTCGCCTCACGCTCGCCGGGACCTCCGCGCTGGTCGCCACGCTGGCGGCGATCGCGACGACGAGCACGATCGGGGCCCCAACCGCCTCCGCTGCCCCGGCGGCGGTGATCGTGCGTACCGGCGGAGACCTCGACCAGGTGGCCACCGGGATCGCCCGGCTCGGGGGGACCGTGCAGCGGACGCTGGGGATCATCGACGGCCTCGCGGTGACGATCCCCTCCGACCGGCTCGGCGCGCTCGGAGCTCTCCACGGCGTGACCTCGGTGACCCTCGACGTGCCCGTCCGCTCGATGGGCACCACGACGGCCGCCGATGGCGCGAGCGCGGCGCTCGACACCGGCAGCTTGTCAGCGATCTCCCGGATCGTCGGCGCGCAGGCGTTGTGGAACGCGGGCTATACAGGCAAGGGCGTCGACGTCGCGGTGATCGATACGGGCATCTCCCGGGTTCCCGGCCTCGACCGGGCGGGGAAGGTGGTCGACGGACCCGACCTCTCCTTCGACCCGCACGACCCGACCGTCGGTGGCGTCGACGCGTTCGGCCACGGCACGCACATGGCCGGGATCATCGCCGGCAGCGACGTCGCCCCGACCGCACCCGGCAGTTGCACGACGTGCCTGGGCAAGAGCCCATACACGGACACGACGAAGTTCGTCGGGATCGCCCCCGAGGCCCGGCTGGTCAACGTCAAGGTCGGTGCATTCGACGGTTCTGCCGACATCTCCCAGGTGATCGCGGCGATCGACTGGGTCGTCCAGCACCGCAACGACGCCGGCTTCAACATCCGGGTGATCAACCTCAGCTTCGGGTCGGACTCGGCCCAGTCGGCGATGACCGATCCGCTCTCCCAGGCGGCTGAGGTCGCCTGGCGGAACGGGATCGTCGTCGTCGCTGCCGCGGGGAACGACGGGAGTGCCGCACCGACGCTGGCCGATCCGGCGTACAACCCGACCATCCTCGCCGTGGGGGCGAGCAATCCGGCGGGAACGCTCACCCCGGCGGACGACTTCGTCCCCGACTTCGCCCAGCACGGTACGGCCCAGCGCGGTGTCGACGTCGTCGCTCCCGGTGTGTCGGTGATCAGCCTGCGCGTCCCGGGGTCGTTCGTCGACCAGAACGTGACCACGGGCAAGATCGGCACCCGCTTCCAGCGAGGCAGCGGCACGTCGCAGTCCACAGCGGTCGTCTCCGGGCTGGCCGCCCTATTGCTGCAGAAGTACCCCACCGCGACACCGGACACGATCAAGGCCTACCTCAAGTTGTGGGCTGATCCGATCAACTACCTGGAGGCGGCGGGCTCCGGTGCGGGCACGAGCGACGGCATCCGCCAAGGGCTGGCCGCGATGTACACGAAACTCGTCTCCAGCTTCGATCCCCGGTACTCCGGCAGTGGTTCGGCGAACGTGACCAACGCGGTGGCCACCAGCGGCCTGTGGCCGTCGGTGCAGTGGACCGCCAAGGCCACGGGTAGAGGAACCCTGGAGGGGGCTCGTGGTTCGTTCCACGTGGTGTCCAACGGCGTCGCCCTCACCGGCGAGGTCGACGTGATGGGCAACCCGTGGTCGGCGACGGAGATGGCCGCCGCCACGGCGAAGGCGCAGACCTGGAGCGGCGGCACGTGGAACGGCGCCCGCTGGTCGGGAGAGGCGTGGTCCGGGGCGCGCTGGTCGAGCGTCGCCTGGAGCGGCAACGACTGGTCCGGGGCACGCTGGTCCGGGGCACGCTGGTCCGGCGCACGCTGGTCGAGCGGGAAGTGGTCCGGCGCCCGGTGGTCGGGAGCCCGCTGGTCCGACGCCGGATGGGACGGGGCGCGCTGGTCCGGGGCGCGCTGGTCGGACGCCGGATGGGGGTGACTACCAGATAGGTCACCGGCTGGCCATCGGCGACCCCTGCCCGAGGCGGTGCACCCCCCTCGGGCAGGGGTCGCCGCGCGCCTGGTCCTTGAGTCCTCAACGCCGCGCGCCGATCGGGAGCCGGAGGAGGGTTGCAGCGTTGGCGGACGGAGCGGGAGAGGCGAAGGCAGAGCCCGTGAGAGGCGGCTGGCCGCGTCCCGATCCGGGCCGGGCGGGGGCGAAGACGCTGACCCTGACCGTCGCTCTCGCCGCCGCCAGCATCGCCGCGCTGTGGCGTTGGTGGCCGAGCGGAGGCTCGGTGGACGGTACCCCGCTGCGCTGGTGGACCATCGCCGCAATCGCGATGCTGGCCGATGTCCTCGTCTTCCACCTCGAGTTCCGCCGGGAGACGTACACGTTCACGTTCGCCGAGGTGCTCCTCGTCCTCGGGATGTTCCTCGCCGCGCCCGGCGCGCTGA
>CAZQEJ010000193.1:0-3961 GCA_964592165.1 uncultured Ilumatobacteraceae bacterium | reverse complement strand
CTCAGGCGTTCGCCGCGCCGAGGAACGGCGGCTTCTCCCCGCCGCCGTGGACGGCGAGGTCGGCACCGGTCACGTACGTCGCCAGGGGGGAGGCGAGATACGCGCAGGCATCGGCGATCTCGTCCGGGTTGGCCAGGCGGCCGATCGGCACGGTCGCCCCGACGGCGGCGATGCCCTCCTCGTCACCGTAGAACAGGTGGGCGAGCTCGGTGCGGATCAGCCCGCAGGTGATGTGGTTGACGCGCACCTTCGGCGCCCACTCCATGCCCGCACTGAGCGTGAAGTTGAGCAGGCCGGCCTTCGCCGCGCCGTAGGCCGCGGCGCTCGGGGACGGCCGGTGGGCGCAGATGCTGCCGATGTTGACGATCGACCCGCCCCCGTCCTGTTGCTGCATCCAGTGGTTGGCGCGCTGTGCGCAATAGACCGCGGCGAGGAGGTTGAGGGCGACGACCCGTTCGGTGAACCGGTAGGTCGCCGTCGCCGTGTCCGCCGGGGGAGCCCCTCCGGCGTTGTTGATCAGCACGTCGAGGCGGCCGTGGCGTTCGACGACGGCGTCGATCATCGCCTCCGCGGCGTCACCGTCGCGCAGGTCGGCCGAGGCGAACGTCCACCCGGCGGGCAGGTCGCCCGGGTCCTTGCGGGCGCAGACGGCCACGGTCGCTCCCGCGCCGGCGAAGCGGCGGGCGATGCCTCGCCCGACACCCTTGGTCCCCCCGGTGACGAGCACCACCGTGCCCGAGAAGTCGATCGTCAGCTCCATCGGGCCGGAGGCTAGCCAGGCCGCTCGGCTCGCTAGGCGGCGACCGGTGGGAGAGGCGGCGGGGCGAGCTCGTCGCGCCTGTTGCGCAACGCCCGGATCTCGTCGAACGCCGTTCCGCAGCATCCGCCGATGAGCACCGCTCCGGCGTCGATCCACCGGTCGATCAGCTCGTCGCCGGCGATCGTCGCCGTCTGTCCCGCTGCGCCGTGCCCGTGCCTCTCCCGCTGCCTGCCGTCGTTCGGGTAGGCGACGAGAGGAAGGTCGGTGATCTGCCGGATCCTGCGCAGCAGGCCGGCGACGTGCGCCGGATCCGTGCAGTTGACACCGACGGCGACGAGCCCGGGCATCGCCGACGCGGCAGCGACCGCGTCCTCGATCGCGTCGCCGCCTGCCGTCGTCGCCTCATCCGCGCACGTGAACGCGACCCACGCGGGGATCACCGGCAGGCCGCTTGCCGCCGTGGCGATCGCCCGCGCTTCGGCGGCGGTGGGGATCGTCTCCACCGCGAGCAGATCCGGGTCGGAGGCGATGAGCACTTCCAGCCGGGAGCGGTGGAAGGCGACCAGTCCCTCGTCGGCGAGCGGGTAGTGACCGCCGTACTCCGAGCGGTCGGCGAGCACCGCGCCGTACGGCCCGACCGAAGCGGCGACGCGTGCCGTGCCCGGGTCGACCGCTTCCCGTTCGTGGCGGCGCACCGCCTCCCGAGCCAGTTCCGTGGACAACCCGATGAGGGTCAGCGCGTCGGCCCGGGAGATCCCCCCGGCGGTGAAGCCCTCGACGCTCGCCTGGTAGGACGACGTGATCACGATCTCGGCGCCGGCGCGTAGATAGCCGAGGTGAGCGGCGACGATCGCGTCGGGAGCGTCGGCGAGCAGGCGGGCGGTCCACAGCGGGTGACGCAGATCGTGACCGGCGACCTCCAACGCGCTGGACAGGCCGCCGTCGACGACGGTGAACGGGCGCGCGACGTGCACAGCGGCATGTTGGCAGAACACTCGCTCGAATCCTCGCCGCCCCGACCCGGTTCTCCCTGTGCCGGCGGAGATCCGGCCGAATCTGACGGACCGTAAGGCACCGGATAGGGTCGCCGACGTGGGAATCTCGTCGAACGTCGACGAGCGTGGCATCGCCGAAGTCGTCGTCGACGCCCCGCCCGTCAACGCACTCACCGTCGCCGGCTGGTTCGAGCTGGCCGACACGATCACCGCTCTCGGCCGGCGTGACGACGTGCGCGTCGTCGTCCTGCGCGCCGAGGGACGCGGCTTCAACGCCGGCGTGGACATCAAAGAGATGCAGCACACGACGGGCTTCGGCGCCCTGATCGGGGCGAACAAGGGCTGCTTCGCCGCGTTCGCCGCGGTCTACGACTGCCCCGTGCCGGTGATCGCCGCGGTGCACGGGTTCTGCGTCGGCGGGGGGATCGGCCTCGCCGGCAACGCGGACGTGATCGTCGCCTCCGACGACGCGTTCTTCGGGCTGCCGGAGGTCGATCGCGGCGCGCTGGGGGCGGCGACGCACCTGTCCCGCCTCGTCCCCCAGCACAAGATGCGGGCGATGGTCTACACGTCGGCCACGGCCAGCGCCGCGGAGCTGCACGCGTTCGGCAGCGTGCTCGCCGTCGTGCCCCGCGACGAGCTGCGGGCCAAGGCGTTCGAGGTCGCCGGGCAGATCGCGGAGAAGTCCCCGGTGGTCATCCGCGCCGCCAAGGAGAGCCTGAACGGGATCGACCTGTGGGACGTGAAGCGGTCGTACCGCTTCGAGCAGGGCTTCACCTTCGAGCTCAACCTGACCGGCGTGTCCGACGAGCTGCGCGACGACTTCGCCGGAACGAGCAAGGCCGGTACGGCCGCTGACGGGGGGAAGGGCTGATGCTCGACAAGCGGATCTCGGCCGACGAGGCCGCGGCCACGATCGAAGACGGGATGACGTTGGGCATCGGCGGCTGGGCCAGCCGGCGCAAGCCGATGGCCCTCGTGCGCGCCCTGCTGCGCACGCCGGTCAAGGACCTCACCGTCGTCTCCTACGGCGGGCCGGACGTCGGGTTGCTCGCCGCCGCGGGGAAGATCCGCAAGCTGGTCTACGGCTTCGTCTCCCTCGATTCGATCGCCCTCGAGCCGCACTTCCGGGCCGCCCGCCAAGCGGGCACGATCCCCGAGTTGGCCGAGTACGACGAGGGAATGCTCCAGTGGGCGCTGTACGCCGGCTCGCTGCGGCTGCCGTTCTTGCCGACGCGCTCGGGCCTCGGCTCCGGTGTGATCGACGTCAACCCGTCGCTGCGCACGGTGCGCTCGCCGTACCCGAGCCCCGACGGCTCCGACGGCGAGGAGCTGCTCGCCGTGCCGGCGATCCGCCTCGACGCCGCGTTCGTCCACCTCAACCGTGCCGATCAGCGGGGTAACGCCCAGTTCCTCGGCCCCGACCTGTACTTCGACGACCTGTACCTCGGGGCGTGCGAGCCGGGACGGCGGTTCGTCAGCGTGGAGAAGATCGTGCCCACCGAGCGGCTGCTCGACGAGGGGTCGTTCCACACCCTGCGGATCAACCGGACGATGGTCGACGGCGTGGTCGAGGCGCCGAACGGCGCGCACTTCACCACCTGCGAACCGGACTACGGCCGGGACGAGAAGTTCCAGAAGGAGTACGCCACCGCGGCGGCGTCCCCGGAGACGTGGCAGGCGTTCGTCGACACGTACCTGTCCGGCTCCGAGGCCGACTATCAGCGTGCCGTCGCCGACCGTGAGGAGGCCGCCAAGTGAGCGACCACCAGCTGCTCGCCGACACGATCGTCGTCGCCTGCGCCGAGGCGTGGCGTGGTGACGGGGAGATCTTCGCCTCGGGGATGGGCACGGTGCCGATGCTCGGCGCCCGGCTGGCCAAGGCGACGTTCGAACCCGACTTGATCGTCTCCGATGGTGAGGCGTTCTTCGTCGCCAACGAGCTGCCGATCGGCGGAACGGACAAGGTCGTCGAAGGGTGGATCCCGTTCCGCTCGGTGTTCGACACACTGTGGGGCGGGCGGCGCCACGTGATGATGGGCGCGTCGCAGATGGACCGCTACGGCAACTCGAACATCGCCAACATCGGACCGTGGGCCAAGCCCAAAGCGCAGCTCCTCGGAGTGCGCGGCGGACCGGGGAACACGATCAACCATGCGACGAGCTTCTGGATCCCCAACCACTCGGCGCGCGTCTTCGTCGCCGG
>CAZQEJ010000192.1:0-3981 GCA_964592165.1 uncultured Ilumatobacteraceae bacterium | reverse complement strand
ACGAGCGGGCCGAGCCCGCGGCCGACGATCTCCCCGGCCGGTGATCGGACCCCGGGCTGGGTTAGTCGACGTGGACCGGCACGGAGGTGACGACGGTGTTCGGCCGGTACAGCAGGCGAGCCTTGAGAGCGAGCGCCGACTGGTTGTGCAGCCACTGGGTGCGGACCTTGGTGACGAACTCGGGGATGACCACGGTGAGCACGTCGTCGGGTGACTCCTCGTCGAGCTCGTCGAGATAGGCGAGAAGCGGGCGGGTCAGTTCCCGGTACGGCGAGGAGATCGTGTGCAAGGGGATGGTGAAGCCGAACTCGTCCCACTCCCGGGCGATCTGCTGCTGTTCTTCCTCGTCGCCGACGACGGACACGGCGATCAGCCGCTCGGGTGCCAGCGAGCGGGCGTAGGTGATCGCGTCGACGACACCCTTGTTCACATCCTTGACGAGGACGACGACGTAGTGCGTGCGCCGCGGTGGCTTGTACGTCGGCTCGACCGCGACGGAGGCCTTCAATCGCTCGTAGTGCCGGCCGATGGCACGGAAGGAGACGACCATGATCGGCACGAGCACGGCGGGGATCCACGCACCCTCGGTGAACTTGGAGACGACGACGACGGTGGCGATGACGAGCGTCGTTAACGCCCCGATGGCGTTGACGACCATCTTGCGCGGCCAGCCCGGCTCTCTCTCGGTGAGATGATGACGGACCATTCCCGCCTGGCTCAGGGTGAATGCGGTGAACACACCGAACGCGTAGAGCGGGATCAGCGCGGAGATGTCGCCTTTGAACACGACGATCAGCAGCGCGGCGACGACGGTGAGGAAGATCACCCCGTTGGAGAACACGAGGCGGTCGCCGCGGTTGGCGAACTGGCGGGGGAGGAACCCGTCCCGGGCGATGATCGACGACAGGCGGGGGAAGTCCGCGTAGGCGGTGTTCGCGGCGACGATCAGGATCGCGAAGGTGGCGATCTGCGTCGCCCAGAACATCACCCCCTTGCCGCCGTAGATCCACTCTGCCATCAGCGCCACGCTCGTCGCGTCCTGGTCGCCGCGGAACGGCTTGAGCCGCGAGGCGAGCAGGGAGATGCCGAAGAAGCACACCCCGAGAAAGGCTCCCATCCACATCAAGGTGACCGAGGCGTTGCGTGGCTCGCTCTTCTTGAACGCGGGCACGCCGTTGGCCACGGCCTCGACACCGGACAGGGCCACGGCCCCGGAGGAGAAGGCGCGCAGCAGCATGAGCAGCCCGACGGCCTTCACCCCCTCGCCGCTCAGCGCGGCGCGCTGCAGGTCACGGCCCTCGGCGCCGAGCAACTCGGCGGGGATCGCGCCGAGATCCTTGACGTACACGCGGTACACGCCGGCCGCGATGAGGCACACGATCAGCGCCACGTACGCGTAGGTCGGAGGGGCGAACAGCGCGCCCGATTCCTTCACCCCGCGCAGGTTGGCGAACATCATCAGCACGATGCACACGAGGCACAGGGGGACGGCCCAACTCGCGGAGAGGCCTGCTGCGGAGCGGATCGCGAGCACGCCGCCGGCAACGGACACGGCGACGGTGAGGATGTAGTCGACGAGCAACGCCGACCCGGCGATCAGCGCCGGAACGTCGCCGAGGTTGGCCCGGCTGACGATGTAGCTCCCCCCTCCGGAGGGGTAGGCGAAGATCGTCTGGCGGTAGCTGGTGACGACGATCGCCAAGAGCGCGACGACGGTGACCGCGATCGGAACCATCTTGGTGAAGGAGGCGAAGCCGCCGCTCGCCTGGAGGAGGAGCACCCCGAGGATCGCATCGGGCGCGTAGGCCGAGGAGGAGATCGCATCCGAGGCGAACACCGGCAGGGCGACCTTCTTCGACAACCGGTGGTGCTGTTCGTCGGCGGAGGCGATCGGGATGCCGACGACGAGTCGCTTGAGCGTGCTGAGCATGCGTCGGGGGAGGCTACAGGTCGGGATCGGCCCGGTGAAGATGACGCGTCGCGGCGAGCGGCTGGCCGCCCTCGGGGCAGCGGTACGTATGATCCCGCTATCCCTCGAAGGAGAGAATCGTGCATGTAGTCGTGGTCGGGTGCGGACGGGTCGGCTCGTCGCTCGCGCTGCAGTTGACCGAGGCCGACCACACCGTCGCGGTGATCGACAAGCGGCCGGACGCGTTCGAGCGCCTCGGCGCCGCGTTCACCGGTCAGACGATCGCCGGAGTGGGGTTCGACCGTGACCGGCTGATCGAGGCCGGCATCGAGCGGGCCGACGCGCTCGCCTCGGTGACGAGCGGGGACAACTCCAACGTGCTCATCGCCCGGGTCGCCCGGGAGACGTTCGGCGTGGAGCGCGTCGTCGCCCGGATCTACGACCCCCGCCGGGCAGCGATCTACCAGCGCCTGGGGATCGCCACGGTGGCCACGGTGTCGTGGACGACGGAGCGGGTGATGCGCCGGATCGTCGCCGACACCCCCGCCGTGGAGTGGATCGACCCGAGCGCCAAGGTGTCGATGATCGAGCGGCAGGTCGACCGGGCCTTTGCCGGCCACCGCCTGCTCGACGTCGAGGCCGACCACCCCGGAGTGCGGGTCGTCGCGCTCAGCCGGCTGGGCGTCGCCCAACTGCCCACCGATGCGATGGTCGCCCAGGAGGGCGACATCGTCTACCTCGCGGTCACCGCCGAGTTCCTCGACAGTGTCGATCAGGTGTTCACTGCCAGCAAGGGAAGTCACTGATGTTCGTCGTCATCGCCGGTGCGGGCAGCGTCGGGCGGTTCATCGCCGAGCAGTTGACCGCCGGTGGGAACGAGGTGGTTCTCATCGATCAGGACAAGTCCGTCGTCGAGCGCGCCGGGGCGTCGGGCGAACCGAGCGGCGTTCGCTGGCTGCGTGGCGACGCATGCGAGATCGCCACTCTCGCCGAGGCCGGGTGCGAGCGTGCCGACGTGATCGCCTCGGTCACCGGGGACGACGAGGACAACCTGGTGATCTCTCTGCTGGCCAAGCAGGAGTTCGGTGTCCCGCGCGTCGTCGCCCGGGTGAACAATCCGAAGAACGAGTGGATGTTCAACGAGATGTGGGGCGTCGATGTCGCCGTGTCCACCCCGCACCTGATCACCGCTTTGGTGCAGGAGGCGGTGTCGGTCGGCTCGTTCGTCCGCCTGCTGTCCTTCGAGGGGAGCAAGGCTCGCCTCGCCGAGGTGACCCTCGCCGAAGGGTCGCCTGCGGACGGCAAGCAGATCTCCGAGCTCGGCTTCCCCCGTGACGCGACGGTCGTCGCCGTGGTCCGCAAAGAGCGGGTGATCGTGCCCCGCGGTGACACCGTGGTGCGCATCGGCGACGAGGTGCTCGTCTTGGTCACCACCGACTCCGAGGACGAGGTGCGCGGCCTGCTGATCGCCTGAGCGTGCCGGGCGCGGCGGTCCCTACTGGGGGAGGAGGGTGTAGGCGGGGTTGAGCAGGATCCGCCGCCCGTGCTCCTCGTGGGCCACCCCTTCGAGGACGACGGCGCGCCCGTGGGCCATCCCCCCGATCGTGCGCCGGCCGGTGAACACCGCGGTGAACGTCCCGCTGCCGTCGCTGACGACGATCTCCAGGGCGGGCACGCCGTTGCGTGGGGCGAGCAGGACGCGCTGGATCTCCCCACCGATGCGCACCGGCCGGCGCACGGGTGCCTCCTCGATCGGCGTCAGGTCGAGCCCGCTGAACCGGTCGTGGAGGCGGTCGTTGTCCAGTTCCTCGACCGAGGCGCGCAGGCGCTTGCCGAGATCACGCAGTCCCATGCCGTCATCATCGGCCGACGGGCGGGCTCCGGCAACCCGTACCCTGGCGAGCCAGATGAGCACGCGACGGCTGATCCTCACCGCTTTGGCCTGTGGGCTGGTGATCCTCCTCGCCGGGGGCATCCAGCTCGTCCGCCTGACCGGCAGCGAGGCCAGGCCCCTGCCGGGGATCGGCCAGGCGCGCACGGTCAGCGGGGTTCGGGTCACCCCGTTGTCGATC
>CAZQEJ010000191.1:0-4108 GCA_964592165.1 uncultured Ilumatobacteraceae bacterium | reverse complement strand
GCCCAGATGCTCCGCTTCGTCGCCGACACCGTGCTCTTCGAGGGGTTCGGCTTCGGACCACCCGCGGAGATCGCCGAGCACGGAGTATGGCGCGAGTCGGCCGGGATCGGGAGCGCCCCGGTGCGCGTCGGCGTAGTGTTCTACCGGGCTCACCTCGTTGCTGGGAACACGCAGTTCGTCACCGATCTGTGCGACGCGCTCGAGCGGCGCGGCGCGGCGGTGATCGCCGTGTGGTGCTACTCGCTGCGTGGCGAGGCGGCCGAACCGGTGGCCGAGGTGCTCGCCGAGCACGGCGTCGACGTGCTGATCACGACCGTCCTCGCCTCGGGTGGGGCCTCCGCCGCCGCGGGGACACCCGGCGGTGACGGCGGGCCCGGCGGCGAGGGATGGGACGTCTCCCGCTTGGCGAGGCTCGACGTCCCGATCATCCAGGCGCCGTCGTCGGGCCAATCCTCGGACGAGTGGCTGGACAATCCGGGGGGACTGGGCCCCTACGACGCGACCTCGGGCGTCGCCATCCCCGAGTTCGACGGACGGATCATCGGACCGGTGTTCGCCTTCAGCGAGGTCGTCGACGACGGCGACGACCTGGGCAACCCGGTGCGCGCCTACCGCTCGGTTCCCGACCGGTTGGAGCGCCTCGCCGGGCTCGCCATGCGTCATGCCCGCCTGCGCCGGACTCCGCCGAGCGAGCGCAAGGTGGCGATCGTGTTGTCCGCATACCCGACCAAGCGCAGCCGGCTGGGCAACGCCGTCGGCCTGGACACCCCGGCATCGGCGATCCGCCTCCTCGATGCACTGGCGGGCGCCGGCTACCGGATCACCCGGCGCCCCGCCGATGGCGATGCGCTGATGGCCGAGCTCGTCGACGGGCTGACCTATGACAGCGACGCGTTGACCCCCGAGCAGCTCGCGATCGCCCTCGGCACACTCGACACCGAGGCCTACGTACAGTGGTTCGGCACGCTCCCCGCCGACGCCCGCGCCGAGGTGGAAGGCGCCTGGGGGCCGGCACCGGGCACCCACCGCGTCCACGACGGAGCACTGGTGTTCAGCGGGATCGAGATGGGCAACGTGCTCGCCGCCATCCAGCCGCCGCGCGGTTACGGCGACGATCCGGTCGCCGTCTATCACTCCCCGAACCTTCCCCCCGCCCACCACTACCTCGCCTTCTACCGATGGCTGGACGAGGTGTGGGGAGCGGACGCGATCGTCCACCTCGGCAAGCACGGCACGCTCGAGTGGCTCCCCGGCAAGCCTCTCGCGCTCTCCGCGGCGTGCTGGCCGGACGCGGCGCTCGGGGACACCCCGCTGTTCTACCCGTTCGTCGTCAACGACCCCGGGGAGGGCAGCCAGGCCAAGCGGCGGGCGCACGCCGTCGTCATCGATCACCTTCTGCCCCCGATGACCCGCGCCGACACCTACGACGAGATGGCCAAACTCGAACAGCTCTTCGACGAGTACAGCCAGATCCAGAGCCTCGACCCGAGCAAGCTCCCCGCGCTGCGCGCCACGATCTGGGAGACGCTCACCGCTGCCTCCCTCGACCGCGACCTGGGGCTCGACGCGGCACCCGGTGACGACGACTTCGACGACGTGATCGTCGACGTCGACGGTTACCTGTGCGAGCTGAAAGACGCCCAGATCCGTGGCGGCCTGCACGTGTTGGGTGAAGCTCCGGCAGGCGGAGCACTCGTCGACCTGGTCCTCGCGATCACCCGGCTCGACCAGGGCGACATCGGCTCGTTGCGCGGCGCGGTCGCCGCCGAACTCGGCGTCGATCCCGACGACGTGCACGCGCTCGACGCCGTCGAGACACGAGCACGGGAGCTCGTCGAAGGCGCGGCCGGGCGCGGCTGGCGTCCTGACCACGCCGATCCGCCGGTCGTGCGCTGGATCTGCGCGTGGCTCGTCCCCAACTTGTTGCGGGCCACCGACGAGATCACCAACCTCCTCGGTGGTCTCGAGGGCCGCTACGTACCGGCCGGTCCGAGCGGCGCGTTGACCCGTGGCGGCGCGCATGTCCTGCCCACCGGCCGGAACTTCTACTCGCTCGATCCCAAGGCCCTCCCGACCCGCCTGTCGTGGGACGTCGGCGTTCGTCTCGCGGACGCGTTGCTCGAACGTCACCTCGCCGAGACCGGCGCGTACCCGCGCTCGGTGGGACTCGTCTTGTGGGGCACCGCGCTGATGCGCACCCAGGGAGACGACGTCGCCGAAGCGCTGGCGCTGCTCGGCGTGCGGCCCGTGTGGGAGGAGCAGTCCCGGCGAGTCGTCGGCCTCCAGCCGATTCCCCTCGACGAGCTCGGCCGGCCGCGCATCGACGTGACTCTGCGGATCAGCGGCTTCTTCCGCGACGCGTTCCCCCACCTGATCCATCTCCTCGACGACGCCGCCCGCCTCGTCGCCTGCCTCGGCGAACCGGACGAGATGAACTACGCCCAAGCCGGTGGCGGCGAGGCACGGATCTTCGGTCCGGCACCGGGCCAGTACGGGATCGGGATCCTCGACGCCCTCGAGCAGCGATCCTGGCGGGACGAGGGCGACCTCGCCCGGATCTACCTCGCCTGGTCGGGATTCAGCTATGGGCGCGACGGCTACGGCGTGGCCGACGAGGCGCTCATGGCGCGGCGCTTCGCCGCGATCGACGTGGCGGTGAAGAACCAGGACAACCGCGAACATGACATCTTCGACTCGGCCGACTACCTCCAGGATCACGGTGGGATGGTCGCCACGATCCGCTCCCTGACCGGGACCGCACCTCGCGCCTGGTTCGGCGATTCCGCGGATCCGGCGCGGCCCGTGATCCGCTCGCTCGCCGAAGAAGCGGCACGTGTGGTGCGCACGCGGGTGATCAACCCGCGCTGGATCGAGGCGATGAAGCGCCACGGCTACAAGGGCGCGTCGGAGATGGCGGCGACCGTCGACTTCCTCTTCGGCTACGACGCGACTGCCCAGGTGGTCGACGATTGGATGTACGAGCGGGTCACCGCCGCGTACGTCGCCGACACGGCGACCCGCGCCTTCTTCCACGACTCGAATCCGTGGGCGCTGCGCTCGATCTCGGAGAGGTTGCTCGAAGCCGCCGAGCGCGGGATGTGGGACGCGACCGCAGCGTCGCTCGGTGCGCTGCGCGACGCGCTGCTCGAGTCCGAGGGCTGGGAGGAGCAGCGGTGAGCGCACTCCCCTTCGTCGCCGTCGTCGGCCAGGAGCGAGCGAAGCAGGCCCTGCTCCTCGCCGCCGCCGAACCCCGCCTCGGCGGCGTCCTGCTGCGCGGCGACAAGGGATCGGCGAAGACGACGCTGGCCCGGGGCTTGGCTGCACTGCTCCCTGGCGACGCGCCGTTCGTCGAGCTTCCTCTCGGCGCGGCCGAGGACCGGGTCCTCGGGTCGATCGATCTCGGTGAGCTGCTGACCAACGGCACGCCCCGCTTCCGGCCCGGCCTGCTCGCCGCCGCCCACGGCGGCGTGCTCTACGTCGACGAGATCAACCTCCTCGCCGATCACCTCGTCGACGCGCTGCTCGACGTGGCCGTGTCGGGGGTGAACCGCGTCGAGCGCGACGGGATCTCCCACCATCATCCGGCCCGCTTCGTGCTCGTCGCCTCGATGAACCCGGAAGAGGGCGAGCTCCGCCCGCAGCTCCTCGATCGGTTCGGCCTGTCGGTCGAGGTGCGCGCCCCGGCCGACATCGACCTGCGCACCGAGGCCGTTCGCCGGCAGTTGGCGATCGATGCCGAGGAGTCCACCGCGACCTACGCCAGCGCCACGGCCGAGCTGTACGAGCGCGTCGAGCAGGCACGCCGGCGTGCCGTCCATCCCGAACCCGAGGTGCTCACCGCGGCCAGCTCCGTCGCCGTCGGCGTCGGCGCCGAGGGTCTGCGCGCCGACCTGATGCTCGTACGCGGTGCCTGCGCCAACGCCGCACTCGCCGGGCGGAGCGTGGCCGGCGTCGACGATCTGCGCGGCGTCGCCGAACTCGTCCTCGGGCATCGCCGGCGCCGGCGACCCTTCGAGCAGCCCGGCATCGACCCCGGCGAGCTCGACGACGCGCTCGACCGGGCCATCGGCCGGCGAGCGGGGGAACCCACGCCAGCAGGGGAGCGTCC
>CAZQEJ010000190.1:2458-4128 GCA_964592165.1 uncultured Ilumatobacteraceae bacterium | reverse complement strand
GGAGCGCCGGAACCCTCGCCCTCCTCGGCACCGGCCACCCCGTCGCCGCCGGCCGGCAGCTCGTCGTTCGCCTGCGTTAGACGAGGCAGACCGCCCGAGAACGAAGTTCGATCGAATGTCGACTATCAAACAGTGGCGTTTCGCCATGGTTTGATAGCCGACGTGGCGCGCAGCGTGATCACCGCCGCCGGCTGACGGCGCTTGGCTGATCTGCGAGGCACGATCACGAAATGGCGGCGCGCCCGGTGAATACGCTCACCGGCGATGCTCACGGCGACCGCCCTCGCTCTGGGGGCCGCCGTCCTGCATGCCGGGTGGAACCTCGCCGTCAAGCAGTCCGGGGATCGCTTCTGCGCGTTGTGGGGACCGTTCACGATCGTCGCCGTCCCCTGCGCGTTGGCCGTCGCCGTGCTCGGGATGCCCGCCCGGGGCTGGATCTGGGCCGGCGTGTCGGGACTGTGCCACGTCCCCTACACGTGGTACCTGGCCCGCGCCTACGACGCCGGTGAGTTCTCCGTCGTCTACCCCGTGGCCCGCGGCACGGGAGCGGCACTCGGCGCGCTCGGGGGCGTGGTCGTCCTCGGCGATCGACTGGGCCCGGGCGTCGTCGCCGGCATCGCCGTCGTCGCCGCGGGTTTGATCGCCCTCGCCGGGCGGGCCACGCCCCGGCCCGTCCTCCACGCGCTGATCGTCGGCGCGGCGATCGGCTGCTACTCGACGTCGGACGCGCACGGCATCCGCTCCACGGGGACCGCCGTGTACGCGCTGGCCAGCTTCGTCCCCTGCGCGCTGACGATCAGTGCGGCGGGAGTACTCGGCGGGCGGGGTCCTGCGATGCGCGCCGCGATGGCGACTCTGTGGCGCCGGTACCTGCTCACCGGGGCGGCGGTCGTCGTCACCTACGCGATGGTCCAGATCGCTTTCCGTTATGCACCCGTCGGCTACGTCGGCGCGCTGCGCGAGTCGAGCGTCGTCGTCGCCACGCTCGCCGGCTGGCGGTTCCTCGGCGAGCCCGGGGGCCGCCGGCGCGTCGCCGCGGCGACGGTCGTCCTCGCCGGGCTGATCGTCATCGTCACGTTCCGCTGACGAGCCCCGGCCGGTCGCCCACCGAAGCCGGGAGATTCAGAAGTAGATGATCGACTCCGCCTTGGCCTCGGCCGCGTCGAGATCGTCGGTGTACGCGCCGGTCGACAGGTACTTCCACCCGGCGTCGCAGACGACCGTGACGATCACGCCCTCGTCGATCTCGCTGGCGACCTTCGCCGCGCCGGCCAACGCCGCACCGGAGGAGATCCCGGCGAACACCCCGCACTCGGCGACGAGGCGGCGGGTCCACTCCAACGATTCTCGGGGGCGGACGACACGCTTGCGGTCGAGCAGGTGGACGCCGTCCCACGCCTCGAACAGCGGTGGGATGTACCCCTCGTCGAGGTTGCGCAGGCCTTCGACGCGCTCGCCGAGCGGCGGCTCGACGGCGATCACCTTCACCGACGGCTTGTGCTCCTTGAGGTACGTGCCGGTGCCGAGCAACGTGCCCGAGGTGCCCAGCCCGGCGACGAAGTGGGTGATCTCCGGGCAGTCGCGCAGGATCTCCGGACCGGTGCCCTCGTAGTGGGCCCGGGGGTTGGCATCGTTCGCGTACTGGTAGGGCATGAACCACTCGGGGTGTT
>CAZQEJ010000190.1:0-2448 GCA_964592165.1 uncultured Ilumatobacteraceae bacterium | reverse complement strand
CTACAGGGGCCCGCGCGCGCCGGGGTGCGTGCCATCGAGGGCGTACCACGGGCCGTTGCGCTTCCCGCCGAAGGTGACCTTGTCCGAGCGCAGCGGCTGCCCCGTCTCGTCCTTCATGAACCACTCGGGATGCTCCCGGTGCAAGGCGGGGGCCCGGGCGACCGCGCCGTTGGCGCCTTCCTCGCCGGGGGTGAGGCTGATCTCCGCCCCGTAGACCTCGAGCATCTGGCGACGCTCGACCGAGACGCTCGTCGGCATCAGGATCTTGATCGGGTAGCCCTTGATCCGGGCGATCGCGGCGAGGGCGATGCCGGTGTTCCCCGAGGACGGTTCGATGATCGTCTGGCCGGGGTGGAGGAGGCCCTCCTTCTCCGCCGTCTCGATCATCGCCTTGGCGATGCGGTCCTTGACCGAGCCGAACGGGTTCTGGCCTTCGAGCTTGGCGACGATGCGCACCTCGCGGTTGGGCGACAAGCGGGAGACGTCGACCAGCGGGGTGTTGCCGATCAGATCGAGCACGCTCTCGTAGATCACCATCAGCCGACCACCTCTCTCGATCCCCGGATGCCCGTCGGGCGAGCGCCCGGTCGGGCGGGCCGGATTTCCGACCAGCCCTATCGGGAATCGTACCCAGATGTGCCGGGCGCGCGCTCGTGGGACGTGCATTCGGCGCGGCGCGGGGCCGTCAGCCGCCGTCGATGCGCAGCTCGATCTCGGTGACCTCCCCCTCGGCGATGCGGTAGGCGCGCACCTCGGGTGCGTCGCGCTTGAGCCCGACGATGACCCAAGCGAGCAACGGGCCGAGCTGCCCGGCGACCCCGACGTCGGTCGGGCTGGGGTACGGCTCGGTGTGGGTGTGGCTGTGGACCACGGCGCTGAGGACCAATCCGCGCTCCTCGGCGTCGTCCTCGGCGTGCTGGTAGTCGAGCGGGTGGATCTCGAAGACACGCCCCGAGCGCGTCGTGTTCCGGCACGGGTAGTAGCGCGCCGGCGTGTCCGGGGCCTGGTCGTCGCCGCCGGCGAGGAGCCCGCACATCTCCTCCGGATAGTGGTCATACGCCTGGGCGATCATCGCTGAGTAAACTTCGGCACTGATCGTGAGCATCGCTCGCGGAGGGTAGTGCGGGTGGGTCGATGGCTGAGGAAGGCAAGAAGTTGATCGCCACGAATCGGCGCGCCCGTCACGACTACACGATCCTCGAGGAGATCGAGGCGGGGATCGTGCTGCGCGGCAGCGAGGTGAAGAGCCTGCGCGCCGGGCACGTCCAGCTCAACGACGGCTATGCCCGGTTCAGCAACGGCGAGGCGTGGCTCGAAGGGGTGAACATCTCCCCCTACTCCTTCGCCCACGGGGTCGGCGCACACACCCCCGACCAACACCGCAAGCTGCTCCTCACGCGGAGCGAGATCGACCGGCTGGCGGCGCGGGTCAACCAGGAGCGCCTGACGCTCGTCCCGCTGCGGATGTACTTCAAGGAAGGCCGGGCGAAGGTCGAGCTCGGCCTCGCCAAAGGGCGGACGAAGGGTGACAAGCGCCAGGCGCTCGCCGAGCGCGACGCCGAGATGGAGATACGCAAGGCACTGGGGCGCGAACGCAAGGCGATGCGATGAGCACCCGCTGGCCGTCGCTCGCGGCGCGTCTCGGCGACGGCCAGGTCGAGCGCTACCTCGGCCGGATCGGCTACCGCGGCGGGTTCGAGGTGTCCCAGGCCACGTTGCAGGCGCTGCAGACGCGCCACATGGTCGCCGTTCCGTTCGAGAACCTGCACGTCCACGCCGGTCTCGCCGTGCAGACCGATCTCAACTGGTCGTACCGCAAGGTCGTCGAGATGCACCGCGGTGGGTGGGGCTTCGAGCTCAACGGGGCGTTCGCCGCTCTGCTCGCCGGGCTCGGCTTCGAGGTCGAGCGCGTCTCGGCCCGGGTCTGGGACCGCACGGCGCGCACACTCGGGCCCGAGATCGACCACCTCTGCCTGCTCGTCGAGGCGGATTGCCGGCGCTGGCTCGTCGACGCCGGGGCGGGGGACACGTCACTCGCCCCGCTGGAGATCCCCGAGGACGACGGGGCGTTCCTCGACACCGAGGCGATCCCCCGTACGGTCCGCATCGAACGCCACGGCGACCGCCTGGACTGTTCGGAGTGGCTCGGCGACCGCTGGGAGATGCGCTACGTCGTCACCGACAAGCCGCTCGGGTTGGCCACGTTCAGCGATCGCAGCGAGGAACTGCGCCGCGGCGGCGGATCGGGGTTGTTCCGCAGCAAGCCGTTCGCCACCCGGGCGCTCGACGCCTCGGGTGCTCGGGTGTGGCTGTTGCGCAACCGGGTCCGGCTGCGCGACGCGTGGGGCGTGGTCACCGAGGATCCGGTCGAGGCCGCGCTGTGGCGCGATGCGCTGTGGGACTGGTTCGGGTTGACCGTGCCCACTCCCCCGGCGCCGTCCCGCCCAC
>CAZQEJ010000189.1:0-4171 GCA_964592165.1 uncultured Ilumatobacteraceae bacterium | reverse complement strand
TGCATGTGTTAGGCACGCCGCCAGCGTTCGTCCTGAGCCAGGATCAAACTCTCCATCGAGATCTTCGGCCCCGGGCGAGCCCGTGACCTGAGATCGGAGAGCCGCCGTCGCGTGGCTCCGCGACGACGACTGACCCGACCGACCTGAGCCGGACGGGCCGTTGTGAATTGATGGGTCGGCCGAAGAGGGTTTTGCCACCTCGTCGGCCGCCCGCACTCGCTGTATTTGGTGCGTCCTGTCTTCCGTTGTCAAGGAGCGGCGGCAATCAGGGACTGCCAGTCGCAGACGAACTCGGCCTCGAGAGGCGGTTGGTTCGCCGTGTGCCCTTCCGGAGTGACCGTTGCGATCTGCTCCGTGGGGCGGAGGAGCACTGTAGAGAAAGCCCGGATCGGTGTCAAGCCAACCCCGGCAACGTGACCAGGGTCACGTAGGATCCGTCATCCCGCTGTCGATCCGGGCGAGAGCGTAGGCCCGCTTCCCCCTCCGGAGGAGCACCCAGCGCCCACAGAGCACGTCCCGGGTCCCGATGGTCGATCGCGCTGCAACGGTCATCCCGTTGGCGGCGTAGCCCTCCGGTCCTCGCCGCACGTCCCCTTTCGAGCGGGCCAGCCCGGCGGCGACGAGCAGGTCGGCGACCTCGATCTCCGCCCCGCGCTCGATCGTCACCTCCGCCACGGGCAGCTCCGCCGCCAGGGTCTCCAACGCCTCCCCCGTCGCCGCCAGCGGATCGCCCCCGAAGAGGATGTCGGTCGCGGCCGACGCGGCAGCCGCTGACGCTGGTCCGTGGACCAACGAGACCACCTCGTCGGCGAGACGTCGCTGCGCGCCCCGGAGATGCGGGTGTGCCCGGTGCTCATCCACGAGAGCCGAGATCTCCCCGACGCCGAGCAGGGTCAGTCGCAGCAGCAGCGACCCCACGTCGGCGTCGTCGACCTGCACGAGGTACTGGTAGAGCTGGAACGGGCGGGTGCGAGCGGGGTCGAGCCAGAGTGCGCCGTCCACGCTCTTGCCGAACTTCTGCCCGTCGCTACGGGTGATGAGGGGCGAGACGAGCGCATGGACGAGCGCCCCGCTGCGGCGCCGGATGAGGTCGACGCCCGAGACGATGTTGCCCCACTGGTCGCTCCCGCCCATCTGGAGCTCGCACCCGAGGTCACGGTGGAGCACGTAGTAGTCGTTCGCCTGCAACAGCATGTAGGAGAACTCCGTGTAGGAGATGCCGTGCTCGCTCTGGAGCCGGCTGGCGACGGCGTCGCGGGCGAGCATCTGCTGCACGGTCATGTGCTTGCCGACGTCACGCAGGAATTCGATGACCCCCATCGGAGCGGTCCAGTCGAGGTTGTCCACGAGCCGGGCCGCCGAAGCCCCCGGGGTGAAGTCCAAGAAGCGCTCGAGCTGGACTTTGATGGCGGCGGTGTTGGCGCGGAGGGTGTCTTCGTCGAGGAGGTTGCGTTCGTCGGAACGACCACCGGGATCCCCCACCATCCCGGTGGCCCCACCGGCGAGCGCGAGGGGACGGTGCCCGGCGAGCTGGAAGCGCCGGAGGAGCAGCAGCGGTACGAGGTGGCCGAGGTGCAGGGAGTCGGCGGTGGGGTCGAACCCCGCGTAGAGCGTGATCGGGCCCTCGTCGAGCCGAGCTGCGAGCGCCTCACGATCGGTGCTCTGGTGCACGAGGCCACGGGCGTCGAGCTCGGCGAGCAGCGCGCTGGTCATCGGGCGACGGTACCCGGGCGCGCGCTCAGAACCGGGACTCGCGGTGGCGCAGCACCGCGCACAGGGTCTGGTTGAACGGCGCCGCCAGCCCCAACTCGACACTCCGGGTGACGACGGCGCCGTTGATCACGTCGACCTCGGAACGGCGCCGGGCGAGGTGGTCGAGTCGCATCGACGGGCTGGCGCCGGGGATGGTCGCCGCGAACTCCGACACGTAGCGGACCGGGTCTTCGAAGGAGAACGAGACGCCGAGCGCCACCCCCAGGCGGTGCGCTTCGAGCATGCAGCCCATCGACACCGCCCACATCTCCGGCTCGGCCTGGAGCTCGCCCACGGTCACGTCGAACGCCGCCGTGGGCGCGCTCAGCGCGACGTTGCACACGAACTTCTCCCAGACCATGCGGTCGATGTCGGCGAAGGCCGCGACGTTGAAGCCGGCGGCGCGCCACACGCCTGCGATGGCCTGGACCCGGTCGGTGAGTCCTCCGGTCATCTCGCCGATCCGGATCAGCCGCATCCCGTTGTGGTGGACGGCGCCCGGCTCGGGGATCGAGGAGCCGAAGCCCTCCGCGATCCCGACGACGATGTGGGAAGCGTCGACGTGTCGGGCCACCCGATCGCCCGCACCCAGCCCGTTCTGGAACGGCATGACCACGTCGCCGTCACGCAAGAGCGGCACGATCGCCTCCATCGCGCCGTCGACCTCGGCGGCCTTGGTAGCCACGAGCCACAGGTCACAGGGCCCGGCGGCCGAGGGGTCCGCCCCGGTCCCGATGCCCTCGACGACGTACTCGCCGCTCGCTCCCGACACTCTGAGACCCGACGACGAGATGGCTGCCAGGTGCTCCGCCCAGGTGTCGATCGCCCACACCTCATGCCCGGCACGGCCGAGCAACGCCGCGTACACCGATCCCATCGCACCGGTTCCGACGACGCCGATCTTCACGGGAGCGGACCGTACCCCGCCGCGATCACGACACCGATCACGATCCCGTCACGGGCTCGAGCTCGTCGAGCAGCTCATCGACGGAGGCTCGCACCGCTTCGTGCCCGACGGTGAGGCCCAGCGACCGCTCCATGATCATGATCTGGGCGGCGCCGGTGAGGAGCACGGCCAGCGCCTCGGAGTCGGGGAACGCCCGACGGCCCGGGTGCCGGGAGACCGCCTCGTCGATCACCTCGATCAGCATCCTGCGGAACCGCAGCGCCTGGGAGGTGATCGTCTCCCGGAGCGCCGGGCGGTGAGCGGCCAGGGCCACGAACTCCACCAACAGCGACGTGCCGCGCTGGTCGCTGAGCGTCGCCCACATGGCACGGAGCGGGTTGTGACGGGTCCGAGCATCGGCCTGGTGGGCGAGGCCTTCTTCGGAGAGGCGCTCGAAGGCCGCGACCAGCAGGTCGTCCATGCTGGCGAAGTAGTAGTGGACCAACTGCGGTTTCAGCCCCGCTTCAGCGGCCACCCGCCGGGATGTGACCGCCGCGCTGCCCTCGGTCAGGACGATGCGTTCGACCGCGTCGCACAGCACGGCACGGTTCTTCGCGTTGGGGCCCGCGATACGACGGGCCGGAGGCCGGGACGGCGCCACGCCGACACCTTGCCATACCCCCTCGCGGGTGTTAGCAAGCAACGACGCCAACCGCTGAGCGCGCGCCCAGCGAGTGGGACACGGCGCCGAGCAAGGCAGAGCAAGGGGGATCACGGATGCACTCGATCGGCAGCGCCCAGCACGGGACGGAACGCGGGTGAGCCGCGTCGCAGTGGTGACCGGAGGCGCCTCGGGCATCGGCCTCGGCGTCGCGCAGCGCCTGGCCGCGGCCGGCCACAAGCTCGCGCTGCTCGACATCGACGGCGACGCGGCGGAGGCGGCCGCCGAGACGTTCCGGGCCGGCGGCACCGACGCCAAGGGCATCCGGACCGACGTCTCGGACCGCGCCGCGGTGCGGGCCGCGTTCGAGCGGACCAGAACCGAGCTCGGCCCGGTCGGGATCCTCGTCACCAGCGCCGGGATCGAGTCCTTCACACCCCTCGCCGACATCACCGACGAGCTGTGGGACCGCATCATCGCCGTCAACCTCACCGGCACCTTCGCCTGCGTGCAGGCGGCGATCCCCGACATGGTGGAGGCCGGCTGGGGCCGTATCGTCACCATCGCCTCCTCCAGCGCCCAGTCAGGCGCCCCCAACATGGCCCACTACGTCTCCTCAAAAGGTGGCGTGATCTCCATGACCCGGGCGATCGCAGTGGAGTTCGCACGCTCGGGCATCACCGCCAACACGATCCCCCCGACGCTCGTCGACACGCCGATGGCGAGGAAGGCCGAGGCGGCGGGCGACTTCATCGGTGTCGACGTGGTGGCGCCGATGGTGCCGGTGGGCCGGGCGGCAACCCCCGACGACATCGCCGCCATGGCCGCGTTCCTGTGCTCCGAGGACGCCGAGTACATCACCGGCCAGGTGA
>CAZQEJ010000188.1:0-4172 GCA_964592165.1 uncultured Ilumatobacteraceae bacterium | reverse complement strand
ACGTGCTCCTCGTACTCGGAGGGGTCGGCGTCGGGTTCACCGGTCCATTCGAAGCTGGTGATCGCCCCGACGACCGTCGCCACCCCACGGGGGCTGAAGCCCTCGGTCGTGCGCTCGGTGCGCGGCTTCCACACGGCGCGCACGCGCAGGCCCTCGCGTACCTGGTCGATGGGGATGCCGGTGACCTCCTGGCCGACGAGCGTGCTGCTCGCCCCGCGTAACAGGACCGAGGCGTAGACGAACGGTTCGGTGCGCGTCTGGCCGTAGTAGCGCACCGGGGTGACGATCGTGTACCCGGTGACGATCCCTTCGTCGGCGACCTCGACCTCGCTCCCGGCGGGGATCTTGATCGAGTCGATCGGGCAGTAGTCCTTGCCCGGCAACCACACCCGCCCGCAGCTCGGGCAGCGTTGGCCGACGAGCCGGCCGTCGAGGAGGGCCTCGGCGAAGCGAACGGTCACCGGAGGGAGGCGATCCGTGTAGGTCAGCGTGCACAACCGGTCGACGACGACCGGCTCACGGGCGGTGCTCGGCTCGCTCACTGCGCCTCCTCGCCGACGAACGCCTCGATGTCGGTGATCACCCCGGTCTGCTCGGACCGCCAGCGGGGCACGACGCGCATCCCGGTGCGCATCGCCGCCGGGCCCGCGGCGTCGACCGCGTGGACGAGGGGCGTGTCCGCCCCGTCGAGGGTGATCAGGGCGAAGGCGAACGGGTGGTCTAGTGGGTGGCGGCTCGTCGGGTGGGCGACCCATGTCCAACTCGTCACCACCCCTGCCGGGCCGACCTCGACGAGCTCCACGACCGGCGCGCTCGTCGCCGGGTCGAACTCGACGGGAGGCATCAGCACCGTCCCCGCGGCGGTCTTCGCGGCGAGGATCCGGTGCTCGCGCAAGGCCAGGGAGAAGGCGCCGATCACCGGTCCCAGCGAACGCCGGTAGGGGAACTCGAGTGTCGAGGAGACGGTGTAGGGATCGCTCATGTCCCTCCGTTCAGGAATGCGTGCATCGGCCGGGCACCCTACGGCGGGCCCGTCCGGGCACCCGAACCGGAGTCGGCCGCCGGGCGGCGGTCAGCCGTCCCGGGGCGGGAGGATCCCCAGCCCGACGGCAACGTCCTGGACGTGGATCATCGAGCCGTTCTCGTACGCGCCGGGGTCGTCGAGGATCGCCGCGATCGCCTCTCCGACGAGGGCGACGGGCGCCGCGGAGTCGGCGACGAAGGCGAGCTTGTCCCCCGCGGCGAGGACCCGTTCCGTCGCCACGTACCCGGGCTGGATGTTGAAGGCGCGGATCCCGTCGGCGCGGTGTTCGGCGAGCAGTTGCCCGGCGAAGCGGTGCAGCCCGGCCTTGGACACTCCGTAGGTCAACGCCCATCCGCCTTCGCCCACCGGGTGGGTCGGGTCGAGGAACCCTCCCCCGCTGGTCATGTTGGCGATCGTCCCTCCCCCGGCGGCGACCATCGCGCGCAGCACCGGCTGGGTGAACAGGAGTTGCGCGGTGACGTTCGCGTAGAGGCGCCGCTCGATTTCCTGGGCAGGGGTGTCGAGGAAGCGGTGTTGCCCGGCGGGGCCGACATAGATCGCATTGTTCAGCAGCACGTCGACGTGGCCGAGAGCGTCGATCGCGGCCTGCGCGGTCGGTGCCAGTCGCTCGGTCTCGAGGAGGTCCATGACCAGCGGGACGGCCCGCCCGCCGCAGGCTTCGATCGCTGCCGCGGTCGAGCGGAGGCTGCCCGGGACCTTGGTCAGCTCGGGCAGCTCGGAGGCCTCGGGACGCCGGGCGATGTCGCCCTCGTCGACCGTCCGCCCGGTGATCGCCACGTCGTAGCCGCGCCGGGCCAGGCCCAGCGCGGTCGCCCGGCCGATGCCGCGGGTTGCTCCGGTGACGATCGCCGTCTTGCCCATCGCCGGGCACCGTAACCGCCCACCGGCATTCCTGGCCGCCTCCTCAGGCGGAGCGACGGGCGTGGCGGGCGAGCACCGGACGTTCCGGGAGGGTGGTCGAGTAGCGCTCGTCGAGGCTGCGGATCTTCGCCGCGACGTCCACCGCGGGGATCGGCCGGGAGAGGTGGTAGCCCTGCGCTGCCCAGCATCCCAGGCCGCGCAGCTGCTCCATCGCGGCCATCGTCTCCACGCCTTCGGCCACCGTCTCCATGCCCAGGTTGCGGGCCAGGTCGATCGTCGAACGGACGATCGCCGTGTCGTCGCAGTTGCCGACCATGTTCATCACGAACGACTTGTCGATCTTCACCTCGGCGACGGGAAGCCGCTTGAGGTACGACAGCGACGAGTACCCGGTGCCGAAGTCGTCGATCGCGATGCGGATGCCCATCGCGTGCAGGGCGTCGAGGACGCGCATGCTCCGCTCCGGCTCGTCCATCACCGTCGATTCGGTGAGCTCGAGGGTCAGCGCCCGGCCGTCGAGGCCGTGCTCCTCGAGCAAGCTGCGCACGGTGTGGGGGAAGTCCTGGTCGAGGAGGTTGCGCGCTGACATGTTCACCGAGACGCGCAGGTCGGAGAACTCCTCGCGCCACAGGGCGACGTCGGCGAGGGCAGTTCCGATCGCCCACCGGGTGAACGGGCCGATCAGCCCGGACTGCTCGACGAGAGGGATGAACTCGTCGGGTGGGACCGACTTGTGCACCGCGTGCGGCCAACGGGCCAACGCCTCGACGGCGGCGACGCGCCCGCTGATCAGGTCGACCTGAGGCTGGTAGAAGAGCTGGAACTCCGAGTTGTCCAACGCCGGCTGGAGCTCCCCGGCGAGCGACAGGCGGCGGATCGATGCCTTGTCCAACTCGGCGCGGTAGACGGTCACCCCGTTCACCGAGTGCTTGGCCGCGTACATCGCGATGTCGGCGCGCTGGAGCAGTGCTCTCGGCTCGGTGCCGTGGTGGGGAGCGATCGCCACCCCGACGCTGAAGCGGACGGCGACGCTCAGCTGGTCGACCAGGTAGGGCTCTTCCACGGCGCCGCGCAGCATGTCGGCGTAGTCGAGCACGGCGTGCGCCGTGGGAAGGCCGGGGACGACAACGGCGAACTCGTCGCTGCCGAGGCGGGCGACGGTCGCCGATCGGTTGTCCACGGCCGACGCCAGGCGGCGGCCGATCTCCTCCAGGAGGCTGTCGCCGGTGGAGTGCCCGAGCGAGTCGTTGACGTCCTTGAAGTCGTTGAGGTCCATCACCAGCACGGCGACGAGCGAGTCGAGACGTGCTGCAGGGAGCAGCGTGGCGATCACCTGCTCGATCCGCTCCCGGTTGGGCAGGCCGGTGAGCGAGTCGTGCAACGACTCGAACTCCTTCTCCGCGGCCTCCCGGCGGAGTTCCTCGACGAGCTCGCCGACCTTCAGCGCGACGCCCGTGTTCTTGGCGAACGTCTCCAACACGCGCAGGTCCTCGTCGTCGAACGTCGACGACTCGGCGAGCCGGTTGGCGACGACGAGCACACCCTCGAAGCCCTCCGCCCCGATCGGTGCGGAGGCCAGGTCACGCCACCCGAGGCGCTCGGCCAGCTCACGGTGGGCGAGGAACGTATCGCCGGCGCGTACCACGACGCCGCTGTCGAAGGCCAACAGCGTGTGTTCCGGGGGGAGCGTCCCGGAGCGGAAGCCGCGCACGGCCAGGGTCCCGTCGGCGGTGACGCACTTGACGAGCACCCCGTCGGGAAGGCGGAAGACGAGTTCGGCGACCTCGCCGCGCAACAGTTCCTTGGCCATCGTCAGCGTCGTGACCGCGATCTGTTCGCTGTCGGTGATCCCGGCCAATCCGTGGGAGAACGTGTGCAGTAGATCGAGGCTCCCGTACCGCTGCATCAGGCGGAGATAGGAGCGATACCCGAACCACAGACCGACGGCCAACGCGGCGATCATCCACACGCTGCGCCAGTCCGCGGCGAGCAGATCGACGACGAGCGCGGCGAGCAGGGCGTTGATCGTCGCTGATCCGACCGCGACGCGGAGCATCGGCAGCAGCGCTTCTCGACGCTCGTTGACGATCGAGACGACTCGCCCGATCGCGCTGTGGGTGGTGATCGAGCACGCAGTCGCGGCACCGAGGAGCCCGAGCCACATCCGTGGCCCGGCCGTCGACGCGCCACCGATCAGGCCGAACATCATCGCCGCGGTTCCCCAGACGGCGAGGTGGGAGCACACGGCAAACAGGGCCTTGAGCAG
>CAZQEJ010000187.1:0-4173 GCA_964592165.1 uncultured Ilumatobacteraceae bacterium | reverse complement strand
GCGTAGATGCGGGAGACGACGTCACCCTTGGGGACTCGCAGGCGGGTTTCGACCACCGCCGTTCCGCCGATGCGCCGCTGGCGGACCGCTCGCCGCTCGGAGGGGTCCTGGGGATCGTGCCAGCGGTCGTCGGCAGCGACCCACCAGTCGATCCGCTCGCCGCGGGGACCGAGCAACGCCCCCCCGGGGTCGACCGCGCCGCGCCACGCCTGGCCGAGGACACCGATCGTCGGAAGTGGCTGCCCCGGGGCCGTCCGTCCGTCCTCCGCGGAGCTGCGGACGCGCAGCACCACCCCGACCGTCGTCGCCTGATCCGTCACGTGTGCAGGCTGCCACGGGGTGCTCGGAGCGGCCAACCTTGGCGCCCACCACGACCCCGGGTGGGGAGGCACCTAGCATGCTCGGCGTGCAGCACGCGGTGCTCGTCCCGGTCAAGGCGTTCCGCGTCGCCAAGGCCCGGCTGGCCGCGGCCCTCACCCCCGCGGAGCGTGCTGGGCTGGCCCGGGCGATGGCCGCCAACGTCGTCGCCGCCGCCGGACCGGCCGCGACGTTCGTCGTCTGCGACGATGCGCAGGTCGCCGGGTGGGCCCGGGAGGCCGGTGCCACCGTCATCTGGCGCCCCGGTCACGGGCTCAACGGTGCGGTCATCGACGGCGTGCGGACCATCGCCGAGGCCGGACACGACCACGTCGTCGTCGCCCACAGCGACCTGCCGCTGGCCACCGGGTTCAGCGCCCTGGTCCACCCGGGGACGATCACCCTCGTCCCCGACCACCGGGACGACGGGACGAACGTGATCGCCCTGCCGGCGCGGACCTCGTTCGCCTTCGCCTACGGCCCCGGTTCGTTCCGCCGTCACCTGACGATCGCCAGGGCATCGGGGCTGACCGTGGAGGTCGTCCACGACGAGCGGCTCGCCCTCGACCTGGACACACCCGCGGAGCTCGCCCACCCACTCGTCGAGGAGGCCTTGCGCCGATGGAACTGGCGGCCAACGAACCCGGTCAACCACCGCTGAACGCGCCGCACTGGCGCGCCGAGCTGCCCACTCCGGCGAGCGCGCTGGCGATCGGTGCCCATCCCGACGACGTCGAGTTCGGTGCCGGGGCGACGCTCGCCCGGTGGGCGGCGGACGGGTGCACCGTCCACCACCTGATCTGTACCGACGGCTCGAAGGGCACCTGGGATCCCGAGGCGGACATCGCCGCGCTGGTCGCCACCCGGCGCGACGAACAGCGCGCCGCGGCAGCGGCCCTCGGGGCCGCCGGGGAGGTCGCCTTCCTCGACCAGGTCGACGGAGAGCTGACCGATTCGGCGGCACTGCGCTCGGCGGTCGCCGCAGTGATCCGCCGCCTGCGGCCGGAGGTCGTCCTCGCCCATGACCCGTGGAAGCGCTACCGCCTCCACCCCGACCACCGTGCCGCGGGGTTCCTCGCCTGCGATGCGATCGTCGCCGCCCGCGACCCGCACTTCTTCCCCGAGCACCGGCTGGCGCCGCATCGCCCAGCCGCTCTGCTCCTGTTCGAGGCCGACGAACCCGACTACGCGTCGCGGGTCGACACGCTCGTCGAGACCAAGATCGCTGCCCTGTGCGCCCACACCAGCCAGTTCCGCTCGACGATGAAGGCCGTCGACAGCGACCAACTAGAGGCCTTCCGGAGGCGCGTCCGTGAGCGGCTGGCAGACCTCGGCGCTCCGTTCGGGTGGGCTGCCGCCGAGCTGTTCAAGCTGATCGACGACCTGTGAACGTCATGGGGGCGGGGAGGATCCTCCCCTCCCCGCCCCCATGATCGGGCATGCCGCGCCACACGGCGCCAACCGGCCTACTTCTTGGCGGCCTTCTTCGCCGGAGCAGCCTTCGCCGCCGGAGCAGCCTTCTTCGCCGGAGCAGCCTTCTTCGCCGGAGCAGCCTTCGCCGCCGGGGCCGCCTTCTTCGCCGGAGCGGCCTTCGCCACCGGGGCAGCCTTCGCTGCCGCGCCCTTCTTCGGGTTCAGCGAAGCCTTCAGCGTGGAGCTGGCGGTGAACTTGATCCGTGTCGAGGCGGGGATCTTCACCGCGCCACCGGTCTGCGGGTTGCGGCCGGTGCGGGCCTTGGTCTTCGTCGTGGAGAAGTGCCCGAAGCCGGGCCAGGCGACCTTCTCTCCCTTCTTCGTCGACTTCACGACCGTGTCGAAGAAGGCCGCGAGGACCTTCTCCGCATCGGCCTTGTTCGTACCGGCCTGCGCGGCTACGGCCTCGAGCAACTCGGCCTTGGTGGTCATCTGCGGTGTCTCCTCACTGATTCGTGCCTGGGCAACGGCCGATATCACACTGCCTCACAGCTCCCGACGCAAGCACCTATGTCGTTGCATATGCAACTACGTGCTGATCACCCCATGGGCGGTGGGCCAGAGGCCAGGACACGACGGATCGCAGCACCGGTCGCAGCCACCTCCGCCGGGCCGGAATAGGCCCGCCGGGGCCAGAAGAAGCCGCGCAGCCCGTCACCCTTGGTCCGCGGCACGACATGCACGTGGAGGTGGGGAACGCTCTGGGAGACGACGTTGTTCACGGCGACGAACGTCCCTTGGGCGCCGAGGGCGCGGGGCAGCGCTCCGGCGATCGCCTGCACCCGGGAGAACAGCGGACCGACCAGGTCGCCCGGCAGATCGACGAGGGTCGCCACATGGACGGCCGGGACGACGAGGACGTGCCCGGGGAACAACGGCCGGCGGTCGAGGAAGGCGACGGCGACATCGTCCCGCCAGACGATCTCGGCCGGTTCGGTGCCGGCGACGATCCTGCAGAACGGGCAGTCCCCAGTGCTCACCGGCCCATCATGTTCGCTCCCGGCCGCCGGCCACTACCGTGAACCGCCGTGCGCGTCGCGATGTTCGTCACCTGTCTCGTCGACAGCCTGGAGCCCGACGTGGGGATGGCCGCGGCACGGGTCCTCGCCGCCACCGGCGCCGAGGTGGTCGTCCCCGCCGGGCAGACGTGCTGCGGTCAACCGGCATGGAACACCGGCTTCGCCGCCGACGCGGCACGCGTCGCGGCCTGCTCCCTCGATGCGCTCGTCGCCGCCGAGGCCGACGCCGTCGTCGTCCCCGCCGGGTCGTGCGCGACGATGATCCGCCTGTACTGGCCGGAGCTGTTCACCCTCGTCGGCGACGAACGGCGTGCCACGCAGGCTGCCGAGCTGTCCTCGCGCACGTTCGAGTTCAGCGAGTTCGTCGCCTCCCATGCCGGCATGCTCGGCGAGATGGCTGCGCTCGGCGAGCGCGTCGCCTACCACCACTCCTGCCACATGCTGCGTGAGCTCGACGTGACCGACGCGCCGACCACCCTCCTCGCGCGGGCGGGATGCGAGCAGGTCACCTGGCCAGGGGTGGAACGATGCTGCGGGTTCGGCGGGCTGTTCTCCGTCAAGCAGCCGGAGACGAGCGCGGCGATGGCCGACGACAAGCTCGCCTCCCTGGCCACCACCGGTTGCACGGACGTCGTCGGCTGCGACGTGTCCTGTTTGCTTCAGTTGCGCTCGCGCGCCGAGCACGAGGGCTCCTCGATCCGCACCCGGCACCTCGCCGAGGTGCTCGACGCGGCGATCTCCCCCCGGGGCCACTAGGCGATGGGCGAGTTCACCCTCCACGCCACGACGCTGCGTGAGCGGGCCGCCGCGGCGGTCGCCGACGGGCACCTGCGCACCTCGATCGCCCATGCCGTCGACCACTTCGCCACGAACCGGCAGGCGGCGCTGGCCACCCTGGAGGACCCCGACGCGCTACGTCGCGCGGCGCGTGCCGTGCGCCAGGAGATCCTCGGCGACCTGGCCCGGATCGTCGAGCGGTTCGCCGACAACGCGGCAGCGGCCGGTGTGCAGGTCCACTGGGCCCTCGACGGCGCCGAGGCAAACGAGATCATCGCCCGCATCGCCGAGCGGGGCGCGGCGCGCACGGTGGTCAAGGGCAAGTCGATGGCGACCGAGGAGACCGCCCTGAACGCAGCGCTCGCCGCCGCCGGGGCGGAGGTCGTGGAGACCGACCTCGGGGAGTGGATCATCCAGCTTGCCGGGCACACTCCGAGCCACATCATCGCCCCGGCCGTGCACCTCGACAGGGAACAGGTCGCCGGCATCCTGCGCGCCGAGCAACCGGCCGGCGAGGAACCGCTGCCCGCCGATCCGGAACGGCTCGC
>CAZQEJ010000186.1:0-4211 GCA_964592165.1 uncultured Ilumatobacteraceae bacterium | reverse complement strand
TCCCGCGCCCGGCGGATCGCGTGGCTCTGGGCGAGCTTGGCGAGGTTGCCCTCGACCCCGGTGCGGCCCTGTCCGGTGCGCGCCCGGGCGACGTTCCACAGGCCGATCTGGCCGAGCGTGTACAGCTCGGCGAGCCCCTGGCGGACGACCGGGTCGCCGATCTTGCCGAGCTGGCGGGCGAGGTCGGCGAACTGGCGGGCGGTTCCCGCCCCGACCGAGGACGATCCGGATCCGGCTCCCGCCGGAACGACGTGGTCGCCTGCTCGGTCGTCGAGCTGCTTGGCCACCGAACCGGGGATCGCCGAGCCTGCGGCGCCGGCCGAACCCGAGCCGAGGCTGGCCCGCTCGACCATCAACGTCGTGTTGGCCACCGCCCAGCCGTTGTTCAGCCCGCCGATGACGTTCGCCGCCGGAACCCGCGCCTCGTCGAGGAACACCTCGTTGAACAGCGCCCGCCCGGTCATCTCCCGCAGGGGGCGGACGGTGACACCTGGCTGATGCATGTCGAAGGCGAACCAGGTGATCCCCTGGTGCTTGGGGACGTCCCAGTTCGTCCGCGCGATGAGCATCCCCCGGTCGGCCACCTGCCCCCCAGACGTCCACACCTTCTGGCCGGTGATCACGTATTCGTCGCCGTCCAGCTCGGCCTTCGTCGTCAGCCCGGCGAGGTCGGACCCGGCGCCCGGCTCGCTGAACAGCTGGCACCAGGCGTCGGAGCCGTCGAGGATCCGGGGGATGTACTCCGCCTGCTGCTCGGGCGTGCCGTGGGCGGCGATCGTCGGTGCGGCGAGCATCAGACCGAGCCCGGCCGGCGGGCCGAGCACCTTGGCCGCCTGCAGGGCCCGGGCGACGACGTTGGCCAGGTCGCGGCCATATCCACGCCCACCGGCGGTCACGGGGAGCATCGGCGCGCTGTAGCCCGCCGCGGCGAGGAGCTTCCACCACTCCCTGACGGTCAGCTCCGGGTTCCAGTTCTCGGAGATCCAGGCCTCGGCTTCGGCGCGTACCTGGTCGGCGGTGAGCTCCACGGTCATCCACGCGAGGCTACGCGTCCGGCCGGTCACGGCGGGCAGCGGAGCGCGCGAAACTGCATCTGTGAGGGTGCTCGCGATCGATCTGGGGACCAGCGGGTTGAAGGTCGCGGTGATCGGCGAGGCGGGAGCGACGCTCGGCGCGGGGTACGTCCCGTTGACGACGACCCATCTGCCGGGCGGTGGAGCCGAGCAGCGCGCCGAGCAGTGGTGGGACGCGCTCGGCGTCGCGTCCCGTGCCGCGCTCGCCGCGGCGGGGACCGGTGACCGGATCGGTGCGGTGGCCGCCACCGCTCAGTACCTGTCCACCGTCGCCGTCGACGACGAGGGGATCCCCTTGTCCCCGGTCGTCACCTGGATGGACACCCGTGGCGGGCCGCACCACCCGCTCGAGGGCGACGACATCGCCTTCTTCACCTGGCTCGAACGCCACGGGTTGCCACCGATGGCCAACGACGGGTTGGCTCACATCGCCTGGCTGCGTGCCGTAGACCCGGGCCTGGTCGATCGAGGGGCGCGCTTCGTCGAACCGGTCGACGCGCTGATCGCCCGGCTCACGGGGCGGGTGACGGCGACGCAGAACTCCGCGTTCGGGCTGATGGCGATCGACAACCGGGTCCACGGGCGCGTCGACTACGACGAGGAGTTGCTCGAGACGGCGGGGGTCGAACCGACCTGGCTGCCGGAACTGGTCCCGATGGACGAACCGCTCGGCCGGATCACAACGAGCGCCGCAGAACACCTCGGTCTGAGCGGCGACCAACTCGTCATGCCGGGGACGATCGACTCGATCACCTCCGCGGTGGGCAGCGGCGCGATCCGCCCCGAGCACGTCTCCCTCGTGGTCGGCACGACGAGCGTGCTCACCTCCCACGTTCCGGCGATGGCCGCCGACTTCGACAACTCGATCACGACGATCCCCAGCCCGGTCGACGGTCAGTACTTCGTCATGGCGGAGAACGGCGCGGGCGGCAAGGCCCTCCACCATCTCCTGCGCGACGTCCTGTTCGCCGACGATCCGCTCGCCCTCGGCGAGTTCCCCCCGGACGCGTTCAGCCGCGCCGAGGCCGCTGCCGCGCTGGCCCCGCCCGGCAGCGGAGGGGTGCTCTACTTCCCCTGGCTCGTCGGATCGATGTCACCCGCACCCGACGGGCAGATGCGCGCCGGCTTCGCCAACGTCGGGGTGGCCACCCGTCGTGCCGATCTGGTGCGCGCCGTCTACGAGGGCGTCGCTCTCAACGCGGCATGGTTGTTCGGGCCGGTCGCCGCGTTCACCGGTCGTGAGCACGATCGGATCCGCTTCGGCGGTGGGGCGGCGCGCTCGGCCCTGTGGGCGGGGATCATCGCCGACGCGCTCGCCGTGCGCGTCGACCGGCTCGCCGACCCGGTGACGACGAACGCCCGCGGTGCGGCTCTGCTCGCCCTGATCCAACTCGGGCGGCTCTCCTGGCGGGAGGTGCCGCAGTTGCTGCGCGTCGTCGACTCCCATGACCCCGACCCCGGGCGCGTCGCTGTGCTCGCCGAGCGGCGGGAGCGCCTCGTCGAGTACCACGCGCTGACCCGCGCCTTCCACCACTCACTCGCCGCTGCACCGTCGGGCTGAGCGGCCCGCCGGCTACGGGCCGCCGCGGACCGCTCCGATACGCTGGCGACGATGCGTGGGATCGTTTCGTGGGGGGCGTACCTCCCGTACTGGCGTCTCGACCGGGCTCAGATCGCGCCGGTGATCGGTCAGGGGGGCGGTAAGGGGACGCGGACCGTCGCCAGCTACGACGAGGATCCCTCGACGATGGCGGTCGAGGCTGGTCGCCTGGCCCTCGGGGACGGACTGCCCCGCCCGACCCAACTGCTCTTCGGTACGACGAACCCGGCCTATGCGGACAAGACGAACGCGACCGTCGTCCACGCCGCGCTTCGCTTGGACCAGGCCGGCTCGGCCTTCGACCTCGGTCTGTCGGCCCGGTCGGCGATGGGCGCTCTGCTGCTCGCGCTGCGCGGCGGGGGGACGACCCTGGTCGTCGGCTCCGACATCCGCACCGGCTTGCCGGGATCGAATGAAGAGGCCAACGGCGGTGACGCGGCGGCCGCCGCTCTGATCGGCGACGGTGACGCGGTCGTCGCCGAGTTCCTCGGGGCGGCGAGCACGACCGCCGAGGTCGTCGAGCGGTGGCGGATCCCCGGCGACATCCGCTCCCGGACGTGGGACGACAAGTTCTCCGAGACCGAACTCGTACCCCTCGGGACTGCGGCGTGGACCGCGGCCCTCGCCGACGCCGGTGTCGGAGCCGATCAGGTCGCCCTCGTCGCCGTTGCCGCGCCGACGCCGCGGCTGGCCGGCGCGCTCGCCGCCCGGCTCGGAGGTGTCAAGGTCGTCGACAACCTCGCCGGATCGGTCGGCGCGACCGGTGCCGCACAACCGGCGCTGCAACTCGCCACATTGCTCGAACACGCCGAGGCGAACCAGGTGATCGTGCTCGTCTCGATCGCCGACGGCGCCGACGTGGTCGTGTTGCGGACCACGCCCGGCTTCACCACCCGGACGCGGGTGACGATTGCCGCCCAACTCGCCGGCGGGGGAAGCGTGCCCTACGGCAAGTTCCTCGCCTGGCGGGACGTGCTCCGTATCGAACCGCCGCGCCGGCCCGAGCCACAGCGGGTCTCGGCCAGCGCCGCAGCGCGCTCGACGGACTGGAAGTTCGGCTTCGTCGGGACGCGGGAATCGGGCACGGGCATCGTCCACCTCCCTCCGCAGCGTGTCTCTGCCGACGGGTCGGCGACCGACGAGATGGAGCCGGCGCCGATGGCCGAGGTGCAGGGGACGGTCGTGACCTTCACGATCGACCGTGTCGCCTATTCGCCGAGCCCACCGATCGTGTTCGCCGTGGTCGACTTCGACGGCGGCGGGCGGTTCCCCATCGAGCTGTGCGACTGCCGGCCCGACGAGGTCGCCGTCGGTGGGCGGGTGGAGATGACGTTCCGCCGCTTGGGCACGACCGATGGTCTGCCCAACTACTTCTGGAAGGCGCGCCTCGTCCGCTCCTGAGCGGGGCGCGCGTCGAGGACCGTCGAGGACTGCCGGAGACGAGGAGGAGGCTGAGCGATGGCCAGTCACGGGATCAAGGACCGGGTCGCGATCGTCGGGATGGGGTGCACCGACTTCCGTGAGCACTGGGATCGTGG
>CAZQEJ010000185.1:0-4263 GCA_964592165.1 uncultured Ilumatobacteraceae bacterium | reverse complement strand
GCGCCGGCTGGCCGCGGGTGGAGATCGTCGACCGGACCCGCGACGATCCGTGGGTCACGTCGCTCGTCACCTCGCCGTTGATCGCCGAGCTGCGCGACCCCACCCGGCGCGTCGTCTGCGTGCTGAACACCGTCGGTCGCGCCCGGCGCCTCGCCTGCCGCGCCTGTCGTGCCCTGACGACGTGCGAGAACTGCTCCGCTCCGGTCTCGGAGACCGCCGAGGGCATCCTCCACTGCCGGCGGTGTGGGACCGAACGGCCGCGCCTCTGCCAGGCGTGCGGCTCGGCGCGGCTCGCCCGTCTCCAGCCGGGTGTGACCCGCTTGCGCGAGGAGCTCGAGGCGGCCGCCGGGCGGCCCGTCGTCGAGGTCAGCGGACCACGCGGGCCGGAGGAGGTCGAACAGGCCGGGATCTACGTCGGGACCGAAGCCGTGCTCCACCGGATCCACCGGGCGGACACGGTCGCCTTCTTGGACATCGACGGCGAGCTGCTCGCTCCTCGCTACCGGGCCGGCGAGCAGGCGCTCGCCTTGCTCGCTCGCGGCGCCCGTCTCTCCGGTGGGCGCGACCGGGGCGGTCGGATGCTCGTCCAGACGCACCTCCCCGACCACGAGGTGATCGAGGCGATCCGCCACGTCGATCCCGCGGCGGCCGTCCCCGTCCTCGACGCGGCGCGCGCCGCCCTCGGCTTCCCTCCCCACGGCGCGCTGGCCGAGATCCACGGCGGCGCCGCCGACGAGTATGCCGGGGAGCTGCGCCGCCAGCCCGGCCTGCGCGTCCTCGGTCCGACGGACGGGCGTTACCTCGTCCGCGCCGATGACGCGGGGCTCCTCGCCGACGGGCTCGCCGCCGTACCTCGCCCGGTCGGCGTGCGTATCGCCGTCGACCCGCCGCGGGTCTGAGGTGCGGCGGGTATGAGGTCCTGAAGGTCTTAGCAGGGCTCACACACCGGGCTCTTGGATCTAGATGATTGGTTCCAGCGGGCGCTTCGTTGCGGAACGGGGGCCGAGCAGGGTGATCCCGGACGTGTTGAGAGCAGCCTCGAATGCGCCGGTAGGCATGTCCTCAGAGCACGGCTTTTCGGGGGCTGCGTGCGGGCAATGTTCGCCGGCGCGTTAACCCACAACCAGGCCGCTGCTCAACTCCGGTGCAAGGGGCAGAACGACGCCGCGTGATGACCGTATACCTCCTCGGCCACGCAGACGTCGCCGTGACGATGCGGGTCTACCAACCCGTTGGCGCCCAGGACGGCTGACGATCGGGCCTCCGGCGATTCAATCGGTCCCGCTCTCGCCGACGAGCCGCAGCGCTGACGTGCCCGACCTCCCGACCGGCGCCGGTCAACCGGCCGCGGCGGCGACCACCTGCTCGACCGGCGCGTCGCGCATCCGCCAGCTGTCGCCGGTGAGGACGCGGGCGGCGACGACGCAGGCGAGCATCCCCGCCGCACACACCCCGTACGCCCACGTCCGGCTGGAGTGCTCGTAGATCTGGGCGACGACGATCGCGACGATCCCGGCGACGAGGGTCTGCACACCGCCGATCAATCCCTGCCCGGCCGCCTGGCGCTCGGCGGGGGTGACCATCCCGACCACGACGCCGCTCGACGAGACGGTGAAGCCGTCGCTGAGGGCGTGGATCACGCCGACGGTGAGCATCGCCTCGCCGGTCGGCAGCAGCCCGTAGGCGAACATCAACATCGCGGCGACGACGAGGTCGACGGCGCCGACCCGGAACGGGCCGGATCGTTGGGCGAGCCGCCCGCCGGCCGCGCCGAAGATGACCAGCGAGACGGCGAACAGCGTGATCCCCGGGCTGGAGATCAGGTCGCTGGCGTGGAGGTCGTCGAGCACCAGGCTCCACAGCGCGTCGAAGGTGGCGAGCATCAGGTACACGGCGATGCCGAGCATCACCGCTGCCGCGTACGGCCGGGAGCGAAGCAGGTCGAAGGCGAAGCGCGACGGCTCGACCCGCTCGCCGGGGGTGACCTCGTCGACCTTGATCCGGGCGACGATCGGGGCGCCGGCGAGGTTGATCGCGGCGATGACGAGGAACGGGGCGGCAAGCCCGAACGGCCCGATCTGGATCGCGGCGAACGCGGGACCGAGGGCGAACCCGCACACGTCGGCCGACAGCAGCAGCCCGAGGTTCTGCCCGAGCCGTTCCGGTTCGGCGACGATCACGATCCGGCGGGATCGCCGGGATCGCCATTCCGGTACCGATCCCTATCACGAAGCGGGCACCGACGAGCGCGGCCGTCGTCGTCCCGAAGGCCATCACGATCAGCCAGCCGATGTTGAGCGCCATCCCGAGGTAGACCAGCCGGCGGGCGTAGCCGCGATCGGCGAAGCGGGCGAGCACGACCTGGGCGACGAAGGCGGAGAAGAACCCCGCCGCGATCACCCCGCCGAGCGCGGCCTTGCTGATCCCGTAGTTGTCGTGGAACTCGTCGAGGGCGGCGAACGTCGCCCCGTAGCTGGCCGCGAACGAGGCCGAGAGCACGCCGAAGCCGACCACCATCGGCAGCGCGCGAGCACGTCTGAGCAGGGTCGTCGCGCCGGGAAGCATCCCGCCGAGGGTACCGACTCACCCTCGTCCCGTGGCGTGCGATTCGCGTGACTACTGGCCGACGATGGTGCGGTCGGCACGGAGCCGGATCAATCTTCAGGCGACTTCTGCGGCTCGCTCATCCCGAGTTGATTGCGGACACCGAACTTCATCCAGCCACGACGTGGCTTCGCCGCTTTGTGATGTGGCTCAACGCATCCTGAATGAAAACGGTGTCCTCCGACGAGCACGCTGTCCTCGTCGGGCCGAACTACGCCCCCACAGTGGCTGCAGACATCGCTATCCATATGACACTTCAAGCGACGTCCTAGAACTCAAAATGAGAATCCTGGGCCGACAATGTAGTACCAATTGTTCGGATCGTATCCCCAGTAGCCGTCGGCCTGAACCAGGAATGATGACGTCGATGCGCAGGCCCCAGACTTGTTGTACTGGCGACCGATCCCATAGCCGGAGTAACCACCACTCGGCGTTGAGGACAGCGATGTAGAGGAACATATCGTGAAATCTGACCCGCGGTATAGGGTCGCTCGCACGCTGTTCTCTCCGGATCCGAACGCCTTCGTGGGAAAGGAGAGTGAGCATCCGCTACTACGGTCGTACTTGTACGTGTACGCCTTGAAGTCAACCTGGTAACTTCCTCCCGGCACCAGCGCATAGGCCCGGGCGTAGTAGCAGGCGTCCGCGCCGACGGACTGTCCGATGTTGCTCTTACCACTGTCTCCTTTGGTGACCGCAAACGCGAGCGACGCGCCGATCAGCGATGCGACGAGGACGGTGGTGCCACCAAGCAGGGCCTTCGCAAGCCGCCCTTTCATGGCTCGACCGCCATGGTCGATTTGGGCTGTGTTGACTTTGGCTCGCCGATCAAGTTCAGGTCCCCTGTTGCGAGGTCGAACGATCCAACCTCGGCGCCACCAGTTGCGCTGTCGTAGAGTGGAATCACTCCCTCCTTCGCAGCTCCAAGCGCAGGGTAGAAGAGCCTGGGATCAAGGAACACGCGGCCACTCGATGTCGGCGCAGACATGGTGACTCGCTCCGGAACACGGCTAAGATCAATACGACCGTTCACGAACCATGAGGCAGGATTCTGTGAAGGGCCGGAACGCTCAGCTCCAGCTAGAGATCCCCCGACCGCTCCACCGGCGAATGCAAAGGCCAGCACGACCGATGCGACGATCTCACGTTCTCGGTCTCCTTCTATCACGGACTGGCCATCAGCATACGGAACTGATCCCGAAACTGTCAAGAGGCTCAGCTGGATAGCTGGTTGACTATTGTCGTAACTGTTCAGGGGGTTGACCTGGGTGATTCGCGCGCAGAGCACGGGTATCCACGGGTCGGGCGGCCGAACACCGGCAAGTCCACGAGCACGACCTCACGAACACCATGACGATGCACCGCACCACCACCTCACACGTCGGCCGCTGGGCGTCGATCGTGACGACAACGCGAAGCCACGACGGCCAGTCACCATGAGGGGTTCTGAGGAGCCGACCGGCGGGCGGTCACCTGTTGGCGCGAGGCCTTACGGCGAGGAGGCGGTAACCAGCGCGGGAACGGAGGCGTTCGACGGTCCAACCCTCGTCGGTCAACCAACGCGCCAGCGAGTCCGCTCCGAGGTGGCGGTGGACGACGAGGATCGCCTCGCCGCCGGGTGCGAGGCGGCTCAGCCAGCGGCGGAGGAGGTCGTGGAGG
>CAZQEJ010000184.1:0-4320 GCA_964592165.1 uncultured Ilumatobacteraceae bacterium | reverse complement strand
GAGGTCGCCTGTGCCCGCATCCTGCGCGCCCATGGACACGGCGACTTCGTCCATCACGCACTGATCGAGGGGTTCGAGGTCGACTTCGCCTTTCACAGCGAGCGGGTGATCGTCGAGGGCGACGGCTTCGAACACCACGGAACGCGAGCCGCGTTCGAGGCCGATCGTCAGCGCGACGCGATCCTCAGTGCAGCGGGATGGGTCGTCGTGCGCGTCACGTGGTGGCAACTGCGCGACGAGCCGCGGGAGTTCACCGAGCGGTTGCGACGGACGCGAGAGGCGCGCCGATGGCTGTGACCCGACGTCCGGGCGATCGACTGCGCGCCATCCCTGCCCAGATTCCTCGTCGAGATCGCTCCCGAGGGGTCAGGCGCGCTCGACGGCGGATCTGGGCAGGGTCAGGGGACGGCGATGGCCGGTCAACGCAGGCCGGCGACGATCTCCGCCATCAGCTCGCCGGCCTCGGTCGGGTTGAGGCCGACCTTCACCCCGGCGGCGGCGAGGGCGTCCATCTTGCCCTGGGCCGTGCCCTTGCCACCGGAGACGATCGCCCCGGCGTGACCCATCTTCTTCCCGGCGGGTGCGGTCACCCCGGCGATGTAGGCCGACATCGGCTTGGTCACGTGCTCGGCGATGTACGCCGCGGCCTCTTCCTCGGCGGACCCGCCGATCTCCCCGATGAGGATCATCGCGTGGGTCTCCGGGTCGGCCTGGAACTCGCTCAGGCAGTCGATGAAGTTCGTCCCCGGGACCGGGTCGCCGCCGATGCCGACGCACGTCGACACACCGATGCCCTTCTGCTTCAGCTCGTACAGTGCCTGGTAGGTGAGCGTCCCGGAGCGGGAGACGATCCCCACGTTCGGACCCGAAGCGGTCGGCAGCTCGGCGATCTCCCCGGCGGTGATCCCGATGTTGCACTTGCCGGGGCTGATGATCCCCGGGCAGTTCGGCCCGAGCAGGCGGGTGTTGGGGAAGTCGCGCCGCAAGCGGTTGAACACGACCGCCTCGTCCTGCGCGGGGATCCCCTCGGTGATGCACACGACGAAGCCGATCCCGGCCTCGGCCGCCTCGAGGATCGCTGCCGGCGCGGCCTTCGGCGGAACGGCGATGAACGAGGCGTTGGCCCCGGTCGCGGCGACGGCCTCGGCGACGGTGTCGAACACGGGGATGCCCTCGACGTCCTGGCCGCCCTTGCCCGGCGTGACGCCGCCGACGACCTGGGTGCCGTAGGCCTTGTTGCGCAAGCCGTGGAACTTGCCCTGACCCCCGGTGAGGCCCTGGACGATGACCTTGGTGTCGGCGTTGACGAAGATCGCCACTGTCAGTTGCTCCCGTTCGCGATGGCGACCGCTGCCCGGGCCGCCTCCAACATCGTCGGCTTGCTCTGCAGCTTCGAGGAGGGGATCCCCGCGTCGAGCAAGATCTGGCGGCCCTCCGCGGCGTTCGTTCCGTCGAGGCGGATGACGATCGGGGCCCGCAGCTGGACCCGGCCGAGAGCGGCGACGATCCCCTTGGCGACCTCCTCACCCCGGGTGATCCCCCCGAAGATGTTGATGAAGATCGACTTCACGTTCTGGTCGAAGTTGATCACTTCCAGGGCCGCCGTCATCATGTCGGCGTTGGCCCCACCGCCGATGTCCAAGAAGTTCGCCGCGGAGCCACCGACCTGGTTGACGACGTCGAGCGTCGACATCGCCAGGCCGGCGCCGTTGGCGATGATCCCGACGGTGCCGTCGAGGCCGATGTACTGCAGGTCGTGCGTGCGGGCGAGTTGCTCGCGCTCGTCGAGGACCTCGGTCGCCCGGTACTCCTCCCATTCCGGGTGGCGGAACGAGGCGTTGTTGTCCAGGCTGACCTTGGCGTCGAGGGCGTGCACGCCGTTGTCCGGACGGAGGATCAACGGGTTGATCTCAGCCAGGTCGCAGTCACCCTTGGTAAAGCACTCGTAGAGCTTGACGAGAATGTCGGCGGCCCCGTCGATCGCCACCGGGTTGAGCTTGGCGTCGATCGCCGCCTGGCGTGCCGCCTCGCGTGACAGGCCGTCGACCGGGTCGATGTGGAGCATGACGATCGCGTCGGGATCGCTGGCGGCGACCGCCTCGATCTCCACACCGCCTTGGGCGGAGAGCATCAGCAGGTGCTTCTTCGCGGCGCGGTCGAGGGTGAAGCTGGCGTAGTACTCCTCGGCGATGTCCGAGGCGTGCTCGACCCAGACGAACTCGACGAGATGGCCCTTGATGTCCATCCCCAAGATGTTCCCGGCGTGGAGGCGGACCTCGCCGGCGTCGTTGGCCAACTTGATGCCACCCGCCTTGCCCCGGCCACCGACCTGCACCTGGGCCTTGATCACGACCGGGTAGCCCGCCGCCTCGGCCTGGGCAACCGCTTCGTCGACGGTCTTGGCCACGCCGCCGGGCGAGACGGGGATGCCGAACCGGGCGAAGTACTGCTTGCCCTGGTACTCGAAGAGATCCACAAACCGCTCCTTCGATGGGACACGAACGTGCCGCCGGGCGCGACGACGCGCCGCGACGCACGGGAGCAAGATACGCACCGCGCCCGCTGCGGTCCCAACCCGCCCCCCGAGGCGGCGGGCGGCGGCAGACTGTCGGCGTGCAGCTCCCCCAGCTCCGTTCCCCGCTCAGCCGGGCCGTGGTCCCCGTTGCCGCCGGCATCGGGTTGTTCGTGGTCATGGGTCTCGTGTTGTGGGGCGTCGCCGCGTGGATGTCGGGGGACTCGAGCGAGGTGCGGCTGGGGACGAACGTGTTCACCGTCGGACGCATCGACCGCGTCGCCTCCTCGATCGAGGCGAGCGGCCCCCAGCTGTACCCCGACCTGCGCGATCCCTCGGGCAAGCGGTCCGTCGTCGTCGACCACACCGGCGGCAACGACGCGAGCGGATGGCACGTCTACCGCCCGTTCCCCGCCGATCGACCGGGAACGGAGTGCCTCGCCGCGCAGCGCCCGGGGACGGCGACATTCGTCGATTGCGAGGGACGGGAGCTGACCGCCTCCGAACTGCAGCCGGCCAGCGACGTGCAGGTGATCGTCGAAGACAAGACGAAGCTCGTGCTCAGCTTCGCCGCCGCCCAGGCGCCGGCGACGACGGCCACCTCGACGACCCCGACCGGGGGCTGAGCGGGCCGGAGCCAGACGGCCGGCGGGCGTACGCTCGGGGGTGATGTCGCTGCGCGCTCCTCACCTGACCGCGAAGCTCCAAGGCTTCGGGACGACGATCTTCGCCGAGATGTCGGCGCTGGCCACCGCCACGGGGGCGATCAACCTCGGCCAGGGGTTCCCCGACTACGACGGGCCGCCGGAGGTGCTCGCCGCCGCGGTGGAGGCGATCCGCAGCGGTCAGAACCAGTATCCGCCGGGCCCCGGGACGCAGGTCCTGCGCGACGCGATCGCCGAGCACCAGCTCCGCTTCCACGGGGTGCGCTACGACCCGGGCAACGAGGTGCTCGTCACCGTCGGGGCGACGGAGGCGATCGCCGCCGCGTTGCTCGCCCTGTGCGACACGGGCGACGAGGTCCTCGCCCTCGAACCGACCTACGACAGCTACCAGGCGTGCATCGCCCTCGCCGGGGCGACCCCCCGCCTGGTGACCCTCCGCCCACCCGACTATGCCCTCGACCTCGACGCGCTGCGCGGCGCGATCACGGCGAAGACGAAGCTGATCCTGCTGAACACCCCGCACAACCCGACGGGCAAGGTGCTCAGCGCCGCGGAGGCCGCGGCGATCGCCGAGCTGGCCGTCGAGCACGACCTGATCGTCGTCACCGACGAGGTCTATGAACACCTCATCTTCGACGGCGTGCGCCACGTGCCGATCGCCGGACTGCCGGGGATGCGCGAGCGCACGCTGGTCATCTCCTCCGGGGGGAAGACGTTCAACACCACGGGGTGGAAGGTCGGCTGGGTGTGCGGGCCGACGGCCCTCGTCACCGCGGTGCGCACGGCCAAGCAGTTCCTCACCTACGTCGGCAGCGGCCCGTTCCAGCCGGCGATCGCCGCCGGCCTTCGCCTCGGCGACGAGTACTTCCGGGAGCTCGCTGCGGCGCTGGAGACCAAGCGGGACAAGCTGCTCAGCGGCTTGCAGGCTGCAGGGTTCACCGCCTACCGCCCGTCGGGCACGTACTTCGTCACCGCCGACATCCGCCCGATCCAGCCCGACGGGGACGGGCTCGCCTTCTGCCGCACCCTGCCCGAGCGGTGCGGGGTGGTGGCGATCCCCAACGTCGTGTTCTACGAACATACTGCCGAGGGCCGCCACCTCGTGCGCTTCGCCTTCTGCAAGCGCGACGAGGTGATCGACGA
>CAZQEJ010000183.1:0-4365 GCA_964592165.1 uncultured Ilumatobacteraceae bacterium | reverse complement strand
GCCCTCACGACGTGAGCCGCGAGCCCTCCGGCGATCGCCGCGTCGTCGCCGAAACCGACCCGCTCCGGCGCGGCGACACGCCCATGCCCGGTGATCGAGATCCACACCCGCACATTGCCGGAGAGCATCGTCGCCGCGTCGATCCCCAACTGGGCGAAGGCTCGCGGTCGGGAACCTTCGATGACCACGTCGGCACCGGCGATCAGCTCGGCGAATTCCGCCCGTCCCTCGGCGGTGCTCAGCGCGATCCGGCGCTCGGTGCGCCGGCCGCGCAGCGAGGCGAAGAACGCGGCGTTCCCGGCGCGCGCCCCGTCGGGACGTTCGGCGCTCTCCACCTTGGTCACCGACGCACCGGCGATCTCGAGCAACCGTGCGCACAGCGGCCCGGCCCACAACGACGAGCAGTCGACGACGCGCAGGCCACCCAAGGCAGGGCCTCGCGGATCCCAGGGGGCGGCTTCGCCGTGGGCTTCGGCGGGAACGATCGGGCCTGCGCTCCATCGACGCTCACCGAGCACGCCGACGGGTAGCCCGAGCAAGCTGGCCTGCGCCCGCAGATCAGCAGAGAGCCGCGTGCGCACCACGGCGGCGAGCTCCACCCAGTCCCCCCGGAACGGTTCGCCGAGCCAGGCCGGGAGCAGGTCACGGTCCGACGGGCGGGCGAGGCTCACGGCCAGCCAGCCGTCAGCGACGCGCAGCAGGTGGCACGCCCCGCCGCAGGAGATCGTTCCCGCCCGGCGCAGGCCGGCCAACCGCGCCCGGCGGGTGACGACTTCGAACGGGTCGACGGCGAGCCCGGCACCGAGTGCTCCGGTCGCCGCGGTGAAGGCGTCGCCAAGAGCGGCGATCGACTCGACGACGTTCGCCTCGATCCGGGCCGGCGGTCCCCCGGGCAGCCCGGTCAGCTGCGCCAACGTCGGTGCGCTCACCACCGCCTCCGGACCGGGCCCGGACCGCGGCGAGCGACCGGGGGCCGGGGAGGCATCCGTGGCGGGCATCGGCGCGAACCGTATCGTCGGGGCGCGTGAGCGTCACCCGGCTGCGCCTGCCCGAGCTGTGCGACCGGCTCGCCGACCCACGCGGTCCGGGCGAGCTGGCGATGGCCGCGGGTGCCGGACCGCTCGTCGTCGAGTTGGTCGGACTGCACCGTTCCGGGCTCCCCGACGCGGTCTCCTTCGGCCGCGCCCTCGCCGAACTGGCGACGGTGACCGTAGCGGTGCGCGCCGAGGTCCACGACAGCCTCGCCGACGAGTACGCGGCGGCCTTCGACGTCGTCGTCGGCGCCGCGGGCGGCGAGCTCGACGAGGTGCTCACCCCCGTCGCCGCCCACCCATTGGCGGCGACGACGCTTGCGGTGCTGTTGCGAGGCAGCGAACAGCGCTCGATCACCGAAGGTCTGGTCGCCGAGTCGATGGCCTATTCACTGCTCCAGGGGGGGCCGGAGTTCGCTGCCTGGCGAGCGCGCCGTCCCGCCCACGACCGGCCACCGGAGATCGGCCCGGCGGTGCTCACCGAACGCGCCGGGGCAGCGCTGGCGATCACCCTCGCCCGACCCCACGTGCACAACGCATTCAGCACCCGGCTGCGCGACGGCCTCGTCCAGGCCCTCGAGCTGGCCCTCGCCGATGAGACGATCAAGACGGTGGAGGTCGCCGGGACGGGGCCCTCGTTCTGCAGCGGTGGCGATCTCGACGAGTTCGGCTCGTTCCCCGACCCGGCGAGCGCACACCTGATCCGCCTCGCCCGTCACCCGGGACGCCTGCTCGCCGCCCTCGGGCCGAAGGTGACGAGCCGGCTCCACGGCGCGGCGATGGGCGCCGGGATCGAACTGCCCGCGTTCGGCGGGCGCGTCGTCGCCGACCCGGCGACGATCATCGCCCTGCCCGAGCTGTCCCTGGGCCTCGTCCCCGGTGCCGGGGGCACGGTCAGCCTGCCGCGGCGGATCGGCCGCCAGCGCACCGCCTGGCTGGCGCTCAGCGGAGCGCGCCTCGACGCACGCACGGCGCTGTCCTGGGGATTGGTCGACGAGATCGCCGAGGTGATCGCGGGCACCCCGTGACGGCGGCGGGCGCGCTGTTCAGCGGGTCACGGCGAACACGGCGAGGCGCCCGTCTCCACCGCTGAGCACCACCGACCCGTGGTCGACAGCGATCCCCGCGGGAGCGCGGTGGGGGTCGTCGTAACGGCCGAGGAGGAACCCGGTGGCAGCGTCGAGGACCCTCAACGAGATCGTCCCCTGGGCGGACGCGGAGCACACGACGAGACCGTCGCCGACGGCGAACGGCGCGGATTCCGGGTCACAGGCAGCGATCGACACCGTCTTGCCCGTGGCCACTCCGGTCACCTCCAGGCGACCCCCTCGGCCGACCGCGACGTACTCGCCGTCGCACGCGACCTGGTTGCCGAAGCGACCGACGGGGAACGACTGGAAGCTCGCCGTGGTGCACGCGGAGAACGTGTTCAAGCTGTCCACGACACCCTTCACGGGGAGGTCCCGCGCGCTCCCGTCCGTCACGTCGAGCACCTGCCAGCCGCTGTCGGCGGCGACCACGACGCGCTGCTCGTCGAGGACGACCACGTTTGGCCGGGCGTCGAGTTGCGTCGTCCAGCGGGCGACGTCGGTGGACAGGTCGTAGCCAGTGAGCAACCCCGACGTCCACGCCAGGGCGACCTGCCCGGCGACGCCGAGCACCGTTCCGGGGACTTGCTTGAGACGGGTGACGATCCCGGTGACCGGGCTGCGCACGACGCCGATGCTGCTGACCAGCCCGTCACGGTTCGCCCCGACGAGCTCCTCGTCGGTGCGCGACGCGTCGAGCTTGCCCTCGCTGGGGAACAGCCGCTCACCGGTCGTCAGCGAATAGCCGACGATCGGGTCGGTCGCCGGGGCGGTCGAGGAGAACGCGGAGAGGTACACGCCGTCGCGGGCGGCGACGACACGCAGGTTCGGGGCACGCATCAGCACCGCTTGCGGGTCGTTCCCGGCCCGCAACGGGTGCTCCCACCGCAACGTCCCACCGGCCAGGTCGAACGCAGCGATCCCCTCCGAATCGGTCTTGGCCAACGATCTCTCCCCGGCGACGACGACCGTCCCGGAACGGATCAGCACGCTGCGCGTGATCGGTTGTCCCGGGCTCTCCCAACGCAACGAGAGCGTCACCGTCCGCCCGTTGGCACTCCCCCCGACAGGGCTCGCCGGAGCGGCGCCGCCACAGCCGGCGAGCACCATCCCGAGTGCGACAAGGATTCCGAGCGCAGGCGCCGATGAGATGCGTCGGAGCATGGTCGGGTCAACCTAGCGGCGGCTCACCGGTCGCGGAGGGGAGTTGGGCAGTCGGGCGGCGAAACGGGGTGATCGGCTCACCCTCATCCCGCTCGGTCCCAATAGGTGCCGGCGAGCATCTTCTCCAGCAGCGGCCGGAACATGATCAGGTCGTCGGGGTCCCCGACCTCCGCCGCATCGGCGTAGTGCGCGGAGCGCGACGAGGTGCGCACGGAGATGATCGCGAAGCGCAGCGCGGCGTACACCTCGTACCAGCGCAGATCGCCGAGCGCGTGCCCGCTGAGCTGCTCGTAGTGGCGCACGGCCTGCGCCGTGGTGAGGAAGTCGGGCAGCCCGGGGAACTGGTAGGTGACCGCCATCTCCTGGAAGAAGCGGTGCATGAAGACCATCCAGGCCAGGTCGACTTCCCGCGGCCCGATCGCGGCCATCTCCCAGTCGAGCACCGCGACGGGGGTGGGGCCGTCCCAGAGGACGTTGCCGATCCTGCTGTCACCCCAGTTGAGCACCGGCTCGGCGACGTCCGGGCGGTGCGCCTCGAGCCAGTCGAGGGTCGCCTCGATCAACGGGGAGCGCAGCTCGCCGCGCGCCCACTCGTAGTAGTGGCGCTGGCTGTCGAGGAGGTGATCGATCAATGCGGGGCCGCAGCGCGCCTCACCGAGGAAGGAGAGGTCGTGGGTGCGCGGGCCGATCTCGTGCAGGCGAGCGAGGATCCGCACGGCGTTGCGCGCCATCACCTCCCGGCCGGCGTCGTCCATCTCGCAGACGAAACCACCGAACACGTACGGCGGGACATCGGCGGGGGCCGCGCCGGTGACCCGTTCCATGACGAGGAACGGCGACCCGAGCCACGCCGGATCGGGTTCGTAGGCGACGACCCTGGGGACGGGGATGTCGGTCAGCTCGCCGACCATCGTCATCAGCCGCCCCTGGAGCTCCAGGTCGTAGCGCTCGAACACGGGGAACGCGTCGTCCACGGGGGCGAGCCGGGCAACGAGGCGGCCGACGTCGCCCCCGGGGCGGTGGAGCTCGAAGAGGATCGTCTCGCTGGACATCCCGCTGCCCTCCGGGGTGGAGAACGCCTC
>CAZQEJ010000182.1:0-4385 GCA_964592165.1 uncultured Ilumatobacteraceae bacterium | reverse complement strand
TCGCGCAGGTCGGCGCCGGAGTAGGCGGCGACGACGCCGGGCGCGGAGCGCGCCGCGTCGAGACCGACGGAACGGATCCGGGCGTGCGCGTAGGGGCTGCGCACCACCGCGAGGTGCAACGCTCCCGGGACGGGGAGGTCTCTCGTGAACTTGGCCTCGCCGGTGAGCAGCGCGGGGTCCTCACGGCGCAGGCGCCGGGAGCCGATCACCCCGGCCGGCGCGGACTCGGTGATCGTCATGCCGTCGCCTCCGCGGCCGAGAGCACCGAACGGACGATGTTGTGGTAGCCGGTGCAGCGGCAGAGGTTGCCCTCCAGCCCGGTGCGGACCTCGTCCTCGGTCGGGTGGGGGTTCTCGTCGAGCAGGCTGATCGAGGCCATCACCATCCCCGGCGTGCAGAAGCCGCACTGCAGGCCGTGGTTCTCCATGAACGCCTGCTGCATCGGGTGCATCTCGCCGCCGGAGGCGAGCCCCTCGATCGTCGTCACCTCGTGGCCGTCGGCCTGCACGGCGAGGACCGTGCAGCTCTTCACCGACTCCCCGTCGAGGTGGACCGTACAGGCCCCGCACGACGTGGTGTCGCAGCCGACGTTGGTCCCGGTGAGCCCGAGGGTCTCGCGCAGGTAGTGGACGAGAAGTGTGCGCGGCTCGACGTCGTGCGATTGCGCGCGGCCGTTGACAGTGACCGTGATGTTCACGGCATGACCCCCCAGGAGATGTCGGTTGCCCTGATCCGTTCTTTCTTACACCATCTGCGTCGGCGTCGTGGCACGAGGGATGCGTCCCCTCAGGAGCGGCCGGCGGCGATCGCCTGCCATACCCGCTGCGGTGTGGTCGGCATGTCGATGTGACGCACGCCGAGGTGGGCGAGGGCGTCGATCACCGCGGCGTGGACCGCGGGCGTCGAGCCGATCGTCCCCGACTCGCCGACGCCCTTGGCCCCGAGCACGTTGCGCGGCGTGGGTGTCTCGGAGTGGACGATCTCGAACATCGGCAACTCGGCCGCGGAGATGAACGCGTAGTCGGCGAGGTTCGAGGTGATCGGGTTCCCGTCGTCGTCGTAGCGGACCTCTTCGAGCAACGCCTGAGCCGCGCCTTGTCCGATCCCTCCTTGGATCTGCCCTTCGAGTAGCAGCGGGTTGATCACCGTGCCCGCGTCGTCGCAGGCGACGTGGCGCACGAGGCGGGCCTTGCCCGTCTCGGTGTCGACCTCGGCGACCGCGAGGTGGGCGCCGAAGGGGAACGTTGGCCCACCCGAGACGTAATCGGTCTCCTGGGTGAGGCCGCCGTCCTCGGCCCGGTCGGCAGCGAGGTCGGCCCAGGTGCGGGCCACCGCCGGGGCGCCGGCCACGTGGAACGAGCCGTTGCCGGTGTCGAGGACGATGTCGGCGACGTCGGCCTCGAGCATCGAGGCGGCGAGGCGCTTGGCCTGCTCGACGAGCTCCTCGGCGGCCTTCTGCACCGCCGAGCCGCCGTGCTGCAGCGAACGGGAGCCCATCGTCCCCCCGCCGCGGGGGACGAGGTCGGTGTCGCCCCAGACGAGCTCGATGTCCTCGATCGGGATGCCGGTCCGCTCGGAGGCGATCATCGCCCACGCCGTGTGGTGGCCCTGCCCGTGGGGCGACGTGCCGGTGAACACGACCGCCTTGCCGCTGGGCAGGACCTCGATCTTGGCGTACTCGCCCGATGGGGGGACGTGGCCGGTGATCTCCACGTAGGTCGACAACCCGATACCCAGCTGGACGGTGTCGCCGCGGGCCCGGCGGACGGCTTGCTCGGCGCGCAGGTCGTCGTAGCCGGCCGCGGCGAGGACCTTGTCCAGCGCCCCAGCGTAGTTGCCGACGTCGTACTCCTGGCCCATCACCGTCGTGTGCGGCTCGTGGAACTCGGGGATCAGGTTCGCTCGGCGGACGACCACCGGGTCGAGGCCGACCGCCGCGGCGAACATGTCAATCGCCCGTTCGATCGCGTACGTCGCCTCCGGGCGGCCCGCGCCGCGATACGCCCCGATCGGGGTCGTGTTCGTCACCACCGACGTCGTCCGGCACTCGATCTTGGGGATCGCGTACACCCCGGAGGCCATCGGGCGGGTCATGAACGGGGGCAGGATCGTGCCCATCTCGGCGAAGCCGCCGGCGTCTTGGATGACGTGCAGGCGGTAGGCGAGGACCTTGCCGTCACGCGATCCGCCGATCGTCAGGTGCTGCACCTGACCGCGGCCGTGGAGGAAGCCGATCATCGACTCGGTGCGCGTCTCTCGCCAGTGCAACGGGCGGCCGACCTCCTTGGCCAAGCGGCCGAGGAGCATCTCCTCCGGCGTGGCCCCGATCTTCGCTCCGAAGCCGCCGCCGACGTCGGGGGCGATGACCCGCACCGCCGGCGCGTCGATCCCGTTCGCCGCGGCGATCGCGTCGCGGGCGCTCTGCGCGTGCTGGGTGGAGAGCCACTGGTGGAGCCGCCCGTCGACCCAGGCGACGGCCGAGCCGCGCACCTCCAACGGGCAGGGAGCGACGCGCTGGTTGACGACGCGGCCGCGGACCACGACGTCGCAGCCCGCGAAGTACTCCTCACCGCTCAGGTCGGGCATCCCCAGCGCGGTCGAGTCGAACACGACGTTGCTCCCCGCGGTCTCGTAGAGCAGCGTCGAGGAGGTCATCGCCGCCTCGGGATCGACGAGGACCTCCAGCGGGTCGTAGTCGACGACGACCATCTCCGCCGCGTCCTCACCCTGGGCGCGTGTCTCACTGATCACCACTGCGACCGGCTCGCCGACGAAGCGGACCTTGCCCGACGCGAGCAGGGTGCGGGTGACCATCGGATTGAACGCCGCGCCGGCCGGCTCGAGGCCGAGGTCCGCCGCGGTGAACACGGCGACCACCCCGGGGGCCGCCGCGGCTTCACTCGTGTCGATCGAGACGATCCGCGCGTGGGCGACCGTCGAACGCACGTAGGTGACATGCGCCCCACCGGCAAGCAGCGGCTCGTCGAGCAGGTCCTCGACGTACATCCCGCCCGTGGTGAGGAACTTCGGATCCTCCAACCGGCGGACCCTGTTCCCCAGAATGCTCCCTACCACGCTGCTCCTCCGATCCCCTGCTGCCGATCCCCGGCGGCGCCCCTGGGTGTGCGTGCGACCCTAGTTGTCGGGCGGGTGGGACCACGCACGCCAGCGAGCGGGCGTCGGTGGGCGCCACCCGCTGCCCCGGCCGGGCTCGCTACCCACCGATCGCCGCTGGCGCGGCGGCGGGAGCCGGTGCCGGCGCAACCGTCGTCGCGGGGGCCGAAGCGGCCTCCAGCGCGGCGATCGTGCGCACGCTGAGGATCTGCCCGACGAGGTCGTTCGGCCAACCGGGCGGAAGCGCGGCAGGGATCTGCGGTGGGGGCAGGGCGGCGGCGACCCGCTCGGTGGCGAGCTGGTAGCCGAGATCATCACGCGCCGCCCGCTCGACGCCCGCCGACGTCTCCAGCTGCGCGTTCTGCTCGGCGAGCCGATCGTTCGCGGCTTTCAGTTCGGCGAGTTGCCCCTGGGTGTCCGCGAGCTGGCGGCGCTGCGCCAGGGAGTGGCGGATCGGCAACACGAACAGCGTGGCGGCGAGGGCGAGCACGATCACCGCTCCGACCGTCGCGGCCAGCCAGCGCGAGCGCGGCCGGCGCAGCAGGCGGGTGTCCTCCCCGGGTCGGGTCAGGCGTCCCGACGGTCCGGTGCGGTCCCGCGTGGCGCGGGGGATCGTCGTCGTGTGGTGTCCGGGGCCGCGCTCGATCGTGCCCGTCGACCCACCGCCGCGACCGCCGTGCCGGTCGTTCAACGTGCCCCCCGGGCGAGCGCGCCGCGGCCGCGGTAGGCGGCGTCCTCGCCGAGCTCCGCTTCGATCCGCAACAGCTGGTTGTACTTCGCCACCCGGTCCGAGCGGGCCGGGGCGCCGGTCTTGATCTGGCCGCAGTTCGTCGCCACGGCGAGGTCGGCGATCGTCGCGTCCTCGGTCTCCCCGGAGCGGTGGCTCATCACGCTCGTGTACGCGTGGCGGGTGGCCAGCTCGACGGTCTCCAGCGTCTCGGTCAGCGAGCCGATCTGGTTGACCTTGACGAGCACGCTGTTGGCCACGCCGCGCTCGATGCCCATCGCCAGGCGGCGGGTGTTCGTGACGAACAGGTCGTCGCCGACGAGCTGGACCCGGTCGCCGATCGCCGCGGTCAACGCCTTCCACCCGTCCCAGTCGTCCTCGGCCATCCCGTCTTCGATGGAGACGATCGGGTAGGTGCCGACCAGCCGGGCCCAGTAGGCGACGAAGTCGTCGCTGGAGAGCACCTTGCCTTCGCCTTTCAGGTGGTAGGCGCCGTCGCGGTACAGCTCGCTCGTCGCCGGGTCCAAGGCGATGGCGATGTCCT
>CAZQEJ010000181.1:0-4458 GCA_964592165.1 uncultured Ilumatobacteraceae bacterium | reverse complement strand
CTCACGTTGCCGCCGATGCTCGCCGAGTATTCGCCAGGGAACACCGGGTAGACGAGACCGAGGGGGGCGAGCGCGGCGTCCAGGCGGTCGAGGGTGAGACCCGGCTGCACGGTGGCCGTGTGGTTCTCGGCGTCGATCTCGACCACGCCGGCCATCTCGTCGAACACGACGAGGATCGATCCGGGGTGGGGGACGGCCCCGCCGGACAGGCCCGTGCCCGCGCCGCGGGCGGTCACCGGGATGCGGTGCCGGGAGGCGACGCGCAGCACCTCGGCGACCTGCTCGGTGGACGCCGGGTGGACGGCGACGAACGGCCTCGACGGCGGCACGGTCAGGCACTCGTCGTGGGTCAGGTCGGGGTTCACGTCGTCGCCGGCGACGACGGCCTTGTCGCCGAGCGTGGCGCGCAACTCGGCGAGCACCTCGGCGATGTCGGTCCGCTCGGTCATCATCGTTCCTGCCGTCGTGGTTCGGTCGCGGCCAGCGTAGGCGGCCGATCTGTCACGGTTCGCCCCGCGCCCCGGACACGGTCCGGGACGGCTCGCGTTTGGGCGTGCGGCGACCGATCTGACACCGTTTCCCCTCGGTGGAGGACCGCTACCTGAGCTTCGATCGTTCCGAATGGTCCGACCTGCGTGCGGCCACGCCGTTGCTGATCCGGGAGAAGGACCTCGGGGCGCTGCGCGGGATCAACGAGCGGATCGACCTCGAGGAAGTCGTCGAGATCTACCTGCCGTTGACCCGCCTGATCAACCTGTACGTGGCCGCGACCCAGAACCTGCACAAGGTGACCGCCACGTTCCTCGGCACGATCGCCCCCAAGGTCCCCTACGTGATCGGCGTCGCCGGCAGCGTCGCCGTCGGCAAGAGCACCTTCGCCCGGGTGATGCAGGCCCTGCTGTGCCGCTGGCCGGACCACCCTCGCGTCGAGTTGCTCACCACAGACGGGTTCCTCTACCCGAACAAGGTGCTCTCCGAACGGGGCCTGATGCACCGCAAGGGCTTCCCCGAGAGCTACGACACCAAGGAGCTGCTCGCCTTCTTGCGCGCCGTGAAGAGCGGCGCCGGGGAGGTCACCGCCCCCGTCTACTCGCATGTCGCCTACGACATCGTCCCCGGGCTACAGCTCGCCGTCCATCACCCCGACATCCTCATCCTCGAGGGCCTCAACGTGTTGCAGGTCGCCGCCGAAGTCGACGAGTTCGTCTCCGACTACTTCGACTTCTCGATCTACATCGACGCCGACGAGGCCGACATCGAACGCTGGTACGTCAACCGCTTCCTCGCCCTGCGAGAGACGGTGTTCCACGATCCGACGAGCTTCTTCGGTCACTACGCCCACCTCTCCGACGCCGAGGCGGTGGCCACCGCGCGCGGCATCTGGGAGGAGATCAACGGGCTCAACCTGCGCGAGAACATCGCCCCGACCAAGCAGCGGGCCTCGCTCACCTTGCGCAAGGGCGGCGATCACCGGATCACCGAGGTGCGCCTGCGCAAGCTGTGACCGAGCGGTGCCCGGCGACGGCCCGCCCGGCGACGGCCCGTCAGGCGTGCTCGGCGAGCCAGGCCGGGAGGTCGCGGATCGTGGCCAACTCGGGAACGTCGCCGTTGTGCTCGGCGCGCTCGTGGGTCCAGACCAGCTCGTAGGGGATGTGCACCGCGCGCGCCCCGATGGCCAGCACGGGCAGGACGTCGGACTTGACCGAGTTGCCGACCATCACGAACCGCTCCGGCTCGACGACGTGCTCGTCGAGGATCCGCCGGTACGTCTGAGGGTCCTTCTCGGTGACGATCTCCAGTTCCTCGAAGTATTCGACGAGGCCGCTGTCGGCGATCTTCCGTTCCTGGTGGAGCAAGTCGCCCTTGGTGATCAGCAGCAAGCGGTAGTCGGCAGCGACGCGGGGGATCACCTCGGCCACCCCGTCGATCAACTCCACGGGGCGGGCCAGGAGATCCTTGCCGAGGGCGACGATGTCGCGCACCAGGTCGGCGGGCACGGCCTCGCCGAGCAGCGCCGCGGCGGTCTCCAGCATCGACAAGGTGAACGACTTCACCCCGTAGCCGAAGTGGGCCAGGTTCGCCCGTTCCGTCCAGTCCAACAGCGCGCCGATCTCTGCCGGGGGCAGGCGCGGGGCCCGCTCGGCGATCATCTCCACGTACCGGGCGGTCGTCCCCTGGAACCCGTCTTCGGAATGCCACAGCGTGTCGTCGGCATCGAAGGCGACGACCGCGATCGACATCGGCGCCCGGATCAGGCCCGTACCGGGGTGCGCAGCACCCCGGCGACCGCCCCGATCAGCTCGTCGCGCCTCGCCGCGGTGATCTCCTCCTGCCCGCACGGGCTGGCGAGGAACGACACGAGCATCGTCCAGGCCAGGCGGAGGCGGAAGCCGGCGGCCTCGGCGGGCACTCCGGCGGCGATGATCGCCTCCCGGATGTGGGCGAACGACGCGGCGAAGGCGGGGTGCCCGACGAGCCGGGCCTCCCAGCGTGGCGCGCTGATCAGCGCGGCGAGGAAGGCGACGAACGCCCGCTCGTCGTGTTCGGCGTCGAGCAACGAAGCCACCAGAGCGGCTGCGACGGCATCCGGCTGACCGGCCAGACCGTCGCTGTGGAGTGTGGCGAGCGACTCGTCCACGCGGGCAGCGAGCGGTGGGAGGCGTTCGTCGAGCATGGCTCCGACGAGCTGCTCCTTGCTTCCGAAGTGGTATTGGACGACAGAGTTGTTTCGCTGATCCGCTTCCCTCCCGACGTCGCGCAAGTTGACCGCCTCGATGCCCCAATCGGCAACGAGCTTCTCCATCGCGGACATCAGGCGGCGTCTGGTCTCAGCCGCACGAGCTTGTTTTTGCACCGTCGCCTAGCGTGGCCGAACGCATCGCCCGACGCAACTCACCCCGACCGGTTCATCGGTGGATCGCGTTCAGGTAGTTGTACACCGTGATCCTCGACACGTTCATCGCGTCGGCGACGTCCTCCACCGCCCGGCGCAGGACGAACGCACCGCGCTCGTCGAGGAGGCGCACGGCGAGCTGCTTGCCGGCGCGGTCGAGCTCGTCGAGGCGTCCGCCGAGGTCGCGCTCGACGCTCTCGATCAACCGGTCGAGCGCGCCGTGGAGCGGCGCGGCGCGCACCACCGCGATCTCCCGGCCTTCCCAGACGACCGGCAGGTCGGAGCGCTCCCGCTGACCGAGCGGCACGACCTGCGCGCCGAGCGCCTCGACGATCGGGCGGATGGCGCGGATCAGCGGGTGATCCGGGAGCCGGTCGCCGCCGGTCACCGGTCGAGGCGTTCGGCGTGCAGCGAGACCCGGACCGCTCCTGCACCGAACGCGGCGCGCAGCAGGTCGCCGACGATCTCACCGACGCGATCGGCGGGGACGACCGAGCTCGACCCGAACGGACCGTCGGTCAACTCCGCCCCGAGCGCCTCGACGGCCTGCCACGCGGCGCGGACGTGCTCCCCCGGGTTCCCGTCGACGAACGGCTCGATCGTGAACTCGATCTGCACCCGTTCCACGCCCCCAGCGTAGGGGCCCGGGTACGAGCGACCACGACCCCGGGCCGCTCAGGACACGCCCATCACCCGCCGCAACTCGTCGCTGCGCCGCGTGCAGTCCTGCCCCGCGGCGCTGAACGCGTCGTTCAGGCGGGTCAGCGCGGTACGGAACGAGCCGGTCCACTCCCCCTCGAAGCGGTCCCGGGCCGGGCCGGTCCACGTCGTGCCGGCGAGCACGCTGGCGACGTCGTTGACCACCGCGGCGATCGCCTCGATCTGGCGGTTGAGGGTCATCCCGAGGGCGGCGAGCTCGTCGGGGTTGGCTCCGTAGACCACGGACATGGAAGGTCCTCCTCGTCGTGCGCCGTCGCCCCGGGAATCCGGGCGGCGCGCCTTCCAGGGGTGCCCGGGGAACGGCCCTCCGGCAAACGAGCGCGCGGCGTAACATGGCCCATGCCCACCGCCACCCCGTTCGCCGATCTGATCGCGCACGCCGAGGAGCTCGCTCCGGAGACGGTCGCTCTGCGCCGCCGCCTGCACCGCCACCCGGAGATCGGGCTCACCTTGCCGGCGACGCGCGCCGCGGTGTGCGAGTCGATCGACGGGCTCGGCCTGCAGATCACCACCCACGAGCACACCTCCGGTGTCACCGCCTTGCTCACCGGGGCGCGCCCCGGGCCGACGGTGCTGCTGCGCGGCGACATGGACGCGTTGCCGATGCCGGAGCAGACCGGCCTCGACTTCGCCAGCGAGGTCGACGGGGCGATGCACGCCTGCGGCCACGACACGCACGTGGCGATGCTCGTCGGCGCGGCGAAGGTCCTCAGCGCCCATCGCGCCGATCTCGCCGGGCGGGTGCTGTTCATGTTCCAGCCCGGCGAGGAGGGATACCAAGGGGCGCGCTTCATGCTCGAAGAAGGGCTCCTCGACCTGCCGCCGTACCCCGACGGGAGCCCGTC
>CAZQEJ010000180.1:3213-4536 GCA_964592165.1 uncultured Ilumatobacteraceae bacterium | reverse complement strand
TCGGTCACGTCGCGGGCCACGGCGACCGAACCGGTCGCCGTGCCGTCCGGGCCGAGCACGACAGCGAACGTCATCTCCACGTACAGCTTCCGGTCGCCGTCTTTGTGGATGCCACGTGTCAGCCGGGCTTCGCGTCCGCCCGTGGTGGCTCCACGCTCCATCGCCGCGTAGAACCCCTTCCAGTGCGCGGCGCGCAGCTTCTCGGGGATGATGATGTCGAGGTTCACGCCGAGGGTGTCATCGGCGGTGAAGCCGAACACCGCGGTCGCTCCGTCGTTCCAGGCGCGGATCGTCCCTTCGCGGTCGGCGTAGATCACCGCATCGGCGATCCCCTCGAAGATCGCGGCGTACGGGACGTCGCCAGATCCAGGCATCGGCACCCATCGTAGGCCCGAGCGCTCCCCACCGAACCTGTCGAGGATGGTTGCGTCCGCCCGCCGACTGCCCGCCGGTTCGCGGTTCACCTAGCCTGCCACCCATGCGGCCGACCTCGAAGCTCGCCGTCGCGGGCCGGCGCGCCCTCGCCGCGTCGCTGGTCGTGTCGTCGGCCGTGCTGGTCGTCACCGCGGGCCCGGTGGTGGAGGCGAACCGCGGCCTTCCCGCCGCAGCAGCCGCTCCCCGGCAGCAGTCCACGGTGCCGACCGGGGCGGCGACGTTCGTCCCGGTCAGCCCGCGGCGGATCGTCGACACACGCCGGGCCGACATCGGCCCGGCCGGGCTGGTCACCGCCGGATCGTCGGTGACGATCGACGTCGACGAGCTGGGCCTGGCGGTCAGCGGCACCCCGACGGCGATCGCCGTGACGATCACCGCGGTCGACTCGGTGAGCGGCGGGTACGTCACCGCCTGGCCGACTGGTTCGGCCCGGCCCGAGGTCTCCAACCTGAACGTCGACGACCCCGGTCCCGCAGTGGCCAACATGGCCATCGTCCCCCTCGGCGACGGCGGCCGAGTGAGCATCTACGCGTCGATGGCGACCCACCTCCTCGTCGACCTGTCCGGCGTGTATGTCGCTGTGCCGGGCGCAGCCGGTACTGCGACGAGCGGGCGGACGCTGGCGGTCACCCCGGCCCGCCTGCTCGACACTCGTGGCGGCACCAAGCCCGCCGATCACAGCGTGTTCGAGGTCGCGGTCGGGGGAGCGGCGGGCGTCCCCGCCGGCGCTGCCGCCGCACTGATCACGGTCACCGCCGTCGACGCGACAGCGACGAGCTACGTCACGCTGTGGCCGACCGGGGCCGCTCGCCCGGAGGTCTCCAGCGTCAACCTCGGCAGCGGGCAGACGGCCGCCGATCTGGCGATCGTCCCCCTCGGCGACGGCGG
>CAZQEJ010000180.1:1737-3113 GCA_964592165.1 uncultured Ilumatobacteraceae bacterium | reverse complement strand
GGATCGTCGCCGCCAACCTGACGCTGACGCAGACCTCGGCGCCGATGTACCTCACCGCCTACCCGGCGCGCACGGCCCGCCCGGAGACCTCGAACGTCAACGCGAGCTCCCCGGGGGCGACCGTCGCCGCGTTCGGTCTCGTCCCCGTCGGGCCGGCGGCGACGATCAGCCTCTACCCGCAGGCCCGCACGGAGGCCGTCGTCGACGTCGCCGGATTCTTCCTCGGGGCGCCCGCCGCGGCCGACCCGCTCGTCGCCCCGACCGCCCCGACCGCCCAGGGATCCCCGCCGATCGCCGCGTTCGACGAAGTGATCGACGGGTTCCTCGGGCTGTTCCAGCTCGCCGGGGCGTCGGCTGCGGTGGCCAAGGATGGGCGGATCGTCTACGCCCGGGCCTACGGCACCGCCGACGCGGCGACGGGGGAGCCGATGCGCGTCGAGCACCACTTCCGCTTCGCCAGCATCTCCAAGATGCTCACCGGGGCGACGATCATGCGCCTCGCCGGGCGCGGCCTGCTCCGCCTCGACGACCCGGTGTGGCCGCTCGTCGGCGCGGCCGTACCGCTCCCTGCGGGCGCGGACGGGCGGTTGCGGGCGATCACGATCCGCGACCTGCTCGGGCACACGTCGGGGATCCCCGCCTACCCGGACCCGTTCTTCGACGACGAAGCGTCGGTGCTCGCCGCGTTCGGTCCGCCGGGCCCGACGAGTTGCCCGGCTGGGGCGCGCTGGGCGGTCGCCCGCCCGTTGTCCTGGGATCCGGGGACGCACTACTCGTACTCGAACCTCAACTTCTGCCTCCTCGGGCTGGTGATCGAGGCGGTCACCGGGCGGCCGTGGTCCGACGTCGTGCGCGACGAGGTCCAGGTACCTCGCGGGGTGCTCGACATGTACACGGGCGCGACGTACACGCGGGCCCCGCTGGACGTCGCCCACCGCACGCCCGGGCTGAACGAGCGCGGTGGCGGGTGGTTCATGGAATCGATCGGAGCGGCCGGGGCGTGGATGGGCACCCCGGTCGACGCGGTGCGGATCGTCGACGGTCTCGACCCGAACAAGCCCGGCGTCCACCTCCTCGGTTACACCCAACTGGCTCAGATGCGCGCCCGCCCGGCGACCGCCCGCGGCGAGGGTGGCACGTGGTACGGGCTGGCGCTGATCAACTTCGACGACGGGGCGGGGTTCGGCCACTCCGGGGCACTCGAGGGATCACGCACGCTCGTCGTCCACGACGCCGACGGGTTGAGCTGGTCGATCATGGTCAACGGCAAGTTCGCCGACCACGCCGCCGTACTCAGCGCGGTAATGCGCAGTGCACTGGCCACCGTTCCGGCAGGGGAGTGGCCCACCTACGACCTCGGCCCCGACCTCCCCTGA
>CAZQEJ010000180.1:0-1637 GCA_964592165.1 uncultured Ilumatobacteraceae bacterium | reverse complement strand
AGGCGGACGCCCGCGCCGCCCCGCCGCGACCGGCGTTGTTCGTCAGGATCACGTAGGCCGCTCCCGTGCCGAGGCAACCGAGGCAGACCAACGAGAGCATCGGCACCGGGTGGGGTCGGCCGTCGAGCACCGCCGGGATGCCGAACGGGGCGGTGAGCACGACGGCAACGCCGAGCGCCCGCCAGATCACCGGCAGGCCCCCGTTGCGCTGCTGAAGGCCGGAAGCAAGGTTGAGGGCGAAGCCGTAGGAGACGAGAGCGACGAGGATCATCCCGATCGCACCGAGGGAACTGGAGCCCTCACCGAGGCCGGGGAGGGCGATCAGGACGGTGCCGAGGACACCGACGGCGAGGCCGACGACGATCCCCCGGGAGGGGACCCGTCGGGCGATCGCCATGGCGACGATCGTGACGAAGATCGGCGTCGCCCCGTTGAGCACCCCGGTCAAGGCGGAGGACACGTGCTGCTCGGCGAAGGGGAACATGCTCAGCGGGAAGGCCATCCAGATCACCCCGAGCACGGCGATGCGCCCGTGGTCGGCGCGCCGCACGGGACGGCGAGCGGTGGGGAATACGGCGAGGGTGACGAACCCGAACAGGACGCGCAGGAACGTGACGCCCATCGGGTCGAAGGACTCCAACCCCTCGGCGATGAACAGGAACGACGCTCCCCAGATCACCCCGGGGAGGAGGAACGGCACCCACCCGACGAGCCCTCCGTCTGCGTGTACGGACCGTTGCTCGTTCCCTGTCGTCACCCGCCCTACGTCGCCCCACCAGCCGCCCGAACCCAACACGCGACGGCGAGTCCGCCCCCCACGAGGGCTGCGTTCGGCGTGGAGCCCCACCGGCGGGCGATAGTGGGCCACAAGCGGCGAGCCGCGCGTCCGCAACGGGGCGCCGGGAGGACCAACAACATCCGACCGCGGACCAGACCAAAGTAGGGTCAGCGATGCCGATCAGCGTCGGACGTCTGCTCGTGGACGAGGTCCGTCATCCGAGGAAGTGCCATATGTGGCCGGGTTGCGACCTGACTGGAGAGCACACTGGTGACTATCGCAAGCACGGGTCCCGGCGACATGCTCCACGGCGCGGACGGCCCGAACGCGGTCGTCGTGGTGACCGACCACTACGGCCTCAGCGTCGGCGGACTCGGCCAGGAAAGCCCCGACGCGGCGGCCGCTGCTGCTGGCCACGACGGCGACGGCTGGAAGTTCTGGACCATCGACAAGGGCAACAGCCCGCAGCCGCTTGAGACCTTCGGCCGACCGGACAGGGAGACGAGATGGACGAAGCACAAGGCGAGCTGCGCGTCGAGCTTGCTGACGCGCTGCGCAACAACGACGGCCAGCTCGGCAAGGTGTTCACGCTCCTCGACTCGGGTGCGCAGACGAACCGCGAGCTCGTCGAAGGCGGTGCGGCTGCGAACCAGGGCGCGGCAGCAAACCTGCGGGTGACCGTTCGCGCTGTGCTCGACGGCATCATGCCGACCGGTCCGTCCGTGGCGCTGCAATCACGCCGCAGCATCGGGGGCCTGCTCCGCGACAACCCGACGTTGAGCGATGCCGCCAAGGCACGTCTCGAAGCGCTGCGCTCCGCGCTTGAGCGCGCCGCCAGTGAATGGTCTGCGGAGGATAG
>CAZQEJ010000179.1:0-4588 GCA_964592165.1 uncultured Ilumatobacteraceae bacterium | reverse complement strand
GCCGATCACGGCGAAGGGGATCAACGCGTAGTAGGAGAGCAGCCCGGCGAACGCGGCGTTCTTGTTCCGTCCCTCGATCGGGGCGAACTCGACGTTCTGCAGTGGGCGGAACAGCTCCCACTGCCGGCCGACGCGCGCCGCGACGACCTTGGGCAGTTCGGAGACATGTGCCCTGGCGTAGTCCCAGCCGACACCGCGCCAGTAGCGGGCGCGCTGCGCCTCGTCGCCCGGGGCTTCACCGTGTTCGGCGCGGAGCCGCTCCTGGCAGTCGAACAGCCAGAACCCGAGGTACTTCCCGGAGTACGTGTCGGCGCAGTTGGCGTAGACGTTGAGCTCGTCTCCGTTGGTCGACAAGGTGACAAACGAGTCGAAGCGGGCCGCGTTGCGGATCGTCCAGGGGGCGATCGCCCCCAGCGTGCCCGCCGCGGCGACGGCGAGGAGGGCGATCCTCCGCTTCCAGGGAAGTTCTCGACGCCACGCGATCAGGGGCACGATGAGCAACACGGTGAGGAACAAGCCCTCGCCGCGGACCATCGCGCTGAGCCCGACGAACACCCCCAGTGCGGCCGCCGCCCAAGCACTGCGGGTATCGACGAAGCGGTACGCGGCGAGGATCGCCAACCCGGTGACGGCGACGAAGAGCCCTTCGGGGAAGAGCACCACGTCGATGATCCACAGGTTCGGGTAGAGCGCGGCGAGGACCGCGGCGACGAGCATCGCGCCGCCACCGGCGAGGCGGCGGGCGATCACCCCGGCGATGACGACGATCGCCGTGCCGGCCAGGATCGACGCCATCCGGTGATCGAAGATCGTCGTCCCCCCGAGGCGGGAGAAGGCGGAGAGGAACACCGGGTATCCGGGCCCGTGCAACGCGGAGGGGATCCGCGACCCGTAGGCGATCCAGTGCAGCGGCTCGATGAAGCCGCGGCCCTGGGCGAGGAGGTTCGCCGTCGTGTGGTAGAAGAGCGGATCCCCGCCGTCGGGCTTCGGGGGGGCGACGGTGAACAGGGCGACGACGCGCACGACGAACGCTCCGGCGGCGACGGCGGCGAGGCGCGCCGGAGGCGACCATCTCGCGCCCCGGCCACGCCCGGCATCGACGAGGGCGGCGAGGAGCAGACCGAGCGCCGCGGCGAGGAGACCGACCCAGAGCAGGGGAGCGACCCACGCCCCGGTGATCACCGTCCCCACCGCGGCGGCTTGCCGGCGCTCGACGTACTGGCGCAGGACGAGATCGATCGCCGCCTGATGGAAGACGAACGCACCGAGACCGGCCGTGGCCGCGTACCTCCATCCGGACCGGGGCGGCGCCGTCCCCGCGGCGGTGACGGCGAGCGCGCCGGCGGCGATCACGAGCATCAGCAGGTGGCGGAGGACTTCCACCGCGTTGCCGCCGCTCAGGTCGCGCGGCGCGATCGGCAGCGCGCCGGCGACGAGCAGTCCCCCGGCGATCAGCGCCACCCCGGCGCGCCGTCCGATCCGGCGGAACACGTCGGCGCGGTGCACGGCGAGCGCGCCGAGCGCGAGGACGTCGAGGTTCGCCGGAAGGCGGGCGAGGGGCCCGTCGGCGAGCGGGTGCCCGGCGAGGATCAGGATCACTCGTGCGGCCAAGCCGGCGACGGCCACTCCGGTCCAGGCGACAACGGGGTCGACCGCCCCGAGCCGAGGTGCGAACCGGCGCCCGGCTCGACGCGCCGCGGTGACGAGCGCGTCGAGGAGGGCGAAGAGGAGCACGGTGGACAGCACCCAGCCCTGCCCGAAGCCGGGAACGGTGGTCTGCCGCCACGGAGGGAGGGTGGCCAGGACCCCGGCGAGCTGGCGAGGGCCGTACGCAGGACGCTCGACGACGAGGGCGACGGCGAGCCCCGCCCAGTAGACGGCGAGGATCAGCACGCCGCGGCGGGCGAGACGGAGCGCAAGGCGGGAGGAGTCTGCGGCGGACCGCCGGTGACGGTGCACCGCCCATCCGGCGAGGGCGAGGAGCACCGCCGTCCCGGCGTCGAGACGTGCCGCGACCCGATGTAGGTAGTCGTCGGTCGCGCCGGGGGAGGTGCGTTGGAGGACCGCCGCGCCGAGGACGGCCAGGGACGCCACCGCGCCGACGAGCCGCGCCCGGGCAGGACTCATCTCCACAGGGTGCCCGGCACGCACCGTCCCGGTGATCTCCAGCGCCGTCACGACCGGTGGACGCTAATCGTCCGGACCGCGCTCGAGGGTGACCAGGACCCGTCCCCGGATCACCTTCGCCCCCGGTCCAGGCTCCTATCGTCGTTGCCGATGAACGCCGCCCGCCGCCACCCCGCGCTCGCCACCTTGGCCGTCGCCGGGGCAGCGCTGTGGGTGTGGCCGAGCGTCGCCCGGTCCTCGGCCCGGCTCGACGTCGTCGTCGCCGGCAACGGCGCGGTGGGCGAGGCAAGCGACGAGATCGCCCGTCACGTACGTGAGCACGGGCAGTCGGTCCAGGTGGTCGTCACCGACCCGTGCGATCTCGATGCTCTCGACGCACAGATCGGGCATGCTCCGGTGCGGATCGTGTCGTTCACCGCGGCGAGCGCGCAGCGTTGCGGTGACCGTCTCACCGACCTCCTCGCCCGGCGCCGGGCGACCGTCGTCACTCAGGACGAGCCGATCCGCGCCGGAGCGATCGATGCGACGTGGCTCGTGCCGGCCTCCGCCGGGTCGACGAGCGCGTGCCAGTGGTGGGAACCACCGCCCCCGGGGGCGGCGCTGGCCACCTGCGATGCGGACGGGACCATCGCCGTGCGCGATGCGAGCGGAGCGCTCACCGCGGCCGGGCGCGACCGCTTCGCCCGGGTCGTCGCCGGCACGTTGAGATGAGCCCCTGCCACGGACCGAGCAGATAGCGTCAACGCTCCGTGCGCACCATCGTCGTCGTCCCCACCTTCCAGGAGGCGGAGAACATCTCCCGCTTCCTCCCCGCGCTGCGCGCCGCGGTACCCGACGCCGACGTGCTCGTCGTCGACGACAACAGCCCGGACGGCACGGGCGCGTTGGCCGAGCAGTGCGCCGGGGACCTCGGCCAGATCAAAGTCCTCCACCGACCGGGCAAGGAGGGTCTGGGGAGCGCCTACCGCCAGGGGTTCCGCACCGCGCTCGACGAGGGGTACGACGTCATCGTCCAGATGGACAGCGACTTCTCCCATGATCCGCTGGCCATCCCCACACTCCTCGCCCGGATCGGCGACGGTGCCGATGCCGTCGTCGGCTCGCGCTACGTGCCCGGGGGTGCGACGGTCAACTGGCCGTGGTACCGACGTGCGTTGTCGCGCTGGGGGAACCGGTACACGGCCGCGGTCCTGCGCATGCCGTTGGGCGACGTCACCTCCGGGTTCCGCGCCTACCGGGCCGAAGCGCTCGGCGCGATCGATCCCGGGTCGACGACCGCCGAGGGCTACGCCTTCCTCACCGAGCTCGCCCGGCGGTTGGTGCGTGCGGGGTGCACGGTGGAGGAAGTCCCGATCGTCTTCGTCGACCGCGCCGCGGGCCAGTCGAAGATGTCCAGCCGGATCATCCGCGAGTCGATGCTCCTCGTCACCCGCTGGGGCCTGCGCGACGCACTGGCCCGTCGCCGCGCCCGCTGAGCCACGGACCGGCCGGCCCGCGCCTGGCGGATCAGCGGCGCCGGGCGCGCTGCAGGCGGGAGCCGGCGGAGCTGTAGCGGACGATGCAGTACAGCGCCCGCATCCCGTCACGCCAGCCGATCTTCTTGCCCTCTTCGTACGTACGCCCGTTGTAGGCGATGCCGACCTCGTAGACCCGCCACTTGCCCCGAGCGATCTTCGCCGTGATCTCCGGTTCGAACCCGAAGCGGTTCTCCTCGATCGTGATCGAGGAGAGCACGTCGCGGCGGAAGGCCTTGTAGCAGGTCTCCATGTCGGTCAGGTTGAGGTCGGTGAACATGTTTGACAGCAAGGTGAGCAGCTTGTTGCCCATCGAATGCCAGAAGTACAGGACTCGGTGCGGCCGCCCGGAGAGGAACCGGGAACCGAACACGACGTCGGCCCGCTGCTCGATCAAGGGCAACAACAACGTGCCGTACTCGGCGGGGTCGTACTCCAGGTCCGCGTCCTGGACGACGACGTAGTCGCCAGTCGCCGCGGCGAAGCCACGGCGCAGCGCGGCCCCCTTGCCCATGTTCTGCTCCTGGAGCAGGACGCGCACGTGGGGGTCGGTGACGCCGGCGAGAAGCTCTCGGGTGGTGTCCGTCGAGCCGTCGTCGACGACGATCACCTCGGTCACCCACGGGGAGTCGAGGACCTGCTTGAGGACGGTGAGGACCGTCGCCTCCTCGTTGTAACAGGGGATCACGACCGACAGGCACGGACGCGGCACGACGGGCATCAGCGTGGCAGCGTATCCGCCGCTGCAGTGTCCCGCGGTGGTCCGGGCGGCGGCGCCCCGTCGTCCCACCACGGTTCGCGCCCGGTGCCGGAGAGGGCCGCACCGATGAGCAGGACGAGGGCGAGGAGCACCGGGCGATGGGTAATCTCCACGTTGCGCACCCAGCCGAAGCCGGGCAGCGGGCGATCGCGGCGCTGCTGGACGACGTAGTACCCGGCGACCCAGG
>CAZQEJ010000178.1:0-4790 GCA_964592165.1 uncultured Ilumatobacteraceae bacterium | reverse complement strand
CACGGCGCGGAACCCGCACAACGCCTCGAAGCGGGAGACGGCGACGATCACCTCCGGCTTCGCCGCCGGATCGCGATACGTACGCTGGGGCGCGTCGCGGGGAACGCCGTCGCCCTCTTCCCGGGCGAACCCGGCACGGGCCTGCTCCTCGTTCGGATGCACCTGGAGGGAGAGCGGCCCGGCGACGGCGAGGAGCTTGACGAGGAAGGGGAGCTCGCCACCGAGGACGTCGGTCAACGGGCTGCGGACCGAGTCGCCGATCACCCACGCCGCCCCACCGGGGTGAGTCCCGAACCACAGCTCGGCCCACGGTTCGCCGTCGGCCGGAACGCCGAGCAGTCCCGGCAGGGCGGTCGGCGAACCCCACGCATAGCGCTTGCGCGCCCCCTCCAGTCTGAACACGCCCGGCGAGGGTACTCCTTGGGCGGGCATCTCGCCGGGAGGCCGCACAGGCCGAGCGGTATCGTCGGGCCGTCCCGTCCGGCGTTGCCCGACTGCCCGAGGAGCCCACGTTGCTGCGGATGTCCACCTTGTTCCTGCGGACCTTGCGGGAAGATCCCGCGGACGCCGAAGTCCCGTCGCACAAGCTCCTCGTGCGGGGCGGCTACATCCGCCGGGTCGCTCCGGGGATCTACACCTTGCTCCCACTCGGGGTGATCGTCACGGACAACGTGACCCGGGTCGTCAAGCAGGAGATGGACGCGATCGGCGCCCAGCAGGTGCACTTCCCCGCCCTGCTGCCGCGCGAACCGTACGAGGCGACGCAGCGCTGGACGGAGTACGGCGACACGCTGTTCCGCCTCAAGGATCGCCGCCAGGCCGACTATCTCCTCGGGCCGACCCACGAGGAGCTGTTCACCCTGCTCGTCAGGGGCGAGCTGGCTTCCTACCGGGACTACCCGGTGCTCCTCTACCAGATCCAGACGAAGTACCGCGACGAGGCCCGGCCCCGCTCCGGGTTGTTGCGCGGCCGGGAGTTCCTGATGAAGGACTCGTACTCGTTCGACCTGGACGACGAGGCGCTGGCGCGCAGCTACCACCTGCACCGCGACGCGTACATCGAGATCTTCGATCGGCTCGGCCTCGACTACCGGATCGTCTCCGCGGTGTCCGGGGCGATGGGCGGGTCGAAGTCGGAGGAGTTCCTCGCCCCCAGCCCGGTGGGGGAGGACACGTTCGTGTTCTGCTCGAACTGCGACTACGCGGCGAACACCGAGGCGGTCCAGGTGCGTGCCCCGGAACCGGTCGCCACCGCCGTGGACCACCCGCCGATGCGCGTCCTGCACACGCCCGACGCGCCGGGGATCACCGCCCTCGTCGCCCACCTCGGTGAGCATCACGGGCTCGCCGTCGACGCGTCTCAGCTGTTGAAGAACATCATCTTCAAGGCGGACGGCACACCGATCGTCGTCGTCGTGCCCGGTGACCGGGAGGTCGACGAGGAACGGCTCGCCGCAGCGCTCGCCCCGGCGAAGATCGAACCGTTCGAGGAGGACGACTTCGCCGCCGCGCCCCACCTCGTGCGCGGCTACGTGTCGGCGATCGGGATGGGCGACCACGGCGTGACGGTCTACGCCGACACCCGTGTCGCGCCGGGGACCTCGTGGGTCACCGGGGCGAACCGCTTCGAGCACCACGTCGTCGAGGCCGTCGTCGGGCGCGACTTCCACATCGACAGCTACATCGAGGGGGTCGCCACGGCCGCCGCCGGCGATCCCTGCCCGGCGTGCGGCTCCCCGCTCCAGATCGACCGGGCGATCGAGATCGGCCACATCTTCCAGCTCGGGCGGAAGTACGCCGACGCGTTCTCCCTCGACGCGCTCGGCGCCGACGGCAAGCCACAGCGGATCACGATGGGCTCCTACGGGATCGGGATCACCCGCGCCGTCGCCGTCATCGCCGAGCAGACCCACGACGAGCTCGGGCTGTGCTGGCCGGCGGAGGTCGCTCCGGCACGAGTGCACATCGTCGCCGCGGGCAAGGCCGACCATGTCGCTGCCGCCCTGCGCATCGCCGGCGAGCTCGAGCAGGCCGGGCTGTCGACGCTCGTCGACGACCGGGAGGGAGTGTCCGCCGGGGTCAAGTTCACCGATGCCGAACTGCTCGGGATGCCGTCGATCGTCGTCGTCGGGCGGGGCTTGGCCACGGGGAGGGTCGAGGTGCGCGATCGTCGCAGCGGGCGCCGCGAGGACGTCGCCATCGACCGCCTCACCGAGTTCCTCGGAGCCTGACACGGACAGCGTCCGCACGGTTGCACCGGGGCGCGCCGCTATATTGGCGGTGTCCTTTTGACGTTCGCAGGCGTGAGAGGCGTGGGTGCCCACCCACGCCTCTTGTAGTAAGCGCCCGCGTCTCGCCGGGGAAGGAGGCAGGACGATGGACGATGAGCAGATCGGCGGACCGGTGGTCGAGCGGGTGCGTGCCCTCGTCGCCCCGATCCTGGATGATCTCGGCCTCATCCTCTATGACTGCGAACACTCCGGAGGGACGTTGCGGGTGACGGTCAGCCGCCCGGCCGGATCGGAGGGCCCGGGGCTCGACCTGGAGGTCATCTCCCTCGTCACCCGGCTTCTCGGCCGGGAGCTCGATCACGACGACCCGATTCCCGGCCGCTACACGCTGGAGGTCTCCAGCCCGGGCCTGGAGCGCACCCTGCGCCGGCGGGAGCACTTCCGCGAGGCGATCGGTGAGCTCGTCAGCGTCCGCCTCCAGCAGCCCGTCGACGGAACGCGCCGGATCCACGGGACGCTCACGGGGGCCGACGACCAGGGGATCACGGTGACCGGCGAGGACGGTCCGATCAGCGTTGCCTACGACCACATCGAACGGGCGCGCACGGTGTTCGTCTGGGGACCGGCCCCCAAGCCCGGGGGACCGAAGCGGGCGCCGGACAAGACGCCGAAGCGCACCTCCGGCGCGCCGAGCGCCGCCGGCGCCCCGGCAGCGGGCGGGACGACAACGACCACGACGATCGGCGCCGGCGGCGGCGCCCAGACGACACAGGCAGGAACGACATGAGCAACCTCGACATGGCCGAAGCGGTGCGGATGCTCGCCGCGGACAAGGGGATCTCCGTCGAGACGCTGCTCCAGGTGCTCGCCGACGCGTTGGTCACCGCGTACAAGCGCCGTCCCGGCGCGGCCGACGAAGCCGAGGTGCAGATCGACGCCGACTCGATGGAGATCCGCGTCGTCGCCTACGACATCGACGACGAGGGCAACTGGGTCAACCCGCGTGACGACACGCCGACGGACATGGGCCGGATCGCTGCGCAGACGTTCCGCCAAGTGCTCAACCAGCGGATCCGAGAGGCCGAGCGGGACCGTAAGTTCGAGGAGTACGCGAACCGCGAGGGTGACATCGTCACCGGCATCATCCAACAGACCGACAGCCGCTACACCCTGCTCGACCTGGGCAAGGTGGAGGCGTTGCTACCCCAGGCCGAGCAGGTCCCCTTCGAACGCCCAGCTCCCGGCGACCGGGTCAAGGCATACATCGTCGAGGTGCGCAAGACCGCCAAGGGTCCGCAGATCGTTGTCAGCCGGACCCACCCCGGGCTGATCAAGCGCCTGTTCGAGCTCGAGGTCCCGGAGATCGCGGATGGGATCGTGGAGATCAAGGCCTGCGCGCGCGAGCCCGGTCACCGGACGAAGATCGCGGTGTGGTCCAACGACCACAACGTCGACCCGGTCGGCGCCTGCGTCGGTGCCCGCGGCGCGCGGGTGCGGATGGTCGTCAACGAGTTGCGCGGCGAGAAGATCGACATCGTCCCGTTCTCCGAGGACCTCCCCGACTTCGTCGCCAAGGCACTGTCCCCGGCGAAGGTGCGCGAGGTGCGCATCCACCACGACATCGGTGTGGCCGAGGTGATCGTCCCCGACTTCCAACTCTCCTTGGCGATCGGCAAGGAAGGTCAGAACGCACGGCTCGCGGCCCGCCTGACCGGCCTGCGCGTCGACATCAAGAGCGAGACGCAGCTCGCCGAGGAAGAGGCCAGCGGCCACTCCGCCTACGACGAGGTGGAGTACGCCGAGGGAGAATGGGTGCACAACGCCGAGACCGGCGAGATGGAGTGGCACGCCGCCGATGGTTCGGTGGTGTCGGCCGGTGAGTGGGCCGAGACCCACGAGGCAGGTGGCGCGGGGAGTGCGGCCGGTCAGACGCAGCAGACCGACGGGGTGGATGCCGCTGACCCCGCACCGAGTGCGGAGGCGCCCCCCGCCGGCGAGACGGCGCCGGGTGCGGGTGAGGAACAGGCTCCGCCGGCGCCGAGCGCGGGCGAGAGTGGAGCGGCGAGCACGGGGGGCGGAGACGACGGCTGAGCGCGGTCCCGAACGGACGTGCGTCGGGTGTCGGCGCCGTGCCCCTGCCACCGAGTTGTGGCGGGTGGTCCTCGACGACGGCGGTGTGCCGGTGATCGACCGTCACGGACCGGGCCGTGGCGCGTGGCTCTGCGCCAATTCCCCGGCATGCTTCACGGCGGCCGTGCGCCGCTCGGCGTTCGACAGAGCATTCCGCCGTCCCGTCGGCCCGACGGCACTGGCCCTGCTGGCGAACGCGTTCGAAGCTTCGTCGGCGAACGTGAGAGAATCGAGGGTCGCCCGACGTCCGCCGGGCGACGCTGCCCGAAGAAAGGCTGACCGCTAGGTGCCGAAGAACATCCGCTTGCACGAGCTCGCCAAGGAGCTCGGGATGACGAACAAGGAGACGCTGGATCTCTCTCTGGCGCTCGGCATCGACGTCAAGAGCCATTCGTCGAGCATCCAGGAGGCGCAAGCCGACCGGGTTCG
>CAZQEJ010000177.1:0-4858 GCA_964592165.1 uncultured Ilumatobacteraceae bacterium | reverse complement strand
TCGACCGGGCCATCGGCCGGCGAGCGGGGGAACCCACGCCAGCAGGGGAGCGTCCTCCCCCCGAGGGCGGTGACCGGTCCGCCTCTCCCGGATCGAACGACGCCAGCCCCGCGCCCGACTCCCCCTCACCCCCCGGCGCGCCGCCGGGCGGGCAACGCCCGGCGCGGCACGACGGGGTGGCCGGCGAGAGGTTCGAGGCGGCCGACCCGCGCCCCCCACGAGGTCTGGCGATCCCTCTGGCGACGGGCACCGGCCATCCGGGCCGAACCGGGCGAGGGCCACTCGGGACAGGGCCACGGGGGCGGTCGATCCGCACCACGACGACGATCAAAGACGGCATCGACCCGCTCGCCTCCGCCGTCGCCTTGGCCACCCGGCGAGCCATCGACGGTGCACCCGGCGCGGGCGCGGTGCCCGACGATCTGCGCGGGAGCGAGCGGCAACGCGCGTCGGGAGCGTTGGTCGTGTTCGTCGTCGACGCCTCGGGGTCGATGGGGGCCGAGCGGAGGATGGCGACGTCCAAGGCAGCGGTGATCGAGTTGCTCGGAGACGCCTACCGACGCCGTTGCCGGGTCGCCCTGATCGCCTTCCGGGCGGACGAGGCAACGACGGTGCTCCGCCCGACGAGCTCGGTCGAGATCGCCCGGTCACGCCTCGCCGAGCTGCGCACCGGAGGAACCTCCCCGATCGCAGCCGGGCTCGGCGAAGCACAGCGGCTGATCGCCGGCTCAGCTCGCGGTGAGCCGGCAACCGTCGTGCTCGTCACCGACGGCCGGGCGAGCTCGAAGGGGACCGAGCCACAACGAGCGATCGCCGCGGCGATCTCCGCCGCCGGCGCGCTGGTGCGGACCGGCACTGGTCTCCTCGTCGTCGACAGCGAGGCGGGCCCGGCCCGGCTCGGTCTCGCCCGCCAGCTCGCGACGGAGGCCGGCGCGACGTACGTGACCCTCGACGAGCCATCCGAACTTCCCCGATACCCATCGATCAGCCCGCTCCGCTGAGGACGCGGCGAGGAGGCCCCGATGCCCGAACGTACACCCGAGGAGATCCCGACCGACGACCCGCGCCCCGACGGTCTGCGACGCGCCTCGTCGAGGGTGATCGTGAACACCGGTCCCGGCAAGGGGAAGACGAGCGCCGCGGTGGGGATGGTGATCCGCGCCGTCGCCCGCGACTGGAACGTCGCCGTGTTCCAGTTCCTCAAGTCGGGCAGGTGGCACACCGGTGAGGAGAAGGTCTGCCGCGAGCTCGGCGTCGATTGGTGGACCGGTGGGGAGGGGTTCACCTGGGAGTCGACGGACCTCGATGTCGATCACGCCAAGGCCGCCGGGACGTGGGCAGATGCGCGCGCCGTGATCGCCGCTGGCCGACATCGTCTGGTGGTCCTCGACGAGATCACGTACCCGATCAACTGGGGTTGGATCGATCTTGCCGAGGTCGTCGAGGCGATCGGGGCGCGACCGGCGAACGTGAACGTGGTCCTCACCGGGCGGAACGCACCGCCAGCACTGGTCGAGATCGCCGACACCGTCTCGGAGGTCGGCAACGTCAAGCACGCCTACGAATCCGGCGTGCGGGCGATGAAGGGCATCGACTACTGATCCGGACCGGATCTTCCCCTCGCCCTGCACTGCCAGTCCCGAACGGTGGCCGGTGACCGAAAGGGACCAGCAGAACGACCAGCGGCCCGGACCGCACCGGCGGGACCGGGCAACCCGGGAGGGGCACGCGGCTCCGACCGGGGCGCCGGCCGGCACGCTCAATATGTTGGCGACATGCCCGACGACGCTGCCGTCCAGACCCCGACCGATCACGTTGCGGGGAAGGTCATCGTGATCACAGGCGCCGGCGGTGGGTTCGGCCGGATCCTCGCCGAGACGACCGCAGCCCGAGGAGCGCGGGTCGTGGCCACCGACGTCGACGGCGCCGCGGCCGGTGCGACCGCGGCAACGATCACCGCGGCGGGCGGCGAGGCGATCGGGATGCGCGCCGACGTGACCCGGCAGGACGACCTCGACGCCGCCGTGCGCGCTGCGGTCGAGCGCTGGGACCGCGTCGACGTGCTCGTGAACAACGCGGGGGTGATGCCGCTCGCCTTCTTCGCCGACCACGCCACCGCCGGCGAGGCCTGGGACCGGGCGATCGACATCAACATCAGGGGCGTGCTCCACGGGATCTGCGCCGTGCACGACCAGATGATCGAGCAGGGCCGGGGGCACGTGATCAACATCTCCTCGATCTACGGCAACGCGGGCACCGCCGGGTCGGGTGTGTACAGCGCGACGAAGGCAGCGGTGCGCGTCATGTCCGAGTCGCTGCGCGTCGAATCACAGGGGAAGATCAAGGTCACCGTCGTCCGCCCGACGGGGATCATGGGCACCGGACTCGGCTCGACGGTCGTCAACCAGGAGGCGATCGTCGGGATCCTCGGGCAGAACGCGGCCCGGTTCGGGGAGCGGATCCAGCGGATGATGAGCGAGGGCGGCCTGCACCCCGCCGAGCACGACGCCGGCGACATCGGGTACTGGGCGATCACCCCCGAGGACCTCGTCCGCCAGATCGTGTACGCGATCGACCAGCCGTGGGGCGTGACGATCAGCGACATCACCGTGCGCGCCAGCGGCGAGGACTACGTCATCTGACGACCCGGATCGGCGGACCGGGAGCGGGGGTACTGTGGGCCGATGTTGACCGGAAGCTGTCTGTGCGGGGCCATCACCTACGAGCTGGCCGGCGACGTGATCGCCACCGCGGTGTGTCACTGCGATCACTGCCAACGCCAGAGCGGTGGGGCGTTCTCCGTGAACCTCCTCGCCCACCGGTCGCAGCTGACCGTCCACGGTGAGCTGCAGACCTACGTCGAGACCGGCGAGCACGACGACGGTGAGTACGTGTACCGCCGGTTCTGTGGATCGTGCGGCTCACCGATCGTCTCCGAGCTCGTCCAGACCGACGGGGTGATCGCCGTCAAGGCGGGCACGCTCGACGACAAGTCGAACGTGCGACCGACCGTCGAGGCATGGTGCGTCGACCGTCAACCGTGGGTGTCGCTACCCGGGATGACCGCCTCCCTCGAACGCGAGTAGGCGGCGGCACGGGGCCGTCCCGACGGAGCCTGATGCAGGCAGAACGCGGCAACGGCGCCCCAGGCTGGCGAAACACCACCGGTGAAAGACGACCGGCAGACGCCGAACATGAAATGCAACGAAATGTAACGACCAGCACGTTACATTTCGGACATGGTCGATCTCCAGGCACTGGTTGATCTCCTGCGCTCCGAGGGAGGTGATCTTCCCGGCGTCGAAGTCAAGGCGGCCGCTGGCGGTCTACCCGATTCGGTCGTGCCGACGTTGTGTGCGTTCGCCAACCGCCCCGGCGGCGGGATCGTGGTACTCGGCCTCGACGAGGCCGCCGGCTTCACGCCGGTCATACTGACTGAGCGACGCCGGATGAAGACCGCGCTTGCGTCGAAGGCCCGGCAAGCACTCGATCCTCCAGTCGTCCTCGAGATCACCGAGGAGACTGTCGATGGGCAGTCGGTCATCGTTGCCGTGGTTTCTGAGCTCGATGTCTCCCAGAAGCCATGCCGCGTGTCAGGTGGCGCCAATCGAGGGGTCTGGGTCCGCGCCTGGGATGGTGACTACCGCGCGTCGGACACCGAGGTGCAGGGGCTACTGGCCGGCCGAAGCCAGCCACGATTCGACGCCGAGCCGGTGATCGGCGCGACACGAAAGGACCTCGACGCGGAGTTGATCGAGGAGTTCGTACGCTCCTGTCGGTCCGGGTCCGATCAGCTCGCTCGGATCCATGACCGTGAGGAGCTTCTCTGGCGGATGGGTGTTCTCGTCGGCGCGGAGCGGGTGCCATCAGTTGCTGGCTTGCTCGCTCTTGGTGTGTACCCACAGCAATACCTGCCCAGTGCATACCTCCAGGCTGTCCTCGCCGCAGGGACCGATGACGAAGCGGGCACCAGGGTGAGAGACGCACGGCGTTTCGATGGACCGATCCCCCAGATGCTCGCTGATGCCGTCGCCTGGGTCGCCCGCTCCTCCCCCTCCGCGATCAAGGGAACCTCCACCGGACGAGTCGTCGATGAACCGAGGTGGCCACTCGAAGCAGTCCGCGAAGTGGTCGGCAATGCACTCATCCACCGCGACCTCGCACCGTGGGCGCTCGGCGAGACCGCGCTCCTACGGCTCGACCCGTTCCGACTGGTCGTCCGCAACCCGGGTGGCCTGTACGGCTTGAGCGTCGACCGATTGGGACGCATCGGTGTCACGTCGGCGCGGAATGCGAACCTCGTCCGCATCTGCCAATACGTGCGACTCCCGGATGGAACACGGGCGATCGAAGCGCTCGCTTCAGGGATCCCGACGGTGGTCAGCACGCTGCACGCCGCCGAACTACCGCCTCCCCTGTTCGACGACGACGGACTGCGATTCACCGTCGTGCTCCGACAACAATCACCGGTCCGCAGGGTCACGATCAGCCCCGACAGTTCCACGGCCGCGGTCCTGAGAGCGCTCGACGCCGGCCCGCGCGACGTACACCAGATCGCAACAGCAACGGGCCTCACGGCGGCAAACATTCGCAAACGCCTCCGAGAACTACGGACACTCGACCTCGTGATCCGGCACGGCGGCCCAGGCCTCCCGACCACCTACGAGCGAACTCGCCAGCGATAGACGGCCGGTGATCGGGAGCACCGACAGCCACCTCCCAGTCGTGCCGCCTCAGTTCACGTGGCGCTCCCGGCCTTCCCAGTAGGGGGCGCGCAGGTCCTTCTTGAGGATTTTGCCGGAAGGGTTGCGGGGGAGTTCGGTGACCCATTCGACGCTCGTCGGGCACTTGAACCGGG
>CAZQEJ010000176.1:0-4871 GCA_964592165.1 uncultured Ilumatobacteraceae bacterium | reverse complement strand
GTTTCGGCGACGACGCGGCGATCGCCGGAGGGCTCGCGGCTCACGTCGTGAGGGCTCGCGGCGAGACGCTCCCGGTCTTCCTCGGCGACGCGATCGCCGATCCGTTGACCGGTCTCGCCGCGGCGACCGAAGCGGTGCGCCGGCTGGCCGGCGGGGGGAGATGGCTGCTCGACGCGGCGCTCAGCCGGACCGCGTCCTTCGTCGCCCGTGAGTCGCCGTGCTGAACGCTCAGCGCGGCGGGAGCACCCGCTGGAGGAACTCGACGACCGCGTCGGAGAACCAGTCGTTGCGGTCCCCGGCGACCATGTGACCTGCGCCGGACACGTCGACGTACTCCGCGTGAGGGATCAACGAGAGCAAGTTGCGCGCTCCCTCCTCGCTGAGCACGTCGCTCTCCCGGCCGCGCACGAGCAGCGTCGGGCAGGTGACCTGGCGCGCTGCGTCGGCGAGGCGTTGCTCGTGGCTGTAGGACGCCTCGTCCACGGCCAGGCCGTCGATCGTGCGCGGTTGGAGGAACCGCGGATCCCAGTGCCAGACCCACTTCCCGTCGGGGCGTTGGCGGACGTTCTTGCGTAGACCGGAGAGATCCGTCGGGCGCGGCCGGTTCGGGTTGTACGCGGCGATCGCGTCGGCGACGTCGTCGAGCGAGTCGAACCCGTCCAACCCGGAGCGCATGAACAGCCCGATCTTCATCACGCCGGCCGTCTCCAGCCGGGGGGCGACGTCGACGAGGACGAGTGCCGCGGCGACCCGTTCGCGGTCGGCCTCGTCGGCCTCGGCGATCGCCAGCAGGGAGGCGATCCCGCCGAGCGACGCGCCGACCAGCGCCGGGGGTCGGGACTGGGCGAGCGCCAGGAGGCGCACGTCGTCACCGAACACGTGGGTGCCGTACAACCCGTCGGGTGACCAGTCGCTCTCTCCGTGGCCGCGCAGGTCGTAGGACGCGGCGTGCCACCCGTGCTCGCCGAGCGTCGCCGCCGCACCCTTCCACGAGTGCCGCGTCTGCCCCCCACCGTGGAAGAGCAGAGCGGGTGGCCCGTCGGGGGGCCCGTAGGTGTCGGCGACGAGGGTTACGTCGCCGACGGTCGTGCGGATCGATGTCACACGACGGCACGGTAGCCCTCGCCCCGCGGGAGGCGGCCAGTTCGCCGCGCCGGGGAAGCGATGCGGCGGCGATCGCCGTCAGGCGCTGGCCTTCTCCCGGTCGCGGTAGGAGGCGACCTCGACCAGTGGGGGACGTTCACTGATCTCGACGCGGTGCTGCACCCCGTGCGCGTCGATCAGGGGGGGCATCGGGTCGGGCAGGGGCAAGCCGGCGCGGGCGAGGACGACGCCGGTGATCTCGCTCGCCTGCTCGGAGAGCTGGACGAGCGTGCGGTGGCGGTGGTTGCGCACGCCGAGATCGACCTGGCCGATGTGCCGGGTACCGATCAGCTGCAGGGTGTCGATCAGCAACCCGGTCTCCACCCCATACCCTTCGACGAAGGGGATCCGCTCGAGCAACGAGCGCCGCGCCGCGCACTCCCCGCCGAGCGGCTGGTGGATCGTCGCCAAGGGCGTGAAGAACATCGACAGCAGCGGGCGGGCGACGAGCTCGGTCGTTCGGCCCCCACCTTGGCCGGCCTCGTCCAGCGGCCTCTCGTAGAACCCTTTGACGAGATCGATGTGATCGTGGAACAGCAGCGGGGCGACGAGACGGGTGACGTAGTCGGCGGTGAAGCTGGTCAGGTCGGTGTCGCACCACACGACGATGTCGCCGTCGCTCGCCGCGACCGACTTCCACAGCACGTTGCCCTTGCCCCGGCCCGGCCCGCACTCGGGGAGGACCGCGCTGACCGGCACGACGCACGACGCTCCGGCCCGTTCGGCGATCTCCGCCGTCTGGTCGGTGGAGGAATCGTCCATGACGAGCAGCTCGTCGACGAGCGGCGGGCCGTAGGGGGCCATCAGCTGGCGGCAGATCGTGGACACGATCGGGCCGACCGTCGCTGCCTCGTTGCGCGCCGGCAGGCAGACGGAGATCGTCCGACCCCGCTTGGCCCGCACGAGCGCCGCCGCATTGGCCTCGAACGGCGGGAACGTGGTCACCTCGGGATGGGCGTGGATCATCGGAGTACGTACCTCACCGTGTCACCTTCCCCATCGCGCCGGCTCGGTACGCTGCCAGCCCGATGCGTCTGTTCGGAGTCGTCAACGCCTCGCCCGATTCGCTGAACACGGACTCGATCGTCACGACGACCGCGGAGGCTAGGGCACGCGCCGACCACTTGCGCGCCGAAGGCGTGTGGGGCTTCGACCTCGGCGGCCAGGGATCGACGTTCCAGGCGGCGGAGGTCACGCCCAACGCCGAGTGGGAGCGGCTCGAACCGTTCGTCTCCCTCCTCGCCGGATATGGCAAGCCGCTCAGCGTCGACAGCTGGCGCCCCGCGGTGGTGCGCAAGGCGCTGGAGGCCGGGGCGACCTGGATCAACGCGGCCGACGGACTGCAGAGCGAGGAGATGCTCGTCGTCGCCGCCGAGTTCGGCTGCCCGGTGGTGTTGCCCTTCCTCTCCGGCCCCGATCCGTTGCGCCTGGCCCGGGTCACCGGCGACCCGGTGGAGGCGATCGTCGAGTTCTTCACCGCGATGCTTGCCCGGTGCGACCGCTACGGGGTGCGCCGCCAGGTGGTGATCGACCCGGGCACCGGCTTCGCTCCCCACGACTGGCCGTGGGAGGAGCGCTTCGTCTATCAGAAGCAGGTTTACGGCAACCTCGGCGCGCTGCGCGTCTTCGATCTCCCGCTGTACATCGCCCTGCCCTGGAAGGACACTGCCCAGCACGCGCAGTTGATGGAGATCATCGTCGCTGCCGATCCGGAGTACGGGCGGGTTCACTATCCACACCAGGTCTATGCGGCGCAGCAACGGGTCGCGGCGCGCGCCGGGTCAGCGCTCGACATCCAGCTCCCCGATCCGGGTCACACCACCGGCCGGTAGGCGCATGTCCCAATCGGTGGGGACTCGCTGAGGGGCGATCTCCGCCAGGGGGGCGAGGACGAAGCGCCGTTCCCACATCCGCGGGTGGGGGATGGTCAGCTCCTCGGAGTCGATGCGCACGTCGCCGTAGAGGAGCACGTCGACGTCGAGCGTGCGCGGGCCCCAGCGCACCTTGCGCTCCCGGCCCGCACCGGCTTCGATCCGCCGGCAGGCGGCGAGCAGGGCGTAGGGGTCGAGGCGCGTCTCCAGCTCGGCGACCATGTTCAGGTAGGCGCCCTGGTCACCCGGACCGCCGACCGGTTCGGTCTCGTACACACCGGACAGGTTGCGCAGCCCGGGCAGGTTGAGCACGGCGAAGCGGAGGTGCTCGACACGGTCCCCGAGGTTCGAGCCGAGAGCGACGAACGCGGTGGCCAACGGCCGTTCGAAGTGCACCAGGTCGGGGCGGCGGCGGTGGATGCGCACCGCGGTGGAGGCGATGTCGTGGGGGACTGGGGGGCGCAACTTGCGCACGACGACGTCGATCGCGTCGACGCCGGGGAGAGCAAGGACCTCCTCGGCGATGCGCGTCGCGACCCGTTCGAGGAGCAGGTGCGCCTCTCCGCCGATGACTTGCTGGACGATCGCGATCGGAGCGGTGTAGTCGACCGAGTCCTCCAAGGAGTCCTTCGCCCCGGCGAGACGGGCGTCGAGGAAGATCGTCAGATCGACCTCGAACGGTTGAGCCCGTTCCTGCTCCTCGGGGAGGACGCCGATCGTGCCGATGGCGCGGATGCCGGTCAGTTCGATGCGGTCGGTGGCGATCGGAGGACCTCCTCGTCGGCGGTGTACGCCAACCAACCGCCGGGCGTGGTGCCGTATTCCTATCGCCGCTCCCGCGTCGGACCGTGACGTGCCGGCATCGCCACCGAACATCGGTGCGACCGGGACCTGCCTCGTCGCTGCTCTCGTCGTCCCCTACAGCCGGGCGCTGGAGGATCCCGATGGGCGGGAGTACCTGCAGATCGTCACCCACGCGCTCGCCGGGAGGGCTCGCCTCCTGGAGCGGACCGGGCCGCCGGCGCTGACCCATGAGCACTTCGTCGAGGATCTGGTGGCGATGTCGATCGGGGCTCTCGCCGCGCCGGCGTGCCGTTCGCTGGGCGCCTCCGCCGCGCCGCCCGCCGCCCGGTCACGTGCCCCGCGTCCGTCCTTCGCCGCCGGCTGACCCGTCTTCGGGTCCTGTCCGGTCAGTGTGGCGCAGACCGGCCTCGACCACCTGCCGGGAGAGCCCGATCGTCACGCGTCGTTGCCCATTCGGGGTGACCTCCCGGATCTCGCCGGGGACGCCGAACTCGAGCAGGTCGAGAGCGGCCTGGGCCGCCTCGTCGACACGGAGTAGATCGCCGAATCGGCCCCGCGCCGCGAGGCGCGCCGCCTCGCCCAGAGAGGGAAGATCAACCGTGCTCGCGCAGAGGATCGTCAACGTCACGCCGTGTGCCCCGAGGACCGGGGCGACGCTGCGTCCGAGGCCGACCACGGCGTGCTTCGTCGCTGCGCACAGCGGGTCGGTGGCGTCCGGCTCGATCCCCGCCAGGTCGGCGCTGAGACAGATCCGCGCCTCGTCGGCGGCGATCATCGCCGGCGTGAGGCGGCGCAGGGCGTGGAGCACGCCGAGGAAGTTGGCCCCCAATGACCGGGTCACCTCGGCGCGAGTCGCTTCGTGGATCTCGTAGGGGCCGTCTCGCAGGCCGCACACCCCCGCGTTGAGGAAGGCGATCGTCGGCGGCACCTCCAAGCTGAGGGCATCCCAACTCGGCGGATCGGCGACGTCCAGCGCGAGCGGCTGCCCCTCGATCTCAGAGGCGACGCTGCGTGCCCGCTCGCCGTCGGCGTCGGCGACGATCACCCTCGCCC
>CAZQEJ010000175.1:0-4871 GCA_964592165.1 uncultured Ilumatobacteraceae bacterium | reverse complement strand
ACTGCGACGCGGTCGTCAGCTGCACCCCGGTCGGCTTGCACGCCCGCGACGTCGGCGACGCGCTCGCCGCCGGCAAGCACGTGTTGGTCGAGAAGCCGCTGTCCAACGACTGGGCCGAGGCGGTCGGCCTCGTCGACGCGGCCGAGGCCGCCGGGGTCGAGCTCGTCGTCGCCCAGAACTACCGCTTCTCCGCACCGTTCCAGACGCTGCAGCACGCGCTCGCCAGCGGGCGCTACGGCACGCCGATGCTCGTCGACCTCGCCCTGCACAAGTACCGCCCCGCCCCCCGCCAGCAGGACTACCCGTTCGCCGCGTTCTGGGACCAGGGATGCCACCATGTCGACGCGCTGCAGTGGATCCTCGGCCCGATCAGCTCCGCGCAGGTCACCACGTTCAGCGCTCCGTGGTCGCGCTACCGCGACGACGCCGGCCTCGCCGCGGTGCTCCGCTTCGAGTCCGGGGCGGTGTGGACCTACCTGGTGTCGAACCTCGCCCGCGTGTTCGACCACCGCTTCCTCGTCCAGTCCGAGCACGGCGCGCTGCGCTTCGACGGGCAGCGCTGGTGGTGGCAGCGGGCCGCGGCCCCCGACGACGCCCCGTGGGGCTGGAACGACGACCGCGTCGCCCTCGACGAGCCGCCCGGCCTGCCGCCGAGCGGTGAACACGGCGTCGTCGACGCGTTCCACCACGCGGTGACCCGCCACGAGCGGTGCGGCATCAGCGGGCGGGAGAACCTCGAGGTGCTGCGCGTCTGCGAGATGGCGCGCCGCGCCGGCACCGAACAGCGGGTGGTGTCCCGCGACGAGATCCGATGAACGACCAAGGAGGCGAGTCGTGCTCCGACCGCAGCTGAACACCCACCGCGACGCCCGCGAGCTGAACGGCTGGTGGGACTTCCGCGCCGAGGCGGCGGGCGACGACTCGGCTGGCTGGAGCGGTGGCGTCCCGGGCGCCCAGCCGATCGCCGTGCCGGGCTGCTGGAACGAGCAGATCCCCGCGCTGCGCGACTTCTGCGGTGCCGCCTGGTACCAGACCGAGGTGACGCTCCCCGCGCCTGGCGACCGGCGGCGCACGCTGCGCTTCGGGTCGGTCAACTACGCGGCCGAGGTGTGGGTCAACGGCGAGCACGCCGGCGGCCACAGCGGAGGGCATCTCCCCTTCGAGCTCGACGTCAGCTCGGCGCTCACCGAGGGGCGCAACCGGATCGTCGTGCGCGTCGACAACGAGCTGCGCAAGGATCGCGTCCCGCCCGGCTCCCCACCGCCGGACCTCGGTGACGTCACCGCCTCGATGTTCGGCGACCTCAGCCAGGTCCTCCTCGGGATGTTCCGCTCGCATCCGACGATGGCCGCCGACTTCTTCCCCTACGGGGGGATCCACCGCCCGGTCGTGCTGACGAGCACCGATCGCCGAGCCCTCGATGCGTTGCGCGTCGTGACCAGCGATCCGCGCACCGGCACGTTGCGGATCGCGGCGACCGTCGCCGAGGGGATGACCGTCGCCCTGCGCGTCGGCGACGCGCAGACCACGGCACCGAGCAACGGTGGCGGGGCTGAACTGGAGCTCGTCGTCCCCGACGCCCGCCCGTGGGGGCCGGGCAGTCCGGTCCTCTACGACGCCGAACTGGAGGTGCGCGACGGTGCCGAGGTCGTCGACCGCTACAGCCTGCCGGTCGGGCTGCGCACCGTGGCCGTCGACGGCTCGACCTTGCTGCTCAACAGCGAGCCGGTCGTGTTGCGCGGCTTCGGCCGCCACGAGGACTACCCGATCGCCGGGCGCGGCCACTTCCCGGTGGGCAACGTGCGCGACTACTCGATGATGACCTGGATGGGGGCGAACTCGTTCCGTACGTCGCACTACCCGTACTCGGAGGAGCAACTCGACCTCGCCGACCGGCTCGGCTTCCTCGTCATCTCCGAGACGCCGGCCGTCGGTCTCGAGTTCGGTGACGAGCACGAAGCGGACCGCATCGCCGTCTGCCGGCAGATGACCAGCGAGCTGATCGAACGCGATCGCAACCGCCCGAGCGTGATCATGTGGAGCCTGGCCAACGAGCCGATGGCGTTCAACACCGCGGCCGCGGTGCCGTACTTCGAGGACCTCGTCGCTCTCGCCCGCAGCCTCGACGACCGCCCGGTGACGATCGTCAACCCGATGGCCGGCGGAGACCCGCTGTTCGCGATGAGCGACGTGGTCGCGATCAACCGATACTCCGGCTGGTACTCCCACCAAGGCCAGATCGAGGAGGGAACCCGGGCACTGGCCGGTGAGCTCGACGCCCTTCACGCCCGCCACGGCAAGCCGATCATCGTCACCGAGTTCGGCTGCGACACGCTGCCCGGGCACCACGCCGACCCGCCGGAGATGTTCAGCGAGGAGTACCAGGCGGAGTTCCTCGAGTCCTACCTGACGATGATGGACACACGCCCGTTCGTTGCCGGCCAGCACATCTGGAACCTCGCCGACTTCAAGACCGGCCAGGGCGTGCTCCGCCCGGGCTCGATGAACCACAAGGGCGTGCTCACCCGGGACCGGCGGCCGAAGCTCGCCGCCCACCGCGTCCGCGCGCTGTGGGTGGACGGGCGGCAGTGACACGGCGCCGGCCGCATGAGCCGGTAGGAAGGGTCCATGGAGCACAGCACCGTGGTCGACGCGCCGGTCGAGGACGTGGTCGCCTGGCACTCTCGCCCTGGGGCCGCCGCCCGCCTGCTCCCGCCGTGGCTGCCGCTGAGGGTGATCCACGAGGCGGACTCGCTGGAGTCCGGCACCGCGGTCCTCGCCCTCCCGCTCGGCGTGCGCTGGTCGGCGACACACCGACCGGCGGGGTACAGGCCCGGTGAGCAGTTCGTCGACGAACTGACCACACCACTGCTCGGCCGGGCGATTCGCTGGAGGCACACCCACCGCTTCGAACCCGTCTCGGCGGTGACCACCCGGGTCACCGATCGGGTCGAGACGCGCCTCCCCGACCGGTTCGTGCGCCAGAGCCTCGCCTACCGGGGGCGGCAGTTGGAAGGAGACTTCGCTGCCCAGGCGAGGGCGGCACGCCTCGGCGAAGCTCCGATGACCATTGCTGTGACCGGATCGACGGGGATGATCGGCTCCGCGCTGAGCGCGCTGTTGAGCACCAGAGGGCACAGAGTCGTCCGCCTCGTGCGTTCCCCGCCCGGATCGTCCGCGACGGCGCGCGGTGCCGAGGACCGCTACTGGGACCCCGCGTCGCCGGCGGCCGATCTGCTCGACGGGGTCGACGCGGTCGCTCACCTGGCCGGTTCACCCGTGTTCGGCCGGTTCAGCGAGGCGCACACCACGGCGGTGCGCAACAGCCGGATCGGCCCGACCCGTGCTCTCGCCGAGTTGGTCGGCACCAGGCCCTTCGTCGTCGCCTCCGCGGTCGGGATCTACGGACCGACCCGCGGCGAGGAGGTGCTCACCGAGTCGAGTGCCCGTGGAGACGGCTTCCTCGCCGATCTCGTCGCCGACTGGGAAGCGGCCGCTGATCCGGCGCGTGACTCGGGCAGCCGGGTCGCGCACGTGCGCACTGGCATCGTGTTGTCGCCGAGAGGCGGCGTGCTGCGACTGTTGCGGCCGGTGTTCTCTCTTGGTGCCGGTGGGCGGCTCGGCCACGGCCGGCAGTGGACGCCGTGGATCGGCATCGATGACATCGTCGACGTCTTCGCCCGCGCCCTCGTCGATCCGGCGTTGCACGGTCCGGTGATCGCGACGGCCCCGAACCCGGTGCGCAACGGTGAGCTGACGAGGACGCTGGCCCGCGTCCTGCGCCGCCCGGCGCTGCTCCCGGTGCCCCCTTTCGCGGCGCGGCTGGCCCTCGGCCGGCAACTGGCCGAGGAGTTCGTCCTCGCCGGTCAGCGCACCCGCCCGGCCGTGCTCGAAGCCGCCGGCCATCGGTTCCGCTTCCCCACCCTCGAACCCGCGCTCCGTCACCTGCTCGGCCGCGTCGAGATCCAGCCCGGGTGAGTGCTGCGCCGGCCGGGGCCGGTCAGACGACGTAGGCGGAGAGCACGTCGCGCATCGAGAGGATGCCGACGAGTCCGTGGTCGTCGCGCACGAAGAGGTGGCGGACGTAGTCCTCCATCATCTCTTCGGCGACATCGCCGATGGAGTTGTCCGTGCTCGCCCAGACGAGCGACCTGCTCCCCATCTCGGCGGCGGTGACCGTGTCCAGATCGAGCCCCTCGGCCACGGCGCGGACGATGTCCCGCTCGGAGACGACGCCGATCACGTCTTCGCGGGGGCCGACAGCCACGCACCCGATCCCCGCGTCGTCGAGCATCTTGGCCACCTCACGCAAGGTGGTCTTCGCCGAGACGTGGAGGACGTCGGAGATCATGTAGCTCGTCACCGGGGCGTCCGGACCGCGGAACGGCAGTGCCGGGTCGGTGTCGTCGGTGATCGTGTCGTCGGAGTCCGCGGCCATCGTCTGAGTCTGGCCGATCCGGGGGCCCGTTCGGCAACGAGCCACTGGCCATCAGGTGCGGGACCTTGGTCCCCGCGCTGGGCCGCGGGCCGGCTCGGTGATCGTCACCGCGTGGGCGTGGTCTCCTCCCTCGCCGCCGTTCCGGGTGACCTCAACCCCCGGAACACGGGGATTCGGGTCACCCGGAACGGCCCTGCGACGCACGATGCCGGCCGCGGCCAGCTGAAGGTGGCATCCACTCTCGCCACGGCCTGCGGATCCGCGAGACTTCGCCGATGGCATCCGAACCCGTCCAGGTCTCGTCGTCGGTGCGCCTCGAACGGCGCGGCGACGTCGCCCTCCTCGTCGTCGACAACCCGCCGGTCAACGCGCTCAGCCACCACGTGCGCGCCGGGCTGCGCGACGGTTTCGCGCTCGCCGAGGCCAGCGACGC
>CAZQEJ010000174.1:0-4903 GCA_964592165.1 uncultured Ilumatobacteraceae bacterium | reverse complement strand
GCCGTCCTCCCGTCGATGATCGAGCGCCGGGCGGGCCGGCTCGTGGCCACGTCGTCGATGGCCGGGCGGGCCGGCAACCCGAACCTCAGCCACTACGCGGCGGCGAAGTGGGGGGTGATCGGTTTCGTCAAGAGCGTCGCCCTGGAGATCGCCGCTTTCGGGGTCACGGCGAACGTCGTCTGCCCGTCGACGGTGGACACGCCGATGGTCCACAACCCGGCGATGTACTCGTTGTTCGCTCCCCACCTCGACCGTCCGGGGATCGACGAGGTCCGTCCCGTCTACGAGCGGATGAACCCGATGCACCTCGACTGGCTCGACCCGGCGGAGGTGTCCGCCGCGGTCCTCTACCTCGCCTCCGACGACGCCCGCCACATCAGTGGGGCGACGTTGGAGATCGCTGCGGGCACGAGCGCGCTGAAGGCATAGCCGCCTCGGAGGGCGTGCTTCGATAGCGCGCCGCGGCCCGGTGTTCTCCAAGATTGTCCGATCCGGTCGCCCGACTGTGGGGCGCCGCCGACGAAGGAGATCTCGATGACCGACTGGGTGCTGCTCGACGAACCGCTGCCGGGAGTGCGGCGGATCACGCTCAACCGGCCGGACAAGCGCAACGCGCTCAATCACCCTCTGCGGGGGGCGATCCTCGAAGCGCTGTACGACGCGGACAAGGACCCCACCGTACGGGTGATGGTCATCCGCGGCGCGGGCCCCTCGTTCTGCGCCGGCTATGAGCTCGGCGGCGGCAACGAGGGCTACGAGTACCCGTTCTACACGCCGGGCGGGGAGGGGCAGTGGCCGCGCCACGTGACCGAGGGATGGATGGGCATCTGGGATCTGGCCAAGCCGGTCATCGCCCAAGTCCACGGCTACTGCCTGGCCGGCGGGAGCGAGCTGGCCACCGGCTGCGACATCGTCTACATCGCCGAGGACGCCAAGATGGGGTATCCGGCGGTCCGCTTCGGTGTCCCCGACATGCACTTCCACGCCTGGTTCCTCGGGATGCGCCGGGCGATGGAGATGATGATCACCGGCGACTCGATCACCGGGGTCGAAGCGGCGCGCGAGGGCTGGGCGAACAAGGCTGTGCCCGCCGACGAGCTGGAGGACGCCGTGCTCGAGCTGTGCACGCGGATCATCGCCGTCCCCGCCGAGTTGACCCAGATGAACAAGCGTCTCGTCCACCGCCAGATGGACCACATGGGGATGCGTGCCGGGATCCGTGCCGGCACGGAGCTGTGCGCGCTGGGTACGCACACCCAGGCGATGGCCGACTTCATCGGCAAGGCGCGCAGCAAGGGCCTGACGAGCGCGCTGCAGGAGCGCGACGAGCCCTTCGGCGACTACCGCGTCGTGTCCGGGACGAACCACGAGACCGGGGCGGCGACGCCCGACGCGTCCTACGGCTGAGACCCTGCGCGGCGGTCCGTCCCCTTCCCTGCCCAGATCCCGCGCCGGGCGGCGATCTCCCGAGAGGACCGCCGCTTCGTACGGATCTGGGCAGGATTCCCGACCGCCGTGACGCTGCCCCGACCCGAGGAGGACGCCGACGATGCTCCCCGCCGAACCGCTCGACGACCTGCGCTCCCCGCTGGAAGCATGGCTCGCCACCCACCTGCCCGCGGCCTCGGTCGAGATCGGCGATCTCGGTCGTCCCGGGAGCGGGTTCTCCGCGGAGACGATCGTCGTCGACGCCCGGCTCGCGGCCACCGACGGCACGACCGTGGAGCGCACGTTCGTCGTACGCAAGCAGTCCGCCGACCCGCCCGTCTACCCGGTGCAGGTTCCTGGGTGGGGGATCGAGGTCGCCCTGCAGTACGAGATCATGGCCGCCCTCGGGCGTCACTCCGAGGTGCCCGTGGCAGCGATGATCGGCTACGAGGCCGATCCCGCGGTGCTCGGGACGCCGTTCTTCGTCATGGTCCACGTCGCCGGGAACGTCCCCGTGGAGAGCCCGCCGTACACCGAAGCCGGGTTCTTCGTCGCCGCCACCCCCGAGCAGCGGACGACCCTGCTCACCGACGGCGTGGCGACGATGGCCAAGGTGCACGCAGTCGACTGGCGTGCCGCCGGGCTGGGGTGGCTCGTCGCCCCGAGGACGGCCCCCGGGTTGGAGACCCAACTCGCCTTGTGGGAGCGCTACGCCTATGGCGAGCTCGCCGGGAGGGTCCACCCGTTGATCGACCGGGCCCGTGACCACCTCCACGCCTACCGGCCACCGATGTCGGATCCCGTTCTGTGCTGGGGCGACCCGCGACCGGGGAACATGATCTGGGGGCCGGACTTCACCTGCCGCTGCGCGACCGACTTCGAGGCCGCGTCGATCGGACCGGCGGAGAGCGACGTCGGCTGGTGGCTGCTGTTCGACCGGACGATGCACGAATCCGTCGGGCGGGAGCGCCTCCCCGGCGACATCGGGCGCGCCGCGCAGAAGGCGGTCTACGAGCAGGCCGCCGGACGGGATCTCGGCGACCTGCACTACTGGGAGGTGTTCGCCGGGTTCCGTTACGCGGCGATCGTCGTCAAGGTGATGAACCGCGCCGTCGCCCGCGGCCTGCTCCCCGCCGACCAGGAGATCTGGTTGCACAACCCGGCGGCCGACGCCCTGGGCCTCGTCCTCGGCGGAGGCTGAGGGAGGGACGCACCGTGCTCGCTTCGTCGCCGCCGGCAGCGGGCTCCTAGCGTCACGGGTTCCGACGAGGAGGATCGATGACAGAGCGCGAGTTCGTGTTGGTCGACAAGCCGCACCCGCACACGACGGTGATCACGCTCAACCGGCCGGAGCGGATGAACGCGATGGCCTTCGACGTGATGATCCCCTTCGCCGAGGCGCTGCGTGCGGTCGGCCGGGACAACGACACCCGCGCCGTGGTGATCACCGGCGCAGGGCACGGGTTCTGTTCCGGTGCCGACCTGCAATCCTCGGGAACGATCCCCTACATCGAGGGGTTGACCCCGACGACGATCGCCCACCGTGCCGCGGCGTTGCTCCATGACGTGATCATCGCCATCTACGAGATGCCTCAGCCGGTGATCGCCGCGGTCAACGGAGCGGCGATCGGGGGCGGGATGTGCCTGACGATGTCGACCGACTTGCGCATCGCCTCGACGGACGCGTACTTCCGCGCCGCGGGGATCAACAACGGCTTGACGTCGGCCGAGTTGGGGTTGAGCTTCACCTTGCCGCGGGCGATCGGGTCGACCCGGGCGTTCGAGATCATGCTCTCCGGGCGTGACGTCGATGCCGAGGAGGCCGCACGGATCGGCCTCGTCTCGTCCGTCGTCGAGCCCGACGAACTGATGCCGGCCTGCTTCGCCCTCGCCGACCGGATCGGCGAGCTGAGCCGGGTCGGCATCGAGCTGACGAAGAAGATGCTCTGGGCCGGCCTGGAGGCGTCGAGCTACCGCTCCCACATCAGCAACGAGATGAACGCCCAGCTGTACGTGAAGATGACGACGAAGAACTTCGAAGAGGCGATCCGAGCCCGGCGCGAAGGCCGCAAGCCCGTCTTCAACGACTGACCCGGCCGTCGGTTCGCGTCCGCCGCTTCGCGCCGTTCGGCCGCGCCAGAGTCGCGCCGCGCCAGAGCCGCGCCGGAACCCTGCCCAGATTCCCCTCGACGGGCTCGTGTGTTGGGGCATCGCCGCGGCGAGACCGACCTGGGCAGGGTGGGGGAGCGCGCCTGATCGGGTGGGCCGGCGTCGGTGAGATCGCCTCGCTCACGATCCGCCGAACCACAGCCGGGACGACGTCCCGGCGAACAGAGCGTCCTGGTCGGCGGCTGGGAGATGGCGTGCCGCCCGGCGGGCGAAGGCGAGCTTGGCGGGGTAGTCGAGCGCCTCGGACTGGGGGTGATCGGAGCCCCAGCACAACCGCGCCCCACCGAAGCGCTCGGCGAGCAGGTCGACGAGGGCGGCCGGGTCGGCGTAGCGCTGAGCGTCCTCGAGCAGGTGGGTGGAGATCTTGAGGTGCACGTTCGGCACGTCGGCCAGGGCGAGCAGCGCTCCCGCGCCAGGGAAAGGCGGGCCACCGTGCAGGTCGGGGAACCCGCAGTGGTCGAGGGCGACGGGGACGCCGGGATGGGCTGCGGCGATCGTGCCGAGCGCGTCGAGTGCATCGGGGAACAGCGTCGGGACGAGCGTCCACCGCTCGGCGAGGGCGAGATCGAACAGCTCGCTGGCGCGGCCGTCGGTCAGCCAGTCGAGCGGACGGCGGTCGACGCCGAACAGGCGGACCCCGGCGATCGGGGCTCGCGTGGCGAGGGCGGTCACCGCGCCGAGCGGATCGTCGTGCATCCCGGGAGCGACGACGAGGGCCAGGCGATCGGGCGCCGCGGCAACGGCGTCGATCGCACAGGCGTGATCCTCGCCGTAGACGCCGACCGCTTGGACGACGACGGCGCGCTCGACGCCCGCAGCGTCCATCGTCGCCAGCAGGTCCTCCACCCCGTGGCCGCCGGACGCGTGCCAGGCGCTGCCGAATCCGCCGAGGCGTCGCGGGTAGCGGGCCTCGTCGTCGCTGGCGACGTGGGTGTGGGCATCGATCACGGCAACCATCGGTCCCATCATCACCCGCGACGGCCGAGCGCGGCGCGCCGGTCGCCGGTCCACCGTGGCCGGCGTGGGACACTGCGCCGATGAGCCTCGTCGAAGTCACCGTCTCCGAGCGCGTCGCCACCTTGACGCTGAACAACCCGGCCGAGCGGAACACGCTCACCGCCCCGATGGTCGAGGCGATCGTCGCCGCGATGGACGAGATCGAGGCCGATGAGGGCATCGGCGCCGTCGTCGTCACCGGCGCGCCGCCCGCGTTCTGCGCGGGGGCGAACCTCGGCAACCTGCGCGAGGCCGACGGCCAGAGCCTGGGGCGGATCTACGAGGGGTTCTTGCGCATCGCCCGCAGCCC
>CAZQEJ010000173.1:0-4906 GCA_964592165.1 uncultured Ilumatobacteraceae bacterium | reverse complement strand
CGACCGGTCGACCATCATGTCGAGGGCCATCTCCGCCTGGGCGATCCAGCGCATGCAGTGCGCGAGGCGGGCCGGCCCGAGGCGGTACTGGCCGAGACGGTGGCCATTGCCCCGTCCGCCGAGGATCTGCGAGTCGTGGACGCGCAGGTCGGTGATCACGATCTCCGAGTGCCCGGAGGGGCCGTGCATCGTCGCCACTTCGCGCACGTCGTCCCACCCCTCGGCGGGGAGGTCGATCAAGAACGCGGTGTTCGCCCCCCGGGAGCCCTCGGGGACGTCGAGCTCGGTTCGGGCGATGAGGATCGCGAACGCGGCCCGCTTGGCGCTGGAGATGAACCACTTGTGCCCGTTGATCACCCACTCGTCGCCGTCGCGCACAGCGTGGGTGCGGATCAGCGTCGGGTCCGAACCGGCGACCTCCGGTTCGGTCATCGCGAAGCACGATCCGACGCGCCCCTCGCACAACGGGCGGAGGTATTTCTCCGCCTGCTCCGGCGTCGCCCAGTGCAGCAGCGTGTGCATGTTTCCCTCGTCGGGCGCCTGGCAGTTGAGCACCCACGGACCGACCCGTGTCTTGGCCGCTTCCGCCTGGACCATCGCCAGGGCGACGTGGCCGAGCCCCATCCCGCCCCACTCCGGGGGCATGTGCGGCAGCCACAACCCGGCGGCCTGCGCCTCGCCGCGCAGGCGGAGCAGCTCGCCGATGTACGCCCGGCGCGTCTCGCCGTCCATCTCCTCGCGGTGTCCGAACGGCTCCATCGCCGGCTTGATCACGTCGTCGACGAAGGCCCGGACCCGGGCCCGGATCTCCTCGTGCTCCGGCGAGAGGGTGAAGTCGATCGCCACCTGTCGGCCCCCTTCGAACCAAGCGCCCCGCCCCTGCCGGGCGCATTCGCCGGTTTGTCTAGCCGAACTGGTCGCGCAACTCGCGCTTGAGGAACTTGCCCGCGGCGTTGCGCGGCAGCGGCTCGTCGACGACGAACACCCGGCTCGGCACCTTGAACGCGGCGAGCTTCTGCCCGACGAAAGCGCGCAGCGCCTGAGGATCGATCGTCGCTCCCGGTGCCGGGTAGACGGCGACGGCGACCTCCTCGCCGAACCGTTCGTCGGGGATCCCGAACACGGCGGCCTCGTGCACGCCGGGGAAGTCGTAGATCGCGCCCTCGACCTCCACCGAGTACACGTTCTCCCCACCGCGCAGGATCATGTCCTTGACCCTGTCCTCGATGTACAGGAAGCCGCCGGCGTCGACGCGCCCGAGATCACCGGTGCGCAACCAGCCGTCGACGATCGCGGCCGCCGTCTCCGCCGGGCGGTTCCAGTAGCCACGGATCAGGAACGGCCCATGGAACCAGACCTCGCCCAGCTCGCCGGTCGCCACCGGCTGACCGTCCGCGTCACGGATCTCGATCCTCCCCGGGGGGACCATCCGCCCCGTCGATGCCGGGTGCTCGAGGTAGTCCGGCCCGGCATTCTGCGGCCCGTAGGCGTTCGTCTCGGTCAACCCGTAGCCGATGTTCGGCGTGCCGTGGCTGACCCGATCGGCGACGGTGGCGACGAGCGCCGGCGGCGCGGGCGCTCCCCCACCGCCGACCCGCCGCAAGCTCGACGTGTCGTAGGTGGCGAACGCGGGCGAATTGACGAGGTCCCAGCTCTGCGCCGGGACGCCGACGAAGTGGCTGATCTTCTCCCGTTCGATCAGCTGCAACGCCCGCTCCGGATCCCAGCGGTACATCATCACCAACTTCGTCCCGCTGGCCGCGCAGCTGAGCATCACCGCCACGCACCCGGTGACGTGGAACAGCGGGACGATGAGGATGAACGCGGGCGGCGTCGGCTGCTGGCCTTCGGGTGGCTGGGGGTCGTAGCCGCGCACCGTCTCCACCGCGGCGCGCGCCGCGAACGCGGCAAGCGCCTGGGTCACCGCCCGGTTCGTCGACACCGCTCCCTTCGGGCGGCTCGTCGTCCCCGAGGTGTACAGGATCGTCGCGTCGCCGTCGGGGGCGACGGTCACCTCGGGCATCGGCCGTCCGGGAACGACGACGTCCTCCCATCGCTCGACCCCGTCGATCGGCTCGGCCAGGCGGACCCCGAGGACGCGGATCCCCAACCGGCGTGCCGAGGCGACCGTCGAGCGGACCCGTTCGGTGTCGGCGACGAGGACCGTCGTCCCCGAGTCCTCCAAGGCGAAGTCGAGCTCGTCGGCGGTCCACCACGAGTTGAGCGACACCGAGATCGCCCCGATCGACACAACGGCGGCGAAGGTGATGATCCACTCCGGGTAGTTGCGCATCGCGATCGCGACACGGTCGCCTGGCGCAACACCGAAGTGCTCGACGAGCGCGGCCGCGGTCGCCGAGATCCGCTCGGAGACCTCGGCGAAGGAGTACCGCTCGTCCTCGTAGACGAGGAATGTCTTGTCGCCATGGAGGCTCATCCCAGCGAACAGCTCGCGCAGCGTGCCGGGGATCTTCACGTAGATCTGCTCCGGCCGGCCGAACACCTCCGCATCGCCGATCTCGAGCATCGACCCCGGACCGGTGACCATCGCCACCGCTTGCTCATAGGAGACCATGACCTGCGACGGTAGCCAGCCCGGCGAACGCCGTCGCAGACGATCCCCGCTCATACTCCGCTGCATCGCCGACGGACTGACAGGGGGCGTCGGTGGCCCGGCTACCTTCCCCGCCATGGTCATCGAGGCGCGTGCATTCATCGACGGGAAGTGGGTCGGCGCGGCGAGCGGCGAGACGTTCGACTCGGTCGACCCGGCGACCGGGGCGCCGCTCGCGACCGTGCCGTCGTGCGCCGCGCCCGACGTCGACCTCGCCGTGCGCGCCGCCCGTCGTGCCTTCGACGACGGTCCGTGGGGCCAGACGACGAGCGAGCGCGAACGCTCGACGATCCTCCTCGCGATGGCCGCGCTGATCCGGGAGAGGGCCGACGATCTCGCCGTGCTCGAGGTCTGCGACTGCGGCAAACCGATCGCCGACGCCCGCGCCGACATCGAGGAAGCCGCGTTCATGTTCGAGTACTACGCGGGGTGGGCGACGAAGCTCTCCGGCGACATCCCCCCGGTCGGGCCGAACGCGATGAGCCTCGTCGTCAAGGAACCGGTCGGCGTGTGCGGGCTGATCGTGCCCTGGAACTACCCGCTACTGATGGCCGCCCAGAAGGTCGCCCCGGCGCTGGCGACCGGGTGCACGGTCGTCCTCAAACCCGCCGAGCAGACGCCGCTCAGCGCGCTCGAACTAGCCCGGATCGGCGCCGAAGCGGGCCTCCCGGCCGGGGTGCTCAACGTCGTCACCGGGTTCGGCAAGGTCGCCGGGGAGCCACTGCTCACCCACCCCGGCGTGGACAAGATCAGCTTCACCGGGTCCAAGGCGGTCGGGCAGCACATCATGCGCACCTGCGCCGAGCAGCTCAAGCGGGTGACGCTCGAGCTCGGGGGGAAGTCGCCGAACATCGTCTTCGCCGACGCCGCTCTCGACGCGGCGGTGCCCGGCACGTGCAACGGCGTGTTCGGTAACCAGGGAGAGGTCTGCTCGGCGGGGAGCAGGGTGTTCGTCGAGCGGGCGATCTACGACGAGGTGCTCGCGGCGATGGTCGAGCACGCGGCCACGATCCGCCTCGGCTCCGGCCTCGACCCGGCGACGACGATGGGCCCGCTCGTGTCCCGCGCCCAGCAGCAGCGGGTCAACGGGTACATCGACGTGGGGATCGAGGAAGGGGCGCGCACCGCGTTCCGCGGCAGCGGCCCCTCGGACGCCGAACTCGCCGGTGGGTTCTTCGTCCCCCCGGTGATCTTCGAGGCGACGTCGAACGACCTGCGCATCGCCCAAGAGGAGATCTTCGGTCCGGTGATGACCGTCCTCCCCTTCGGCGCGATCGACGACGTCGTCGCCCTGGCCAACGCGACCGAGTACGGCCTCGCCGCGGCGATCTGGACCCGGGACATCGGCCTCGCCCTGCGCACCGCCAAGGCGGTGCGCGCCGGCGTGGTGTGGATCAACGACTCCCAACCGGCGCCGAGCGAAGCGTTGTGGGGCGGCTACAAGCACTCCGGCATCGGCCGCGAGCTCGGCCCCTACGCCCTCGACGCCTACGTCGAGGCGAAGCAGATCTACATCAACCTCGGCTGAGACCCGCACCCCGCGGGGGCTCGACCTCGGGCGCGGATCACGCTGTGCGGAGACCATTCAGAGCGAGCAAGCCTCCCCCGACAGCACCACGCTGAGTGGACACGGAACTACTCTGCTCGCTGACAGGATCGAGATCTTGACATACAATCGAACATATGTTCGGTTACTAACGTTAGAATGCATGTCGTGACGAGTGGTCCCGGTGCAGACGAGGCGGTGGACACGCTCGAGGCGTTCGTCATCGCCTACGCGGCCTGGGAACGTACCGGTGCGCAGCTCGCGCTCGCCGCCCACCGACTGGCCGGCTCTGGCACCTGGGCAGCGGACGGCTCGGCGTCGATGTCCGCATGGCTGCGCAGCACCTGCCGGATGCGTCCGAGCGATGCACAGGCCCTTCTCCGTCGGGGCCGCCTCCTGAGTGAGATGCCCGCCCTCGCGACCGCCATCGACGAAGCGGCGATCTCCGTCGGGCAGTTCGATGCGCTGACCGGAGCAACGAGCGCGGCGACCCGCCCTCTGCTCATCGAACAGCACGCGGAGATCGCCACGGCCATCGCACCGCTGACGATCACGCAGACCGCGACGTACGCGGCGGTCTGGCAGCGGTATGCGGAGGCAGTCGTCGATCCGCAACCCGATCCCGAACCAGAACGGTCGCTGAGCTGGTCACCCGACGGGCGTGGCGGCGCGGTCGCCCACCTCAACGCCGACGAAGCGCTGCGCATCCAGCTCGAACAAGCCCTCGAGACCGCGAGCACACACCT
>CAZQEJ010000172.1:0-5235 GCA_964592165.1 uncultured Ilumatobacteraceae bacterium | reverse complement strand
TCGAACTTGGGGCGGACCTCCGCCGCGGTCGCCCGGCCGGTCGCGCAGGCACCGAGCTCGATGCCCCGCTCGGCAACGACCCGGCTCGTCGCCCCCAACGCGATCAGGCTGTCGCGGTGCTCTCGACGTTCGACGTTGATCTGCTGGAGGCGGACCAGGCGGCGGTTGAGCCGTCCCTGGCTCAGCGCGCTGTACAGCGCGCTGAGCGCCGAGACGAGCGCAGCGGTCGCGGCGACGACGACACCGATGTCGGCCCGGGTCAACGGCTGCCACCGCTCTTGGAGGCGAGATGGTTGCGCGCCAACACGGCGAGCTGCTCGATCGAGGCACGCAGCTCGGGCACGTTGCGGATCCCCTTTTCGACGACCGCGGCGAACGTCGACCGGTCCCCCTCGGAGACGGAGGGCGCGCTCGTGTAGGGGACGAGAGCGACGACGGGGATGCCGGGGAACCGGTCACGCGCCGTATGGGCGACGACGACGCCGGAGCGGTCCGGCGCGTGCCGGCTGAGGTGGAGATCGGTGACGACGAGATCGAGACGGATCAGGTCACCGATCGTGGTCAGCGCATCGGCGACGGTGGCGGCAACGACCGTCGTGCACCCGGCCTGGGAGAGCAACTCGGCGCGCAGCTCCGCCTGGCGCTTGTCGTCGTCGACGACGAGGACGAGCGGTTTCGGCGACCGCTCCGCGGCGGGGCGGGGCGGAACGGGGTTCGTCGGACGGTTGATCAGACCCACGGCCATGACCTGGACCATGGTGGGCCGCGCCCGGCGGCGGACCGTCACTCCTTGACGTAGCGCAGATCGACGATCTCACGCTGCGCGTCGCGCCCGCGCTGTTCGAAGCGGGTCACCGGGCGGTGCCCAGGGCGGCTCACCCGTCCCCCACGCAGGCCGGGGTGCGCGCCGCAGACGCTGTCCATCTGCTCGGCGTAGTCCGCCCAGTCGGTAGCCAGAGCGAGGTGGCCACCGCGCCGCAGGCGGGCGACGAACTCGTCGACGATCTCGGCGCGGATCAGCCGGCGGTTCCGCTGGCGGGCCTTCGGCCACGGGTCGGGGAACCAGACGCGGATCGCGCTCAAGCTCTCCCGCGGGACCCTGTGCAGGAACACGAGCACGTCCCCGTCGACGACACGCACGTTGGGCAACGGCTCGTCGGCTGCGGTGAGCACGGCGCACACGAGCCCCGGGCGGTGGACGTCGATGCCGATCACGTTCGCCTCCGGGACGGCACGGGCGAAGGCGATCAGCGCGTCGCCCGAACCGATGCCGATCTCCAGCTCGCAGGGGGCGTCGCGGCCGAACTCGGCGGCAAGGTCGAGCAGCGGTCCGGTCTCGGCGATCATCCAGCGTGGGGCGAGCTCGGCGTAGCGCGCCTGCGCCGTCGCCCCGACCTTGCGCCGCCGCGGCTTGAAGCTGCGCAGGGGCGGGCGGTCCAGCGGGCTCACCGGGCCGCAAGCTAGCGGCCGGGGTAGCGTTGCCCGCATGCCTGCACCCGAGTCCGTTGCCTGGAACGCCGCCCTCGAGGTGATCTCCTCCGTGGAGCCGACGATCGCCGACGCGATCCGCGGCGAGCTGCACAACCAGCGCAGCCAGCTGAAGCTGATCGCCAGCGAGAACTACGCCTCCCCGGCGACGCTGCTGGCGATGGGCAACTGGTTCTCCGACAAGTACGCCGAGGGCACCGTCGGGCACCGCTTCTACGCGGGCTGCGAGTACGTCGACGTGGTCGAGGCCCGTGCCGCTGAGCTCGCCCGGAAGGTGTTCGGCGCCGAGCACGCCTACGTTCAGCCGCACTCCGGGATCGACGCCAACCTCGTCGCCTTCTGGTCGATCCTGGCCAAGGAGGTCGAAGCCCCGGAGCTCGCCCGTCTCGGAGCGAAGCATGTCAACGACCTGTCCGAGGAGGACTGGTCCAAGCTCCGCCTGAGCTACGGCAACCAGCGGGCGATCGGGATGTCCCTCGACGCCGGCGGGCACCTGACCCACGGATTCCGCCCGAACATCTCCGGCAAGCTGTTCGACCAGCGCTCCTACGGCACCGATACGGCGACGGGACTGCTCGACTACGGGGAGGTCCGCCGCCTGGCGCAGGAGTTCCGCCCGCTGGTGATCGTCGCCGGGTACTCCGCCTACCCGCGGCGGATCAACTTCGCCACGATGCGGGAGATCGCCGACGAGGTCGGCGCCACGCTCCTCGTCGACATGGCCCACTTCGCCGGGCTCGTCGCCGGCAAGGTGTTCACCGGTGACTTCGACCCGGTCCCCCACGCGCAGGTGGTCACGACGACGACGCACAAGTCGCTGCGCGGCCCGCGCGGCGGGATGGTCCTGTGCACTTCCGACTACGCCGAGTTCGTCGACAAGGGGTGCCCGATGGTCCTCGGCGGGCCGATCGTGAACATGATCGCGGCGAAGGCCGTCGCCCTCGCCGAGGCTCGCCAACCGTCGTTCCGCACGTACGCCCAGGCGATCGTGGACAACGCCCAGTCCCTCGCCGAAGCGTTCCTCCGCCGCGGGGCGGTGCTCGTCACCGGCGGCACGGACAACCACCTCGTCTTGCTCGACGTGGCCCAGAGCTTCGGTCTGACCGGGCGCCAGGCGGAGAGCGCACTGCTCGACGCAGGTGTGGTCACCAACCGCAACTCGGTGCCCCGCGACCCGAACGGGGCGTGGTACTCCTCCGGGGTGCGCCTCGGCACCCCCGCGCTGACCACGTTGGGGATGGGCGCTGCGGAGATGGGCGAGATCGCCGAGATCATCTGCACGACGCTCGCCGCGACGACCCCCACCCAGGCTTCCTCCGGTCCGTCGCTGGCCAAGTACACGATCGCTGGCGGGGTCGCCGAACGCTCCCGTGCCCGCTGCGCCGAGCTCCTCGGGCGCTTCCCGCTCTACCCGACCATCGAGTTGTAGGGCGTCGGGCCGGCGTGCGCTGCCTCGTCGTCGCCAACCGAACGCTCGGCGGCGCGCAGTTGCTGGCAGCGATCGGCGAGCGGCTGGCAGCCGATCCGGGGTGCTCGTTCCACGTCCTCGTCCCGGCGACCCCGTCGCGGGGCATCTACGAAGGCGTTCTCGCCGCCTACGCGGGGGACCTGCCCGACCCTGCCTCGGCGGCGCAGGCCGCCGAGCGGCGTCTGGCCGACGTGCTCACCTGGTTGCACGCCGAGGGCCACCAGGCAACCGGCGAGATCGGTGACCTCGATCCGCTCGTCGCCGTCGAGGACGTCCTCGCCCGCGAGCACTTCGACGAGATCATCGTCTCCACCCTCCCCGCACGCGTCTCCCGCTGGTTGGCGCTCGATCTGGCCAACCGCGTCCGGCGTGCGGTCGACGTCCCGGTCACCCATGTCGAAGGGCCCCCGGCGCGGGAGGGGTGACCACACCAGCGGGCTTCGGCACCCGTTCGAAGTCGGCCTCCCGGGCCCGCTGGGTCTCGATCATCGTCACCCGACTGGTGAGGAACAAGGCGATCACCGAGGCGAGCAACGTGGACGGGAGCAGGCGCATCCCGGCCATCTCGGCGACGACCAGGGCGGACCCGAACGGCGTCTTGGTCACCCCGACGTTCGCTGCGGCCATCAGCGCGGTCATCGCCACCACCCGGTCGACGCCCGTCCACTCGGCACCGACGCTGCCCAGCGCGGCGCCGATGAAGAACAACGGGATGATGAACCCGCCCCGCCACCCGGACGAGACGATCGTCGAGGAGGCGAGCAGCTTGGCTCCGGCGGCGACGAGCAGCGCGCCGATCGTCAGCTTGCTGTCGACGAGGATCTGGATCTGGTGCTTGCCGAAGGTCAGCGCATAGGGGGAGACGAAGGCCAGCGCCCCGAGGACGAGACCCCCGAGCGGCGGGCGGACCCCGGCGGGCACCCTGCCCAGCACGCCGCGCATCAGGTGCGCGAGGTAGGTGAAGGCGACGGCGACGATCGCTCCCACCACCCCGGCGACCGCGCCGACACCGAGGTCGACCACGCGCAGATCGCGTACGGCGGGGAACTGCCAGATCGGGTCCATCCCGAGACCGTTGACGAGGATGTACGAGGCGTAGCCGGCGAGGGCGCCGATCCCCGCCGGGAGCAGCGCCTCGTAATACTGCAGGCCGCGTCGGTGGAGGATCTCCAGAGCGAACACGGCTGAACCGAGAGGGGCCCCGAACAGCACGGAGAAGCCCGCGGCCATTCCCGTGATCGTCAGCACCCGAGCGTCATGGGGTGACATGCCGGCGCGACGGGCGATCACGTCGCCCACCGTCCCGGTGCTCTGCACCAGCGGGGCTTCGGGGCCGATCGCGCTCCCCGCGCTGATCCCGATCAGCGACACCGGGATCAGCGAACGCAGCTGACGGGCGTCGGAGCGGCCGCCGACGTGGATGTTGTCGACGAGCAGTTCCACGTCCCCCGGGTTGCCGAGGATCTTCGTCAGCAGAGCGACCGCGACCCCCGCCCCGACGAGCACGATCAGGTGGTTCGGGTCGCTCCAGTGCTCCGGTCCGAAGATCTCGGTGAGGCGGTTCATCGCCCAGACGAACGCCGCCCCGAGCAACCCGGAGCCGATCCCGACGAGGACGACGAGGTGCCACAGGCGGTTGTGCGGGGCGAACAGCGCATCGCCCATCGACGTACGCCGGATCGTCCGCCGTAGCCGGTGCCCGAGGCCGGCAGGCTTCCGCGACGTCGTCATATCGTGGAAGGATATATCCCCATGACCCGGCGCCCACCGATCACCGAGACGGAGCTGCGCCGGCTTCTCGTGCTGCGCACGAACCTCCGCCGCTTCCTGCGCTGGAGCGAGGAGCAGGCGACCCGCGCCGGGGTCACCCCCGCCCAGCACCAGCTGATGCTCGCCGTGCGCGGCCACCCGGGGCCGGAGCCACCATCGATCGGGGACATCGCGGCCCACCTCCTCGTCCGCCACCACAGTGCGGTCGGGTTGGTCGATCGTGCCGAGCGCGCCGGGCTCGTCGTCCGCCATCGCAACGGCGACGATCACCGGCTGGTCAAGGTCACCCTGACCCCGCACGGGGAGCAGATCCTCGACTCACTGTCGGCCGAGCACCTCGAGGAGCTGTACCGGCTCGGGCTCCTCGCTCCCGACGTCGACGGGCTCGACCGGGAACCGGGGGTCGAACGCGGACCAGATGCCTAGCGGCGGAGGAACGCCGCCGCGGAATCGCAGATGTGGGCGATCCCCTCGTCGTCGATCGCGTGGTTGCAGGGCAGGATCAACCC
>CAZQEJ010000171.1:3661-5328 GCA_964592165.1 uncultured Ilumatobacteraceae bacterium | reverse complement strand
GAGTTCAACGAGGTGTACTTCACCGACGCGCGGGTCCCCGACGCGGAGATGCTCGGCAAGCCCGGCGACGGCTGGCGGGTGTCGTTGACGACGCTGATGAACGAGCGCGTCTCGATCGGCGGGGCGATCCCGCTGAAGGGCTCGGGCTCGATCGCCTCCCTGATCAAGGCGTGGGGGGACCTCCCCGCCGAGCGGCGCAGCCCGGTCGACCGGGACGATGTCGCCAAGCTGTGGATCAGGGCCGAGATCCTCCGCCTGACGAACATCCGTGCCTCGCAGATGCGCAAGGTCGGCGACCCGGGCCCCGAAGGGTCGATCGGCAAGCTCGCCTCGGCAGAGCTGAACAAGGACATCTTCGACAAGGCGCTGACCCTGCTCGGCGCCGAGGGGATGCTCTACGGCAGCTACGAGATGAAGCGCCCCGACCGTGCGCTGGACATGTCGACGATCCCCAAGGCGTTCCTCCGGATGCGGGCGAACTCGATCGAGGGCGGCACGACCGAGGTGATGAAGAACATCCTCGGCGAGCGCGTCCTCGGCCTGCCCGGCGACGTGCGTGTCGACCGCGACGTGCCCTGGAGCCAGGTGCCGCGCAACTGAGCCGGCCTTCTCCCGGCGCGCCCCAGCTCAGATCAGGGTCAGCCCGCCATCGACGGCGAGGACCTGCCCGGTGATGTAGCTCGCGTCGCCCGTCCGTTGCCCATCGGCGCGTCGGGATCGTCGCTCGGTTGGGTCCCGGCGCCGACGACGAGGACCGTCGCTCCGTCCAGCCGGTTCATGAGGGGAATCCCGTCGCCCCCTCTTCGAGGGGCACACCGAGCGAGTTGAGGGTGAACGAGACGAGGTGGTACTGCCCGACGACCATCGGCACCTCGATCAGCTGGCGCTCGTCGTAGCGCGCCGCGAGCGCCGCCCAGGTCTCCTCGGAGATCCGCTGGTCCCGGTGGAGCTCGTCCGCAGCACGCAGCAGCAGCGCGTCGTGCTCGGACCATCCGGCGTCGGGGCCTTCGGTGATCCGGCGCAGCTCGTCGTCGGTCAACCCGGCTTCTCGCCCGATGCGAGCGTGCTGAGCCCACTCGTACTCACTCCGGCAGTTCCACCCGGTCCGCAGGATCAACAGTTCGCGATCACGGGCCGGGAGCTTGCCGGCGAGCAGCTTGCCCCCGAAGGCCGACCAGCGGGCGAACAGACCCGGGTGGCGGACGAGGGTGGCGAAGATGTTCAGCGGCGGTCCGGCGAGCGCGGCGAGCAACTGCTCCTGGTACTCGCTGCGTTCGCCGGGCGGAAGCGGGGCGATCCGCGGTGTCGGCATGGCCCGCCACCGTAGTTGCGCGACGAACCCGCTCGTGCGGGCGCCCGCATCAGGCCACGAGTTCCCGAGGCTTCGGAGCGGGTGCACGGGAGGCGACGAGCAGCGCCTCGCGCTCGGCATCGGGGATCGACATCCGCTCGGCGAGCAGCGCGGCCAGGCCCTTGAGCGGATCGGCGGCCGCCGAGCCCTTGCCGAAGCGCCAGGTGAGGTTGTCGTCCTTGGTGATCACGTCCAGTTCCGCCTGGCCACTGCCGTCGTCCCCACGGAAGCGTACGTAGCGGATGTCCGAACTCGGCACCTCCCGTTCGACGAGGCCCTGACCGCGGAAGTCGGACAGGTCGCCGACGAGCAGGCG
>CAZQEJ010000171.1:0-3561 GCA_964592165.1 uncultured Ilumatobacteraceae bacterium | reverse complement strand
CGGGTGAACGTGTGGACGACGTCCATCATCTGACCGACGACGCGCCCGTACTCGGTACGGGCGTTGTCGACGATCGCCTCCAGCAGCTTCGCCTCAGCAGGGTCCTCCCGTGCGCTGAGCTGGGCGCGTCCGGCCCGCAACGCCTGGTACACGAACCACGAGCGATGGGCGACGATCAGGCTGTGCAGGTCGGCGATCATCGCCTCCCCGTTCTTGTCGATGTACCTGCGCAGCTCTTGGTGCCCGTGCCGGGCCCCCAGCTCGGCGGCGTGGTCTTCGACGTTGCGCCGGAACAAGTCGCGTTGCTTGCCGATCGCCGCTTCGTACCCAGCGACGTTGTCCCAGATCAGCGGCGTCACCCGACCGACGGCCTTGGCCTCGTCGAGGGCGTGCATCACCGCTTGTTCGAGGCCGGTGAGCTCGGCCCACTGCTCGTTGCGTACGGTCTTCAACACCGTCTCGGTCAACGCAAGGTTCTCCTCGACCAGTCCGGTGATCTCGTTCAGCTGGGCCTGGATGGCGAGCATGACAAGCACGGGACCGATGCTGGCGGCGTTCAAGGCCGCCTGGGCATCGGACGCCGGCAACCACCGGACCACGTGGCTGAACTGACTGCTTCCCGCAGTCAGCACGCCCAGGTTGTACCCGCCGCTGGTCACCGGAGTCGCTCCGGCATGAAGTGCGGCGAGGGTCTCGGGTGCCAGCCGGACGAGCCCGTGCGTCTCCGCCAGAGCCGCCGCGAGCTGACCGCCGGCCCCGAGGATGGACGTGGTCCGCGCCAGCGCGGTCCCGAGCGCCGCTCGATCCTCGTCGGAGACGAGCGTGAAGGGGATCAGGTCGAGGCCGTCGGGCACCTCCCCGAAGACGAGGGCAGTACCGGAGGGAAGCTCGACGAGTGCCGTACGGGACGCGTCGTCGAGGTCCGGGTCGGGGGTGTTGAGCGGTCCTTCCTTCATCCTCGAAGACCATGGCGGCTACGACCTCGTCGTGCTCCACCCCGTGACGCTCATTCCGGGTGATGCGAATCCTCGGTTTCGGGGGGTTGCGGTCACCCGGAAAGGGCGCTGCGGGGTGCACCGGTGCGGGTCCAGGCCTGCTGGGACGGTGGTAGGTTGCGCGCACTCGTCGTCGGAGGGGTCGATGGAGGAGTCCGCCGTCACGTACACGATCCCCGAGGCGCTGACAGCCGTCTTCGGGACCGGGCCGGTCGTCCTCGTCGCCGGGCCGGAGCTGCCCTCACTACGCGGTGCGCCCGGGCGCAGCGCACTCCTCGCCGATCTGATCGGGCGCTCCGGCGGCGATGTCGGCAACGCCGGCCGAGAGATGGCCCAGCGCGCCGTCGTCGAGGGGAACCTCGATCTGGCGGCGCGATTCGTGCGAGCCACAGGCGCGGTCGTGCGCACGGACACCGAGGCCGCCTACGCCACGGCGACCGACACGGCGGGGTACGACGCCCTCGCCCGGATCCCGTTCGCCGGGGTGATCGATCTCGGCTGGGATCATGCGCTGCTCGACGCGTTCGCTGCTCGCTCGCCGACGGTCGTCAGCGGGGGTTCGGGCGATGTCGTCGCGGCGGCGCGTGACGAGGGGTTCCCCTTCGTCTGGATGGCCGGCGATCCCGCAACCGAGGACGTCGCCCTCGGGCCGGGCGAGTTGCGCGCCCGGATGCGCGCCGACGAGGACCTCGAACGGTTCCTCACCGGCGTCGCCCAGTCCTCCTCGCTGGTGTTCCTCGGCGCGCTGCCCACCGACGTGTTCGCCTTCTTCGACGCCCTTCCCGGCGCGCAACCGTGGACCCGGGCCCAGATCAAGGCCGCACCACTGACGATGCCGTCGATCCTGCGCAACCACGCGGTGTGCGAGATCGACGACCTCTGGCCGATCAACGCCCGAGAGCTCGAGGCCCGCGATGTCCTGCCGGTCGGCTATCAGGGGGGCGACACGGCCCTCGCCGAGCTGGTCGGAGACCTGGCGAGGGCCGTCACTCCCCAGGCGACGGCCGCCGAACCGCCCGAGGACACGGCAGCTACTCCGGTTCTCGGGCGGGTCGTGCTGACCAACATCGGTCCGTTCGAGGAGCTCGACCTGACGCTCGGGCCGGCGTGGAACCTGCTCCTCGGAAACAACGGCTGCGGGAAGTCGACGGTGTTGCGCGCCGTGGCCCTCGGATTGTGCGGTGACCACCCGCGCGCCGTGGAGACCGGTGCCGAGCTGCTCCGCTCAGGATGCGACAGCGGGTCGGTCGAGCTGCAGGTCGGCGCGGCGCGGTTCCGCACCGAGCTCGTCCGCAGCCGGACCGGGGGGATGGTGCGCGTCCGGACCAGCTCGCTGACCCCCCTCCAGCAGGGGAGTTGGGCAGTACTCGGCTTCCCCGCGGTGCGCGGCCGGTCAGTGACGACACCGACCGGGATCTCCGCCGCGCAGTCTCCCGAACCACGGGTGGAGGACCTCCTCCCCCTCCTCCTCGACTCCGTCGACCACCGCCTCGACGACATCAAGCAGTGGATCGTCAACGTCGACGCCCGCGCCCGACGCGGTGAGGAGCGCGCTCGCCAACTCCTCGACCGCTTCTTCGCCGTCCTCACCGATCTCACCCCCGGGGTCACCCTCGCCTTCGACTCGGTCGACGACGTGTCCTGGCAGGTGTGGGTGCGCACCGACGACGGCGTCGTCTCCATCGACCGGCTGAGCCAGGGGATGAGCTCGATCCTCGCCTGGGTGGGCACCCTGCTCCAACGGATGTACGACATCCACCCCTTGCCGCCCGACCCGGCTGCGGAGCCAGCCTTCGTCCTCCTCGACGAGCTCGACGCCCACCTCCACCCGGCGTGGCAGCGGTTGCTGCCCGGACTGCTGCGCACGCACTTCCCGCGGGTCCAGTTCCTCGCCACGTCGCACTCACCGCTCGTGGCCAGCGACCTCCTCCCCGGCGAGTTGTTCGTCGCCCGCCGCGAACCGCAGACCAGTCCGGACGGGGAGGAGCGTCTCGTCGCCGTGGTCACCCCCGTCGACGTCGACACCCAGGGCCTGCGCGCCGACCAGATCCTGACGAGCGACCTGTTCGGCCTGATGACCTCGCGCAGCCCCGGCCACCAGCGCGACGTTGCCCGCTACAGCGAGCTGTACGCGGCGAGCGAGCGCACTGCCGCACAGGAGGACGAGCTGACCCGGCTGCGCGACCGGCTGTCCGCCGCGTACCGCGACGGGGAGACGGCCGAGCAACGCGCCGCCCAGGCCGCCGAGGAAGAGGTCGTCGGGGCGATGCTCACCGATCCGACGCTCGCGGGGGAGCGCCCGGCACACGACCGGGTCGCCGCCGTGTTCGACGACCTGGAGCGTGGCTCGTGATCCCGCTGCGCTTCCGCCGGCCGAACGACGATGCCGACTGGGCGTTGTGGATCGCCGAGGGGAAGGCGGCGGTGGCCAAGATGCTCGCCGATCCCGAGGGCAGGCCGGTGATCGACGACGCGCTGTACAAGCGTCAGCGCGACCGTCTGCTCGAGGCATCGTGGGGCAAGTGCGCCTACTGCGAGCTCCCCCTCGCCGCCGGTCAGCGCAAGG
>CAZQEJ010000170.1:0-5338 GCA_964592165.1 uncultured Ilumatobacteraceae bacterium | reverse complement strand
CGCTCCTGCGCCGCTGGCCAAATTTCAGCCTCCACAGGGCGTGCGCCGAGCTGGACAGCGGGCGCCACGTCGACGCTCGCCTGGCGACGCTGAAGATCGACCACTCCGGTGACGACGCGCTCGTCGGACGCCGGGTCAGCGATCTCGGACACGCCGGGGAGCACGTCTTCGCCACGATGTGCCGCCTGGCCCTGGCCGAGAACCTGGAGACCCGCTTCGTCGTCACCTTCGCCAACGACAGCCCCGACGACGTCGGCCAGCTCCTCGTCGAACCGGGCTGCGTCCTCGGGCTGTCCGACGCCGGCGCGCACCTCAACCAGCTGTGCGACGCGGCGATGCCCGTCGACTTCCTCGCCGAGTGGGTCCGCGACCGGGAGCTGGTCTCGGTCGAGACCGGCATCCGCCGAGTCACCGGGGAGCTCGCCGATCTCGTCGGGATGCCCTCCCGTGGCTATCTCCGCCCCGGGTACTTCGCCGATCTCGTCGTGCTCGACTGGGCCCGGCTCGGGCGCGGACCGACGCGCCGGGCCACCGATCTGCCCGACGGAGGGGACCGGCTGCTCACCGATCGGCCGACCGGTGTCGTCCACACCTTGGTCAACGGCGTCCCGATACGGCTCGACGAGCGGCAGTGCGATCTCGGCGGTGCGCTTCCCGGCGCCCCGGTCCTGGCCGGCGCACGCTGACATGTGGGCATCGATTGAACGAACAGGAGAGGGCACCGATGGATGACCTGATGAACACGATCATGTCGTACGCGCACGAGCGTCCCGTGGTCTCCCCACGCCTGCGGGCCGACACGCAAGAGATCAGCTACCGGGTCGTATCCGTCGACGACCACATCACCGAGCCTCCGGATCTGTTCACTGGCAGGGTGTCGCCGAAGTACTCGGGAGCGGCGCCCCACGTCTCCCGGGACGACGGAGGTGTCGATTGGTGGGTCTTCGACCATGATCGGGTACCGGTCCTCGGGTCCGATTCGTGGCAGGGCTTCGAGCCCGGCCACGAATATCTCGGCCCGGTCAACTTCGACGAGCTCCACCCGGCCGTCTACAGGATTGAGGACCGCGTCGCGCACCTCGACGCCGCGGGAACCGAGATGACGCTCGGCTTTCCCTCCGCGCCTTTCGGGTTCGCCGGGACGCGGTTCATCAAGATGCACGATCAGGATCTCGGGCTGGAATGCCTGCGCGCGTACAACGACTGGTACTTCGAGGAGTGGTACAGCCGCTGTCCGGCGCGGGTGATCCCGTGCCAGCTGACCTGGTTGAACGACGCCGACGTAGCGGCCGGCGAGGTCCGCCGGAACGCCGCCCGCGGTTTCAAGAGCCTCTCGTTCTCCGAGAACCCTGAACGGCTCGGGCTGCCGTCGCTGTACACGAGCTACTGGGATCCGCTGTTCAGCGCGTGCGTGGAGACCGGCACGGTGATCAACTTGCACGTCGGGTCGTCGGGCACGACGTTCGTCCCCTCCCAGAAGTCGGCCCCGGCCGTGATCGGTGCCCTGTTCCCGATCAACGCGATGGCCGCCGCGGCCGACTGGCTGTTCTCCGACGTGCTGCTCCGATTCCCCGACCTCAAGCTGGTCCTGTCCGAAGGTGGCTTGGGGTGGGTGCCGATCCTGTTCGATCGGCTCGAGATCATGGCCCGCCAACTCGACTACAGGAGTCAGTTCGGCGAATGCACGCCGTACGAGATCTTGCAGAGGAACTTCTACTACGCGGTGCTCTACGAGCCACGAGCGATGGCCCACCGCGACCTCGTCGGTACCGACCACATTCTGGTCGAGATCGATTACCCACATCCCGACTCGATCTGGAGCGATGCCCAGGCCCTTCTCCGGCACCAGTTCTCGGGAATCCCCGAAGACGACGTCGACAAGATGACCCATCTGAACGCGCGCGAGATCTACGGCCTCGAGCCGTCCCGCAGCGGTGCCGTCCACACCGACGAACGAGGAGGGTCGTGATGGACGGAGCCGACGACCGCCAGGAGATGACCGACGAGGATCGCCGGTCGTTCGAGCTGATCGGCGATCGGTTCATCGCCGCGCACATGGCGTTGCGCCAGTCGACGAGACGTCAACGGTTGCAGCGGAACCTGTACACGATCGGGGGCAAGGAGCTGACCCCGGTCCAGATCGACACGCTGGAGATCCTCGCCCGGCGCCCGGAATGGCGCGTCGGGGAACTGGCCCGTGAGCTCGACATCGATCCGTCGACCGCGAGCCGCACGCTCAACCCGCTGGTCGAGCTCGGGCTCGCCTCGCGGGAGACGGCGACGTCGGATCGGCGCAGTGTGATCGTGCGCGTCACCGCGGAGGGGGAACGTGCCGCGGCGGCGATCGTCGAGGGCCGGCGGCGGCTGATGTGGCTGGTCCTCGGCAAGCTCCTGCCGGACAGGCGCGTCCTGCTCACGGATCTCCTCGAGGAGTACCTCGCGGCTCTCGATGCGGTCGGCGAGCTCGTGGTGGACGACGAGGCCTGAGGGCGCGCCCGCGCGGCGCGCCCCGGAAGCAGCAACAGACCCGTGACGGGTCGGGAAAGGTGATGGGGGAACAGATGCGAACGAACAGACGACTCGTCCGAGCGATCTCGGTCGTGGGCCTGGCTGCGCTCCTCGCGGCATGCGGCAGCGATCGGCAGGCCTCGCCGAGCACCGATCCACCGGTGGCCACGACCGCCGCGGAGGCGGCCGCATCGACCGGCGCGACCGGCGCGCAGCCGACCGAGACGCCGTCGACGGAACCCGAGAGCACCACGACGGACAGCGCCACGCCGGACGCGGCGCACTTCGGGACACTCGCCTGGCCGTGTGGCCCGGCGGAGACACCGAACACCGACGACGGGACGACCCCAGGGGTCACGTCCGACACCGTGAAGATCGCGGCCGGTGACGATGCCGGGTTCGCCAACAGCCCAGGGCTGAACCAGGAGACCACCCAGGCGGTGAACGCGTTCGCCCAGGCGTGCAACGAACTGGGCGGCATCCACGGCCGCCAGATCGTCGTCAACTACTACGACGCGGCGGTCACGAGCATCGCCTCGGCGATCCAAGGCGCGTGCGACGGAGGCAACTTCTTCCTCGTCGGGGAAGGCTGGTCGTTCGACTCCGCGCAAGAGGAGATCCGCCGGTCGTGCAGCTTGCCGGCGGTGCCCGCGTACACGGTGAGCGGTGAGTTCGCGATGGCCCCCGACGTGTACACGGGCATCCCCAACCCGGCCGACGAGGTGTCCAGCGGGACGTTCGCCCTGACCGCGCAACTGTTCCCCGACGACGTGCACGCGGTGGCGACGCTCGGAGGGAACATCGCCGCGACGCAAGAGACGATCGAAAAGGTGCGCGCCGCCGCACCGGAGTTCGGTTGGACGTTCGCCGGCCCGCCCTTCGAGTACGACGTGTTCGGGGAGATCGCCGACTGGACGCCGATCGTCAAAGAGGTGCAGGCCTCGGGGGCGCGGATGATCTATTGGCTGGGCAACTGCCTCCCGCTTCTCCAGCGCTTCACGCAGACCGCCCATCAGAACGGCCTCGACGTGCCGATCGTCAGCGAGCCCACCCTCTACTCGGAGCCGTGCAAGCAGGCGAACAGCGACGGAACGCTGAACAACCTGTACATCCGCTTCCCGTACACGCCGTTCGAGGAAGCCGCGACCAACCCGGCGACCGCCGAGTACATCCGCCTGATCGAAGGCAGCGGGGGCAAGACGTCGCTGCTCGGGATGGAGGGGGCATCATCGTTCCTCCTGTGGGCGCAAGCCGCGGCGGGGTGCGGACCGGAACTGACCCGCCAATGCGTCCTCGACGGACTCGCCGGCGTGCACTCGTGGACCGCCGGTGGCCTGCACGTGGAAACCGACCCCGGCGGGAACCACGCCCCGGCGTGCCTGCTCCTGCTGCGCTTGGTCGACCAGACCTACGAACGGGTGCTCCCCGAGCAGGCCGGCACGTTCGAGTGCGACCCGAGCTGGGTGACCCCGGTGAGCAACACCTCGGTGCTCGAGCGCCTCGAGCTCGACGACGCACGCAAGTACCACCCGGACAACTGACCCGCCCGGCGCGGCGCGTGACACACGAGGACACAGGGGACACGAGATGGAGTACCGCTTCTTGGGCACGACCGGGCTGAAGGTCTCGGTCCTCTCCCTCGGCACCATGGGGTTCGGCGCCGGCGATCCCGATGGACGCACCGCCGCATCGCAGAGCGCCGCCGAGCAGGTCGGTCGCGCCCTCGACGCAGGGGTCAACCTGTTCGACACCGCCGACTCCTACGGCCAGGGGCGTGCCGAGGAGCTCCTCGGCAGCGCCCTCGGGCGCCGGCGGGACGGCGTCTTGGTCTCGAGCAAGGTGCACAGCCGCTCCGGCAGCGGCCCCAACGACGTCGGGCTGTCCCGCTGGCACGTCGCCCGGGCGTGCGAGGACAGCCTGCGGCGCTTGGGGACCGACCACCTCGACATCTACTACCTCCACGGCTTCGACGGGTGCACGGCCGTGGAGGAGGTGGTCGAGGGCGTGAACGACCTCGTCCGCAGCGGCAAGGTGCGCTACATCGGCTGCTCCAACCTCGCGGCCTGGCAGGTGATGAAGGTGATCGGCGCCGGCCGATCGACGGGGTCGACGCGGATCGCCGCGTATCAGGGCTACTACTCCCTCGTCGGGCGGGACATCGAGCACGACATCTTGCCGATGTGCCGCGATCAGGGCCTGGGCGTCGTCGTCTGGAGCCCGCTCGCCGGAGGGTTCCTGACGGGGAAGTTCTCCGGTGTCGGCGCGCACGGGCCGGCGGGGACGAGGCGCGCGTCGATCGGGGACGTCGCCGTCGGTCGGATCGATCCGCAGATCGGCGCCGCGGCCCTCGCGGTGATGTCGGAGATCGCCGTCGCTCGCGAGGTGAGCGTCTCCCAGGTCGCGCTGAACTGGCTCCGGGCCAACGACGACGTCAGCTCGGTGACCGTCGGGGCGCGCAGCGCCGAGCAGCTGGCGAGCAACCTCGGCGCGCTGGAGTGGACGCTCGACGCCTCCGAGGTGGCGCGCCTGACCGAAGCAACGGCGACGTTCCCGCCGTACCCGCACTGGTTCCAGCGCCGCTTCACCGCCGAGCGGTTCTCCCGGTCGGGTGCTCCGCCGGGGGCGTTTGACTACGGTTCCCTGCACAGGGGGCACAGCGACGAGCCGCCCGGGTGACGCTCGCCGCACGACCAGATCCGATGTATTCCCGACTTCCACGACGCGACGATTGACCGGAGGATTGCCGTGACCCTGCTTGACCCCGAACTGTTCCTGCCCGAGCCGGCGCCGCGCGCCGTGAAGCGGACGATCGTCTCCGTCGACGACCACG
>CAZQEJ010000169.1:1809-5406 GCA_964592165.1 uncultured Ilumatobacteraceae bacterium | reverse complement strand
CTCCGGTACATCCCCACGACCCGTCCGCGGAAGGAGTGGGATTTGAACCCACGGAGGCGTGAACCTCGCACGCTTTCGAGGCGTGTCCCTTCGGCCGCTCGGGCATCCTTCCGTCTGCGGACTCTACCGAGCAGGCGGCTCGACGCGGCAACGGGTTTCAGCGTTGGGCGGCGAAGAACTCACTGAGCAGCGCACCGGCCTCCTCGGCGCGCACGCCGTGGGTCACCGGCGGGTTGTGGTTCAGCCGAGGGTCGGCGCACACGTTGTACAAGCTGGCCGTCGCCCCACCCTTGAGGTCCGCCGCGCCGTAGACGAGACGCCCGATGCGCGCGTTGAGCAGCGCGCCGGCGCACATCACGCACGGCTCGAGGGTGACGACGAGCGTGCAGTCGTCGAGCCGCCACGAGCCGACCATCGCCGCCGCGGCACGCAGGGCGAGGATCTCGGCGTGGGCTGTCGGATCCTGACGGAGCTCACGTTCGTTGTGGGCGCGGGCGAGGATCTCTCCGGCGCGCACGACGACGGCGCCGACGGGCACGTCCCCGTGTGCGAGCGCGGCACGCGCCTCGGTGAGGGCCACTGCCATCGCTGCATCGTCGTCGGCGACCACCATCGGTACGACTCTAGGCAGACGGTGGCCCGCTCCCGGGAGGCCGCGCCGCGGTCCCCCCGGGAGCACACCCGCGGTCAGCTGAGATAACCCGATACGTCGACGATCAGGTCGACCGTCTTGCTCGCCGAGAGGCAGATCGCCCCGCCCGCGCCGACTTGGACGAGCGCCTGAGTGGCGACGATCCGGTCGGGGTCGGTGTTGTTGTTCGACGACTCGGGGATCGATTGCCCGCACGGGTAGGCCTGGACGTAGAGCGGCGCGCTGGCGTTGGCCGCGGTGATGTTCACGCTGACCATCGTCGCCCCGGCCGGTACGCCGTACTTCCCGGCAATCGGTACGGTGCGCGGCGTACCAGGCGTCACCGGATCACCGCTGCGCGAGTCGAGGGCACGCGCCGGGCTGACCGACCGGTACGTGGACGCCGCGGGGAACCAGCCGGCGAGATCGACGATCAGGTCCGTGTCGATGCTCGACATGAAGCACACCTTGCCGGTCGGGCTGAGCGGTACGTACGCCGAGTTGGCGATCGCGTGACCGGACCACTGGTTGAGGATCGACGCGTTCGGGGGCGTCGCGTCGCACGGGTAGGCGGTGATGTAGCCGTTGGTCTGGTTGGCCACGGCCGTCAGGTTGAGCACCGCCGCGGATGCGCCGGCCGCCACGCCGTTCGTCCCGCTGATCTGCAGTTGGACGACGCTCCACGGCGTGAGATGGGAGGCGAATCCCTGACCGAGGCGGCTGTCGGCGATGCGCACGAGCGGCATCGGGGTGAAGTCGCTCCCCGCCGGGTACCACCCCTGCAGATCGACGATCAGGTTCGTCGGCGCGTAGGACTGCACGCACACCTGGTTCGTGCTGTCCAAGGCGACGACGGCCAGGTTGGCGACGACGTGCCCGGCAACCGGGTTGAGGTTCGATGCGTCGCCCGCCGGCGGCGTGCCGCACGGGTAGGCACGCACCCAGCCATCGGCGCCGGCGTTGTCGGCGGTGATGTTCAGCACCGCCGCCTCCGCGTCGGCGGCGACCCCGTACTTGCCGCGCACGTCGAAGCGGACCTCTGTGCCGGGGGTGAGCGGGCCGACCGGCAGGCCGATGCCGTTACGCGTGTCGACGATGCGTGTCGTCGGCGTGGTCAGTTGCACGTCGCAGGAGGTCACGGCCGGCGAACCCGTCCCGGCCGCGGTCGACGAACCGGTGACCGACACGGGGATCGTCACCTTCGTGTTGCTCGGGCAGACGACCGCGGTGAGGGTCTGGGCGCCGAGCGGCACACCGCCCGGCACGGGCAACGCGACCGTCGCCGATCCGTTGGCCACCGGCACCGAGCCGAGGCTCACACCGCCGATCGACATGTAGGCGGTGGTGTTCGCCGGGGAGCCGAGGCTCGTCAGGTCGAGCTTGGACAACGTGAACGAGGCACTTCCGCCGTGGGTCACGGTGGTCGGCAACGGGCTGACGGACACCGCCTGGCGGGCGAAGTCCGGTCGGACCGGCTTGTGCGAGCCGAGGTACGCCATCCACGCGTCGCGGTCGACGAGACCCGAGTCACGGGTGTTCGCCCCGAGGAGGAAGGCACGGAAGTTGTCCCCACCGGTGGCGAGGAAGGAGAACGTGCCGATCCGGTAGTTCGCCGCCGGGTTGTACGGCGCGCCGTCGATCGTAATCGAGGTGATCCGTGACCCTTCTGGGAGCGATGCGTCGAACGTGTAGGTGACGTTGTCGCTGAGCCCGAGTTGGAGGTACGGGCGGGACGGGACGTTGTTGCTCGCGTCGCGCTGCCACTGCTGTTCGAGGAGCACCTTGAACTGGGCACCGGTCAACGTCGTGGTCCACAGGTTGTTGACGAAGGGGAGGATGTTGTTCGCTTCGGCGAAGGTGATCACCCCGTCACCTTCCGTCCCGGTCTGCTTGTAGAACAGTTCGTCGCGCAGACCGCCGGGGTTGACCACCCCGATCTGCGCGCCGCCGAGGTTGACCGGCGCGAGCGTGTCACGCAGCGCGTTGGCGACGAGGTCGCCGAGCGTGGATTCACTCGCCCGGTCGTCACGGCCCGCCTTGCCGTTCACCCCTCCGCTGCCGACATAGGCGCCACCGGGGCCGGAGTAGGTACCGCCCGTGTAGGCAGTGGTGATGTCGGCAGTCAGCGTGCCGACGGCGTTCAGCCCGACCTCATCGGCATGAGTCTTGGCCGCCTTGACGATGCTGTCGACCTTGGCGACACGTGGGTAGGTGAGGTTCGCCGAGGCCGCCGGGTTCAGGTTCTGGGCGGAGACGATCGCCACCTTCGGCGTCGCCAGCGGGTCGTAGGTGAGCACGACCTTGCCGATGTGGTCGGCGTAGCTGCCCGTCTGCAGCGCGGGCCGAGTCGAGCCGGTGGCCCCGTTGGTCACCGGCGCGTCGTACACGTAGGCCTGGTGCGTGTGACCGGTGAAGAGCACGGCGAACTTCGGGCTGGAGTTGTTGACGATGTCGGCGAACGCCGGGCTTGCCGCGATGTTGTCGTTCAGTGACTTGGTGCCGTCAGGGGCACCCTCGTGGAACTCGGCGACGAGTACGTCGGCCTCACCGTTGGCCGGGTTGCCGTCGGTCAGTTGGTCGGCGACGCGGTTGACCGCGGCCACGGGATCACCGATGTCGATCTGGGTGATCCCACCCGGGGAGACCAGTGCTGGTGTCTCGGCGGTGACCGCGCCGACCACGCCGATCGTCACCCCGTTGACGACGAACGTCGCGTACTCGGGCAGCGCCGGCGTCGTCGTCCCCTTCAGGTACACGTTGGCTCCGAGGTAGCTCCACTTCGCATTCGTCCCCGGGGTCTGCGTCCCCCCGATCGCCGGGCATGCGTCGGTGGCCTGTCCGGCCGGGCCGTTGATCACCCGCGTCGTCAGGTCGGTGTACCCCTTGTCGAACTCGTGGTTGCCGACCGAGGAGGCGTTGAGGCAGACCTCGTTCATCACGTCGATCGTCGGCTGGTCGTTGGCCAC
>CAZQEJ010000169.1:0-1709 GCA_964592165.1 uncultured Ilumatobacteraceae bacterium | reverse complement strand
AGGCGTTGAGGCAGACCTCGTTCATCACGTCGATCGTCGGCTGGTCGTTGGCCACCGCCGAGTTGAACAGCGACGCGCCGATCAGGTCGCCGGCGCCGAGCAGGAGCAGGCTCGGATCGATCGCCCGTTGATCCTCGATCGTCGTCGCCCACTTCGTCGTCAGGTCGCCCCCCGGATCGATCCGACCGTGGAAGTCGTTGATGTTGAGCAACGTGATCGTCGTCGGAGCAGCATGGGCGACTCCGGACGGCCCAGCCAGGGCAAGCCCGCCGACCATCACAAACATGACCGCCGCGGTCCTCGTGATACGGCGCGATGTCGATCTCATCGTCTCGTCTCCTCGCTGTGAGGTCGCCGGCACGACGGTCCCGACGCCTTTCGTCCGTGCGCGCCGTTCGCCTCCCCACGGCAGAACGCAGCGCGCGACCGCGACCCTAGCCACCTCAGCGCGGCCTCTCGACGCCCCGACGACCGTGCCGAGGCGAAGGGCTCGGCGGCGGCAAGCGGGCCGCTACCGCCGCCGAGTTCGCCGTCCGCTCGCGCTGCGCGCACTGGACGCTGCGATACGACCGGTCGTGTGTCCGAGGTCGGGGAGGGCGCCGGCGATGCTCGGCAACCCTCCGCGACCACTCCAGCGGAGAGAGTGGGATTTGAACCCACGGTGGGTTTCCCCACACACGATTTCCAGTCGTGCCGATTCGGCCGCTCTCGCATCCCTCCGGGCTCCCACCCGGACGGCGTCAGCCACCCGCGCGGGAGGATGGAGGCTAGCTGACGGCTAGCCTGGTAGCACCTCGTTCGCCGGGCGTGCCCGGCGGGTGTGGTGATGGTCGGGCCCTGTGCAACGCGTGCCTGCGAACCAGGTCAGGGCAGGAATGCAGCAGCCTTCAGCGGTACCACGTGTGTGCCGCAGGTCGCCTGGCCGTCACCACAGCCGCCGGGAAGCCCGGCGACCACGAACTTTGGAGCTTCGCGGGCTCTCAGGTGGCAACAACCTCCAAAGTTCGGGGACCGGTCAGGGGGTGAGGCGGGTGGCGCGCTCGGCGAGGCGAGGGGAGCCGAGACGGGCCGCGGTGGCGGTGAAGGCCACGGTCGGGCCGTGCCAGAACCAGTCGTCGACGGTGCCGACGGGGACGTCGAGCTCGATCGTCGCGATCCGGCGGAAGAGGAGAGCGAGCTCGAAGTCGTCACGCAGGGCCCGGGACAGCTTCTCGGCGCCGCGCAGACCGGGGACGTCCCACTCGGCGACGGACTCGGGGATCGCCTCCAGGTGGCCCCAGCGGGCGAGCACCGCAGCCGCGCTCTTCGCCCCCCACCCGGCGATCCCGGGGAAGCCGTCAGCGGAGTCGCCGACCAGCCCGAGGTAATCGGGGATCGAAGCGGGAGGAACACCGAACTTGGCCCGCACACCGTCTTCGTCGATGACGAGCTGCTTGCGCCGGTCGTACTGGACGACGCGCGAGCCGCGCACGCATTGCCCGAGGTCCTTGTCCGGGGTGTGGATCACGACCCGTTCGACGCGCCGGTCCGCATCGGCGACGGCGGCCGCGGCACCGAGCGCGTCGTCGGCCTCCCACTCGATCATCGCCCACGTCGTCACGCCCATCTCGACCAGCGCCTGTTCGAGCACAGGGATCTGCTCGAGCAGCTCGGTGGGCATCCCCGCACTCGTCTTGTACCCGGGCCACAGGTCGTTGCGGAAGCTCTCG
>CAZQEJ010000168.1:0-5456 GCA_964592165.1 uncultured Ilumatobacteraceae bacterium | reverse complement strand
CCCGAGCCGGCGCCGCGCGCCGTGAAGCGGACGATCGTCTCCGTCGACGACCACGTCGTCGAACCGGCCCACCTGTTCGCCACGTACCTGCCGGAGAGCCTGCGTGAGCGCGGGCCGAAGCTCGTGGAGAACGAGCATGGCCATCAGCTGTGGGAGTTCGAAGGGACCCGCTACACGCAGGTGGGGATGAACGCGGTCGCCGGGCGGCGCCCGGAGACGGTGCGCCTCGAACCGTTCCGCTTCGAGCAGATGCGTCCCGGTTGCTACGACCCCGCGGCGCGCGTCGCCGACATGGACGTCGCCGGGATCTGGGCGAGCCTCAACTTCCCCAGCCAGATCACCGGGTTCTGCGGCCGGGTGTTCTTCAACGCGCAGGACCAGGAGGTCGGCATCGCCTCGATCGACGCGTGGAACGAGTGGATCTACGAGGAGTGGTACCGCCCGTATCCGGAGCGCTTCATCCTCGGGGGGATCGCCTACCTCTCCGACCCGGCGGTCGCCGCCGAACAGATCCGGCGCAACGCCGAGCGAGGCTTCCGCTCGGTGTCGATGCCGGAGCGGCCCCACGCGATCGGCTTGCCCAGCCTGTGGGAGCGCGACCACTGGGAGCCGATCATCCGCGCCTGCGCCGAGACCGACACGGTGATCTCCTTGCACGTCGGATCGAGCGGGATCTACCCGATGCCGCCGGGGGCTCCGAGCCTCCAGTTGGGGGCGACGATGTTCGGCCAGCTGTCCCTCGGAGCGTGCGCCGAGTGGCTGTGGTCCGCCTATCCGGTCGACTTCCCCGAACTGAAGATCTCGATGAGCGAAGGGGGGATCGGCTGGGTGGCGATGCTCATCGACCGCCTGGAGAACATCGTCGACCGCTCCGGGTACGGGCTCGGCTGGGACATCCGCCCCGCCGACGTGCTCCGCCGCAACTTCTGGTTCTGCACGCTGGACGATCCGTCGACGATCGTCACCCGGCACACGATCGGCGTGGAGCGGATCATGCTCGAAGTCGACTACCCCCACGGCGACGGGACGTGGCCCGACACCCAGACGCTGATCGACGAGGTGTGGGCCGACGTCCCCGACGACGAGCTGACGATGATCTGCTCGACGAACGCGGCCGCGCTGTTCCGCCATCCATTGCCCGGGTGAGCCCCGCCGGGGTCACCCGGTGGGCAGGCCGAGGGAGCTGCGGATCGCCGCCGCGGCGTCGAGCTGGGCTTGGCGAGCCTGGGGGAGGATCGCGGCGAAGCCCATGAAACCGTGGATGATCCCGTCGTAGCGGGTCATCGTCGCCGGGACGCCGGCCGCGGCGAGGCGCGCCGCGTAGGCCTCCCCCTCGTCGCGCAACGGATCGAACTCGGCGGTCATCACGTGCGCCGGGGGCAGTCCGGACAGGTCGGGGGCGACGATCGGGGCGAACCACGGGTTCGCCCGCGCCGCGCTGTCGTCGCCGAGGTAGTGGTCGGCGAACCAGATCATCGCCTCGTGGGTGAGCATGTACCCCTCGCCGTTCTCCGTGTACGAGGCCCGGTCATCCCAGGGGCTGCCGGTGACCGGGTAGATCAACAGCTGGAAGGCGAGCTGCGGCCCGGCCGCGTCGTCCCGGGCGCGCAGGGAGACGACCGCGGCGAGGTTCCCCCCGGCCGAGTCGCCGGCGACGACGAGCTGGTCGGCGTTGCCGCCGAGCGTGCCCACGTTCGTCGCCGCCCAGCACGTCGCCGCGTAGCAGTCCTCGACCGCCGCGGGGAAGCGGTTCTCCGGGGCGAGGCGGTAGTCGACGGCGACGACGACCGCGTCGGTGTCCCGGGCCATCGCCCGGCACGTCTGGTCGTGGGTCTCCAGGTCACCGATCACCCAACCGCCGCCGTGGAAGAAGACGATCGTCGGGCGGGTGCCGTCCAATCCAGCGCGGTAGACGCGGGCGGGGATCTCTCCTGCCGGGCCGGGGATCGTGATGTCCTCGATCGAGGGGAGCTCGATCGGGTCGCCCTTGGGAATCGCGCTCCCCGCCTTCATCGCCTCGCGGACCTCCTGCGGCGTGCCGGAGGTGAAGTCGAAGCCGGCCTCGGCCATCGCGTCGAGGATCATCTTCACGGTCGGATCGAGCGGCACGGCAGGTTCCCCCCAAGGTCGAGTGCGCGGTGCGCCCCGCACGGTAGACGCGCTTCGGGCTGTGCACCGGTTCGGAGCGGCGCCCGGCTCAGGCGCTGACCGCTGGCCAGACCTCGTCGAAGAAGCGCCCGAACATGTCCCACGCAGCGTCGACCGGCATCCCCCCGCACAACGGGTGGAGGACGGCCGCGCCCTCGGCCCGGATCATCTCGATCGCCTGGCCGGGGGTGACGAAGCAGTACATCCCCTCCGCGCGCAGCTCCTCGACGTTCGCCGCATGGCTGTGCGCGGCCGAGGAGATGTCGCCGGTCTGCCATCCGGCGTAGGTCGATGCCTCATGCCACACGTGGGAGCCGTACGCCGCCCAGGCCTCGTCGGGATCGTCGACGACGAACATGTGGTGGGTGATCGCCGGGGGCATCATCGCGAAGCCCTGTACGCCGAGGCGGGCGCACTCGTCGTAGTACAGCTTCTCCACCTCCGGCACCGGGGCCGCGGTGTACATCGGCAGGCCGAAGCGTGCCGCCCGCCGGGCGGTCGCCTTGCTCGTCCCCCCGATCATCAGCACCGGGTGGGGCTTGGTCAGCGGGACCGGGGTGACCCGGACCATCTCCCCGTTGTATTCGAAGGGCTCACCCGTCCACGCCTTGAGCAACGTGTCGACGCAGTGATCCATCAACTTGCCGCGCGTCGACCAGTCCTTGCCGTGCAGCCGGTACTCCTCGGGGCGGTAGCCGAGACCGACGGTCGTGGTCACCCGCCCCCCGGAGGCCAGGTCCAACACGGCGAGGTCCTCGGCAACGCGGATCGGGTCGTGGAGGGGCAAGAGCAGCGCGCCGAAGTTGACCCGGATGCTCGACGTGGCGGCGACGACCATCCCGGCCATGACCATCGGCGACGGGCTCCAGCCGTTGTCCGTCCCGTGGTGCTCCTCGAGGTTGATGACCATCATCCCCTGCTTGTCGCCGGTCTTGGCCATCTCCACGAACGCCTGGTAGCGGGACGCCATCTCCGATGGGTCGACCCCCGGCTGGACACAGTTGAACCTGAGCACCCCGATCGCCATGGGTGCGGACAGTACCGCCGCTCGCCCCGGTCGCTCGTACCGTCCCCACGGCGCGTACGGTGGCGGGCGTGCTGGAAGCGATCGACCGGATCCTGATCCACGAGCTGATCTCCGACTACGGGCACCTGATCGACGCCCGGGAGTTCTCCCGCCTGGGGGAGAACATGACCGCCGATGTCGTCTACGACATGACCGCCTTCGACCTCGGTGTCGCCCACGGCCTGGACGAGGTGATCGCGATGTGGACGCGTCCCGACGCGCACCATCCGCTCGCCCACCACGCGACGAACGTCGTGATCACCGAGGACGCCGACGGCACGGTGCGCGTCCGCTCGAAGGGGATCGGCGTCGGCTTCAAGGGCCGGGTGGGGACGGTGACGTACCTCGACGTCGTCCGCAAGACGCCCGACGGGTGGCGGATCGCGGCCCGCACGGGGGTCCTCCGCCGCCCGGAGGATCCGCCGCCGCCGATCAGCTGAGCACGACGGCACACGGCGCCCGCCCGTCGAGCGTAGGTCACACGGACACGGCGACCAGGCGGACGGCGGGGACGCCGGCGGCGAGCCGGCTGATGTCGTCCGGATCGGAGGTGGCGACGACCCCGCCGCCGGCAAGCACGCCGAGCGCGACGCAGTGCGCGTCGACGATGTCCGCCGAACCCGACCCGGCGGCGTGCAGCACGGCTCCCACCTGCCGGGCGAGGACGAAGTCGGTCGGGACGACGTCGACGGCGGGCTGGTCGGTCGGCCGTGACCCGTGGCGGGCGAGCGCGGCTTCGACGCGCCGAGTCCGAGCCGCTCCACGACACACCTCCGCACAGACGACAGCGGCGACCTTGACGTCGCGGTCGCGGCGCGCGGCCTCGGCGAGCAACGCCCGGAAGCGCGGCGACGGCCGTTCAGCAGCGAGTTGCTCGAGTCCGGCGGCGTCGAGGATCAGCGGAACGCCGCTCACGCCGCCCCGCACAGTCCGTCGGCGTCCGCGAAGACCTCGATGGCGAACGCGACGTCGTCAGCGGGGATCGGGCCGAGCTCGCGCTCCCAGCGCTCCAGCACGGCGCGCAGGGCCCGCCGGCGGGCCCGCCTGGCGACCTCACCGGCGAGCGCGTCGTTCATCACGCCAGACAGCGTCTGGGTGTCGTCCTCGCGGATCGCGTCGACCAGGTCCGCGTCGACCGTCACCGTGATCTTCTGCTTTGCCATATGTTGATACTACTACTCCCTGGTCCGGCGCGGCGGCCCGTGTGTTCACCACCGGCTGACCAGGCAGCGGTCGTCGAACGAGCCCGGCGACCACACCCCCCAGATGCGCGCCGCGGTCGCCCGCGTCCGCTCGTTCCAGCTCAACGCCTCGGGCGCCTCGACCCGGCGGACGCTCTGGACGATCCCGTTCTCATACAGCTCGTAAGCCGCCCACACCCCGGGGTAGTCCTTCGGCGAGCCGACCTCGGTGATCGTCAGCCCGGCGCGCCGGCGGGCCCGGTTGCGGTGCGTGTGGCCACTGGTCACCCATGCCCGGGGAGCGACCGCGGCGAGCGCGTCGCAGAACCGCTCCGCCTCCCGCTGCGGGATCCCGAGAGGCAGGTAGCGGGGGAACGGTGTGTCCATCAGCTGGTGGTGGAGGAACACGAGGGCCGGCGCGTCGCCTGCCCCGGCGGCCGCCGCGCACACCGCCTCGCCCACCCCGTCGAGCGTGCCCGCGTGGCGCCCGGCGATGCGCGTGTCGGCGGCGACGAGCACGGTCCCGCCGGGGAGGTCGTGGGTGACGAGCGGATCGGCGACGTGGACGGTCGAACCTCCGGGTGGGGGGACGATCCCGCCGAAGGGATGACCGTCGTCGTGGTTGCCGGCGATGGCGATCAGGGGGATGCCGAGGCGGGACAGCTCGTTCATCGCCAGCTCGTACTCGGCGAGGCGGCTGCTGTGGGATACGTCGCCCTTGACGACGACGACGTCCGGTGCCCAGGCGGCGATCTCGGCCACGGCGGCGCGCAGGCAGACGACCGGATGGGCGTCGCGCCACTGGCGCGAGGAGCGGACTGAGCTCAGCCGGGGAAAGCTGCCCGTCCACCACTCGCCGAGGTGCAGGTCGGAGATCGTCGCCACCCGAGCGAGAAGGCGGCCTTCGGGCCGCTCGAGCGTGCGCACCGGCCGCACGGCGCGGCCGTCGGCGTGAAGCACCTCCTCCGTCCCCGGCTTGAGGTCGTGCAACGTCACTGCTCCGAGCGCGACGTCGGCGTCGAGCTCGGCGGTTGCCGAGCCGAGCGCGAGGCGCGTCACGG
>CAZQEJ010000167.1:0-5505 GCA_964592165.1 uncultured Ilumatobacteraceae bacterium | reverse complement strand
CGTCGACGTGCAGCGCGTCGCCGATTCGTTCCTCGCCCACGGTCTCAGCGCCCGAAGTCGAAGGTGGCGATCTCGTGCAAGGCCTCGACCGTCGCCTGCACGCTGGCCTCGAAAAGCTGGGCGCCGAGCTCGGCGGTGGCCACCGTCGGGTCCCCGATGTGCCCGTCGGGGCCGAAGTCGTCCGACAGCCAGCCGAAGGCGACCCGTCCACCGAAGCGGACGTGGCGGTTCGCCGCCAGCCGCTCGGGGACGTTGCGCGTCGCCACCGACATGTCGACGAGATCGGGGCGGAGGTGGAGCATCACCGCCGTCTCCTCCGTGCCGCCGTGGATGCCCATCCCCAGCTCCGAGGGCGGCGACGCGCCCCCCTGGTCGGCGGGGACGAAGGGGTGAGCGAGGAACGTGCTCAGCCCGTGGTCCAGGCGCAGCTCGCGGTTGGCGACCTGGGCGAGGGCGGAGTTGCCCCCGTGGCCGTTGAGCATCACGAAGCGCTTCGCCGGGGTGGTCGCCACGCAGCGACCGATGTCCCCGAGCACGGCGAGCATCGTCTGCGCGGAGAGCCAGATCGTCCCCGGCGCCCAGGCGTGCTCGTTCGACTTCGTGTAGCTCAGCGTCGGCAGGAGCCACACGTCGAGACCCTCGGCGACGGCACGCGACGCGGCGGCACGACCGACCGCCTCGGCGACGACGGCGTCGGTGTTCAGCGGGAGGTGCGGGCCGTGCTGTTCGATCGCGCCCAGCGGTTGGAGGAGGATCGAACGGTCGCTGAGGCGCTCGGCAACCTGCGGGCCGCGCAGCTCGCCGAGCAGTTGGGGACGGGCGTCGTCGCTGTCGGACACGCCGGGCGACGCTATCGCGGCTGCCATCATGAGCCCGTGAGTCGAAGCCGCCTGCAGCCGCGTCCGTCGTCGTCCCCCGCCCGGCCGGAGGTTGGGCGGTGACCGGCTCCTACGACGCGATCGTCGTCGGCGCCGGGCACAACGGGTTGATCTGCGCCGCGTACCTCGCCCGCGCCGGGATGCGCACGCTGCTCCTCGAGGCCCGTGACTCGGTCGGCGGGTGCGCCTCGAGCGAGGACGTGCTCGGGGCGCGGGTCAACATCTGCAACTGCGACCACGTCACGTTCCGCACGACGCCGATCGCCGAGGAGCTCGATCTCGCCCGTCACGGGTTGCGCTACCTGGACGTCGACCCGGCATCGCTGAACATGTTCTGGTCGGGTAGCGAACCGTGGACGCAGTATCACGACCTGGAGCGGACGCTTGACGGCCTCCGACGGCACTACCCCGATCAGGTCGAGGGGTACCGCCGTTACGTCAAGGTCGCCGGGCCGGCGGCCAAGCTCGTCCTCGAAGCCGCCGCCGAGCCGCCGACGGCGCGCCGCCTGATCGGCCGGGCCGTGCGCGCCCGGATGTCCAGCGCGCTGACGCTGTTGCGCTGGAGCCGGATGAGCGCGGCGAACGTGCTGCGCGCCTTCTTCGAGCGCGACGAGCTCCTCGCTCCCCCGGTCGCCGTCGGCCCGTTCGTGTGGGGAATGTCTCCCGAAGCGCCAGGGACCGGGCTCGGCGCGCTGACCCTGGCGATGCGCCACGTGGCGACGATCGGCCGCCCCGAAGGTGGGAGCGGGATGCTGCCCACGGCCGTCCACGCCGCGCTCGTAGCGGCGGGGGGAGAGGTGCGCACTGGGTGCCGGGTGGCGGCGATCCGCTGCGACGCGCACCGCGCCGTCGGGGTGACGCTCGCCGGCGGGGAGGAGATCGACGCGGCGATCGTCGTCAGCGCGTGCGATCCGCACCGCACGTTCCTCGAGTGGTTGAGCAGCCCGCCCGCCGCGGCAGATGCCCTCCTGCGGCGGTGGAGGGGCACGTCGATCGAAGGCGGCTACGAGTCGAAGATCGACGCCGTCGTGCGACGTGCGCCCGAGTACCTGCGGCTTCCAGCCGACACCGATCCGGCGGCGGCGGGGGTCCCCACCACGGTGATCTCCCCCACGTTGGCCGAGATGGACGACGGCGCTCGCCGGCTCCGATCCGGCGAGGTCTCCCCCACGCCGGTGATGCTGGCCAACGTGCCGACCGTGCTCGATCCGACGATGGCGCCCGACGGGCACCACGTCCTCAGCCTGGAGGTGCTCCTCACCCCGTACGGCATCGCCGGGGGCTGGCCCGGCTCGGCCGAGCCGCGGCGCTGGTTGGACCGCTACGCGACGCTCCTGTCTCCCGGATTCGGCGACTCGATCGTCGACTGGCGAGTGATGACACCCGACCGCTACGAGTCGGAGTTCAACCTCCCCCATGGGCATGCAACGAGCTTCGCCGGCGGCCCGCTGGCCGCGCTCCGCTCCCGGTCCCCGGAGCTGACCCGCTACGCGACCGCGGTCCCCGGCTTGTACCTGACCGGTGCGGCGACGTTCCCGGGAGCGGGAGTGTGGGGTGCGAGTGGGCGCAACTGCGCCCAGGTGATCCTCTCCCGGGATGGATGACACCGGCCGGGACGCCTGGGTCGCTACGCGTCGCGCACCTTCGTCCGGTCGTTCACCGCTCCCTGCTCACTCCACGGGAAGTTGATCCAGCGGTCCGTCTTGCGCCACACGTACTCGCAGTTGACGACGGAGATCGGCTTCTCGTAAAGCACCGCGCAGCGGACCTCGGCGACCTTCCCGGCGCAGAACTCCTTGACCAGCTTGAGCGTCTTGCCGGTGTCGGCGACGTCGTCGGCGATGAGGATCTTGGCGTGACCGAGCTCGACCAGGTCGGGCTCCGGGGGGAGGATCATCGGCACCTCGAGGCGCTCGTCGACCCCGGTGTAGAACTCGACGTTCATCGTGTACACGTTCTTCACCGCCAACGCGTAGCCGAGGCTGCCGGCGAGGAGCAGACCGCCGCGGGCGATGGCGAGGATGATGTCGGGCTCGTAACCATCGTCGGCGATCGTCTGGGCGAGCTCGCGCGCCGCGCTCCCGTACAGCTCCCAGGTCAAGATCTCCCGCTCAGCGGACAACGTGCCTCCTCGGTGACGACGGGAGCATCAACGTAGTTGCTCGACGGTGCTCGGGCCCCGGCGGTGCTCAGACCCCGACGATGTCCTGCGGGCGAACCGGCGTCCGGTCGATCTGGCGGCCGATCGCATCGCGGATCGCGGCGACGATCGCCGGGGTGACCGAGATGCACGGCGGCTCACCGACCCCCTTGGCCCCGAGCGGTGCTTGCGGATCGGGTTCCTCGATGAGTGCGGTGAGCACGGGGGGCACGTCGAGCATCGTCGGCAGGAGGTAGTCGGTGAAGCTCGCGTTGCGCACCTTGCCGTCGGTGAGGACGATCTCCTCCATCACCGCCAGGCCGAGGCCCTGGGCGATGCCCCCCTCGATCTGGCCGATCACCGACAGCGGGTTGAGGGCCCGTCCGACGTCCTGGGCGGTGGCGATCTGGACGACCTTGACCAGCCCGAGGTCGGGGTCGACGTCGACCACGGCGCGGTGGGCGGCGAAGGCGAAGGCGACATGGCAGTTGCCCTGCCCGTTCGCGTCGAGTTCGCCGGTCGGGCGGTGGCGGTACTCGACCGTCTCGTCGATGACCACCCCGGCGGTCGCTTCGGTGACGCCCATCCGGCGTGACGCGTCGAGCGAGTCGACGATCTCCGCCCCGTCGACGACGAGGCGCAACGGATCGACGCCCCAGCGCTCGCCGACAAGGGCGAACATCTCCTCGCGCACCTGGCGGCAGGCGGCGTCGACCGCGCCCCCGCTCATCCACGTCTGGCGCGACGCGCTCGTCGACCCGGCCGACCCGATCCGGGTGGAGATCGGTTCGAGGACGACGTCGCCGACGCCGAGGACGCTGCGCGCGATCTGGGTGGCGATCGTGACGAACCCCTGGCCGACCTCGGCGGTGGCGAACTCGAGGGTCGCCACCCCGTCGGCCAGGCGGCAGCGGGCCGTCGAGTAGTCGTCGAGTCCCTCGGAGTACATCAGGTTCTTGATCGTCACGCCCCAGCCGACGCCGCGGCGGATGTGGCCCGCGCCGGCGGTCAGCCCTGTTCCCCCGGGCAGGTGCAGCGGGTCGCCGTCGTGCCCGCCGATCGGTTCGTCGGGCATCGGCAGCGCGGCGGTCTCCCGGATGCAGCGCTCGACCGGGGCGACGCTCTCCACCACCTGCCCGGTGATCAACGTGTCCCCCGTGCGCATCGCGTTGCGCAGGCGGATCTCCACCGGGTCGAGCCCGCAGGCCGCGGCCAGGCGGTCCATCTGGCCCTCGTGGGCGAAGCACGCCTGGACGACGCCGAAGCCGCGCATCGCCCCGCAGGGAAGGTTGTTGGTCCGCACCGCGTACCCGTCGACGACGGCGTTCGGGCAACGGTACGGGCCCTGGGCGTGGGTCACGCCGTTGATCAGCACGGCCGAGGAGCTCGACGCGTAGGCGCCGCCGTCGAACACGAAGCGGGCTTCGATCTTCACCAGATGGCCGCCGGCGGTCGCGTGGTGGCGCATCCAGATGCGTGCCGGGTGGCGGTGGACGTGGCCGAGGAAGCTCTCCGCCCGGTCGTAGTGGATGCGCACCGGCCGGCCGGTGCGCAGGGCCAACAAGCAGGTGTGGATCTGCAGGCTGAGATCCTCCCGGCCGCCGAACGCTCCGCCGACCCCGCCGAGGTTGAGGCGGACCTTGTCCTCGGGCAGCCCCAAGCAGGCGGCGATCTGATGGCGGTCCTCGTGCAGCCATTGGGTGGCGACGTACAGCTCGACGCCCGCGCCGCCCGGGTCGGGCAGGGCGAGGGCGGCCTCCAGACCGAGGAACGCCTGGTCCTGCATCCCGATCTCGTAGGTCCCTTCGACGATCACCTCGCCCATCAGGCCGGGGTCCCCGTGGACGATCCGCTGGTGGCGGATCACGTTGCCGTCGGGGTGGATCGGCGGGTGGGAACCGTCGATCGCCCGCTCCGGATCGGTCAACGGGTCGAGCACCTCGTAGGTGACGGCGATCGCGGCGAGCGCCCGGCGGCACGTCTCGGGATGGTCGGCGGCGACGGCAGCGACCGGCTCACCGACGTAGCGGACGTGGTCCCGGGCGAACACCGGCTGGTCCTGGGAGATCAACCCGTAGGTCGCCGTGCCCGGGACGTCGCCGGCGGTGATCACCGTCGCCACCCCGTCGATCTGCCACGCTCCGCTGACGTCCATCGCCACGATCCGGGCGTAGGGGTGAGGCGATCGCAGCGTCGCCCCCCACAGGCACCCCTCGGCGCCGAGATCGGAGGAGAAGGCGAACGAGCCGAGCACCTTGGCAATGCCGTCCGGCCGGACGAGGTTGTCCCCGATCCGCCCGGGGCGGATCGCATCGATCGTCGTCGTCGTCCTCGTCCCGCCTTGCGCTCGATGGCGACGCGGGTCACCGCGTCGAGGATCCGCCCGTAGCCGGTGCAGCGGCAGATGTTCCCGGACAACGCTTCGCGCACCTCCAGCTCGCTCGGGTCCGCGTTGTCCTCGAGCAGGGCATGGGTGGCCATGATCAG
>CAZQEJ010000166.1:0-5603 GCA_964592165.1 uncultured Ilumatobacteraceae bacterium | reverse complement strand
GGGGGTGAGCGATCGCCGCGCCGACCAGCTCCGGGCCGAGGAAGCGGCGGGCGATGTCGAGCGAGGCCTCCGGGCTCCAGTGCACCCCGTCCGGGCGGACCGCGTGGTCGCCGGCGAGCCCCGCGGCGGCGACCCATCCGGCGAGGTCGACGACGGCCACCCGGTCGGGGCGCGCCGCGGCGAGCCGGTCCATCGTCGCGTAGAGGACCCCCTGCAGGGCGGGGTCCTCCTGCCCCCCACCGCCGCCGAGCCAGAACACGTTCGGAAGCGGGTGGCGGATCCACACGACAACGCCCGCGCCGGCCTCGACGAGCCGGTCGGTGAGGGCGCCGAAGTCGGATTCCAGGCGGAAGGCGTACTCCGCGTCGCCGGGTTGCAGACCGGGCCCACCGTCCCACCGCCGCTCGACCACGTCCCACGACGTCGTCATCAACATGACCACGTCGGGGGCGAGGTCGCGGACCACGGCCGGGAGGCCCTCGTCGAGCCAGCGACCGCAGTCGGCGGACACCCGGGCGAAGCGCCCGTCGACCCACACGTCACCGCCGCGCAGGAACCCGCAGCCGGGCATCGCGTCCACCGAGACCTGGGCGATCTGCGGGTTCTCCACCGCCCAGGCGGCCAGGCCGGCGCCCGTCGCCTCCGCGGTGGAGTCGCCGGCGACGACGATCCGCACCGGGCGGCTGGGCACGACGGGCACCGACGAAGCCGGCGCGGTGGTGTCCGGCGTGCTCGCCATGGTCATCGTGGGCGGCGGTTGATCGCTCGACACCGGCGACTCGGCCGGCTTCTCCACGAGGGGGGTGAGCGGTCCGGCCGGTGACCGCGGGTCGATCGCCGCGGCCTGGGTGGTCCGCTCGTCGCCCCGCCAGTAGCCGCTACGCCCGGCCGGGACGACGGCGACGACGAGCACACCGACCGCCGCGCAGGCCCCGAGCGCGCCGGCGAGCAGGCCTCGTCCGGTGCGCATCCGGAACCGCCGGCCGGTGCGGATCGGCGTCTCGATCAGGAGGAACGAGGCGACGGCGACGGCGAGCGTGACGAGCAGACGGACGGCGAGCAACCCGCTGCCCGAGAGGTTGGTCCGCTTCTCGTCGAGGAGGAGGAACGCCGGCCAGTGGTAGAGGTACACGCCGTAGCTGATCCGCCCGAGCCAGACGAGCGGCGTCGCCGACAGGGCGCGCACGTGCAGCCCGGGGGCCTGCAACCCGACGAGCAGCGCCCCACTGGCCACGGCGACGAGCGGGAGCGCGCCGCGATAGGCGGGACCGCTCCCCGCGGGGAACGTGACGGCAGCGATCCCGAGGACGGCGAGCGCTGCCGGGGCCAGCCAGGCGAGGCCCGCGGGTACCGTCCGCCCGGCGAGGACGACAGCGATCAGCACACCGACGAGGATCTCGCTCGCCCGTGCCGGGGGCGCGTAATAGGCCGCGTCGGGCCCCCAGACGGCGGCGACGAGCGGTGCGGCGACGGCGAAGACCCCCGTCGCCGCGGCGATCACCACGGTGAACGCCCGGCGGGTGCGGGCGACGCGCCATAGGGCGAGGAAAGCGAGCGGCCACAACCAGTAGAACTGCTCCTCGATCGCCAGCGACCAGTAGTGGGCGACCGGGGAGACCTGCCCCGCGGCCCGGTTGAACAGCTCGGTGTACGAGTCGCCGCCGGCGAGGAGCACCCAGTTCTGGACCTGGAACAACCCACCGAGGAGGTCGCGGCGCAGGTCGGACGCTCCGGGGAACTGACCGGCGGCAGCGAACAGGGCGACCGCGGCGAGGCAGGTCAGGCTCGCCGGGAGCAACCGCCGGGCCCGCCGGGTGTAGAAGCCGCCCGGGGAGACGGTGCCGGTGGAGGAGTGCTCGACGAGGAGCAGGGAGGTGATCAGGTACCCGGAAAGGGTGAAGAAGACCGACACCCCGAGGTACCCGCCGCTCATCCAGGAAACCTCGCCGTGGAACAGAAGCACGGCAGCGACGGCCAGACCACGCACCCCGTCGAGCGCCGGCTGGTACGCGATCGCCGGGCGCCGTTCGTGCATCCTCCGCATCGTATGAGACAAGTTCACTACTCTCTGCGCACATGAGACGTCCGGCGGCTGCACTCTTCGGGGGGACGCTGCTCCTCGCGCTGGTCGCGTTCGGCCGGGTGGCGGAGGCGGCGCCCCGACCGCCGCTCGCCCCCAGCGACGATCCGCGGCTGCTCACCGACTTCCCTGTGATCCCGATCACCCGCTCCGAGCCTGGGCCGCTCGGGCCGATCACGATCCTCGGCGACTCGGTCCTCGTCGGCGCGTCCTACGAACCGTCGCTCCCCACCCGCTTGGCCGAGCAGGGTTGGGGCCCGATCCGCTTCCAAGCCCGCGGCGGCTACTCCAGCGGGCGCCACCGGCCGTACAACGACCAGTGGGCGCTGTCCACGTGGATCCGCACCTGGCGCACCCAGGGCTGGGATCCGCCGAACGTGGTGATCAACCTCGGGGCCAACGACGTCGGCTTCTGCGATCACACCGTGGCCTGCAACCTGGCGACGATCCGCTACCTGATGGACGTGATCGGCCCCAATCCGAGCGTGTTCTGGCCGATGGTCACCACCGCCGATCCGCGTGACCAGGCCGCGTGGAACACGGCGTTGCTCCAAGCGGCCGCCGAGCGGCCGAACCTCGTCGTGTGGGACTGGCCCACAGCTCGGCTGCAGGAGGGCATCCCGATCTCCTGGGACAACACCCACCTCGCCGGCACCGATGCCTACCGGCGCCGCTCGCTGCTGATGGCGACGGAGATCACCGCCCGGTTGGGACCGACGACCCACCAGGGCAACGACGCGCCGGTTCCCGGCCCCGCCGGCCCACCGCTCGACTACCAGGCACTGACCCCGTCACGGGTGACCGACACACGCACCGCCGGCACCCCGGCGCCGGTCGCTGCCGGGGAGAGCCTCGTCGTCGACCTCGGCTCGGCCGTGCCTGTGGGGTCCACCGCCGTGGCCGTCAACGTCACCGCCGACGCCCCCGATGGCGAGGGGTATCTCACCGCCTACGCCTGCGACGCGGCGGTTCCCGAGGCATCGACGGTCAACTTCGAGGCCGGAGCGACGCGCGCTGCGCACACGGTCGCCCCGCTATCGGCGGCGCGCACGTTGTGCATCTACGCCTCGGTGCGCACCCATGTGCTCGTCGACCTGCAAGGAGCGATGACCACCGCCCCGGCCGGCCGGCTGACCCCGCTCGAGCCGGACCGGGTGCTCGACACGCGCTACGCCGGGCGGGACACGGTGGTCGGCTTCGACGCGCCGGTGGGAGCGACGGCGGTGGCCCTCAACCTCACCGCCACCGGGGCTCGTGCGGACGGATACCTCACCGCCTACCCGTGCGGGATCGATCCGCCGAACGTGTCCAACGTCAACTATCGAGCCGGCGAGTCCATCGCGGTCAGCGCGTTCGTCCCCGTCGGCGCTGACGGCCGGGTGTGCGTGTTCGCACCCGTGCCGACCGACGTGATCGTCGACCTGACCGGCGTGTTCCGCCCCGGATTGGGGCTGCACTTCGTTCCCGCCGCCCCGACGCGCATGCTCGACACGCGCACCGGGGTCGGCGGGTGGGTCGGCCGCTTCGCCGCCGGGCAGACGATCGACGTCCTCGTCGCACCCGCCGGAGCGGCAGCGGTGACCGGCACGCTGACGATGGTCAGGCCCTCCCCGGGGGGCTACCTGACCGCCTACCCGGCGGGCTCGGCGGTCCCGGCCACGTCCAGCGTGAACGCCGCCGACGGCGCGGTGAGGGCCAACTCGACCACGCTCGGCATCGCCGGGGGACGGCTCGACGTGCTCAGTTCGGCACGCTCCCACGCTCTGTTCGACGTGACCGGCTGGTGGGTCCCGTGATCACCTCACCGCGTTTCGCCCGCCGCGCCGCGGGGACTCTGGTCGCCGCGCTGACGGCGACCGCGGCGTTGGCCGTGGCGACGGTGGCGAGCGGACCATCCGCTCCGGCGGCACACGGCGCACCGATCCCCCCGCCGGACAAGCGGGTCTACTTCGTCGCCGACTCCGTCGGGCTCGGGGCGCGCGGCGCGCTCGGCGCCGCGTTCCCCCCGGACTGGCAGGTCACCGCCGACGGCACGCCCGCGCTGTTCGTCGAGCAGTTGGAGAGCCACCACGTCCGCCAGCGGATGGCGACCACGCCGTCGGTGTTCGGCGACTACGCGGTCGTCGCCGGCGGTTACAACTACCCGTTCTGGGATCCGGCCCGCTTCGACCGATCGATCGACTCGATGCTTGGCGCGCTGCGGTCGGCGGGCGCCAAGCACATCTTCTGGGTGACCCTGCGCGAGGTCAAGCCGCAGTACATCACGGGCGCGGCGTGGAGGCAGGTGCAGCCGTACTACTGGTACTTCCCCACCGTCAACGCGCATCTCCGCCGGGCGGTCGAGCGCCACCCCGACCTGTCCCTGATCGACTGGGCGGCGATCGCCGACCGCCCCGGGCTGACCTACGACGCGATCCACTTGAACACCGGCGGAGCCGCGGAGTACTCGGCGAACGTCGCCCGGGTCGTGACGTCGGCGGCGAATCGGCTCCCCGAGGGGACGGTCACCCCGATCCGCGTCGCCGGCGTCGGTGGGGTCCCGGCCGGCGCGGCCGCCGTCGCGGTGAACCTGACGGTGACCAACCCTCGTGCCGCGTCCTACCTCACCGCGTTCCCCTGCGGGGGGTCGCCCCCGCTGGCCAGCAACCTCAACCACCGCGCCGACCAGACCGTCGCCGCGGCGGCGATCGTCCCCGTCGGGGCCGACGGGAGCATCTGCGTCTTCACATCGTCGGCGACCCACCTGATCGTCGACCTCACCGGGTGGTTCCCCGCGGACTCCGGCTTCGCCGCGACGATCCCCACCCGCCTCGCCGACACCCGCGACGCGGGCACGCGCCAGCGTGCCGGCATCCCGCTCCCTGTCACGGTACCGACGGTTGGTGGCTCGATCCCCTCGGCGGTGGCCCTCAACGTGACCGCTGTCGACGCTCCGGCAGCCGGGTTCGTCACCGTCGCCGCTTGTGGCGTACCGCCGGGTACGACCTCGAACGTGAACTACCAGCCGCTCGACCCGGTACCCAACCTCGTCGTCGTCGCCCCGGACGCCTCCGGTCAGGTGTGCGTGACGGCGAGCACCGACGCACACCTGATCGTCGACCTGTTCGGCTCGTTCGCCCCTGGTGCGGCGGTCGAGCCGCTCACCCCCCGACGCGTCGTCGACTCCCGCTCGACGGGGACCCGTGCCGGGGCGGGCGGCGTGACCGTCGTCGATCTGCGCGCCACCGGTGTGGTCCCCCCGGGGGCGAGCGGTGCTCTGCTCAACCTCACCGCCACCGGCCCCGCGTCGGTCGGCTTCCTCACCGCCTACCCCTGCGCCGAGGGGCTACCGACGGCGTCGAACCTGAACACCTACCCGGATCGGGACACGGCCAACTTGACCATCGTCCGTCCCGACGCCGACGGCCGGGTGTGCGTGTACACCAGCGGCCCGTCGGACGTGATCGTCGATCTCCTCGGCTATACGACGGCGGCGTTCGCCGGGACGACCCCGACACGCCTCCTCGACACGCGCGGCTGAACG
>CAZQEJ010000165.1:0-5669 GCA_964592165.1 uncultured Ilumatobacteraceae bacterium | reverse complement strand
GGCACCTGGTAGGTCGCTCCGCCGACACGCCGGCTGCGCACCTCGAGCGGCGGCTTGACGTTGTCGATCGCCCGCTTGAGCGTCGCGATCGGCTCCGTGCCGGTCTTCTCCTCGATGATCTTCAGCGCGTCGTAGACGATCTTCTCGGCGACCGAGCGCTTCCCGGAGAGAAGCACCTTGTTGACGATCTGGGTGACCAGCAGCGACCGGTAGACGGGGTCGGGGGTCAGTTCCCGGCGGGGTGCGGGGCCCTTGCGCGGCATCTCAGCTCAGTCCTTCGGTCACTTCGCCCGCTTCGCGCCGTAGCGGCTGCGAGCTTGCTTGCGGTTCTTCACCCCGGCCGCGTCGAGCGCGCCACGGATGATCTTGTAACGGACACCCGGCAGGTCGCGGACGCGGCCGCCGCGCACCAAGACGATCGAGTGCTCCTGGAGGTTGTGGCCTTCCCCGGGGATGTAGGCAGTGACCTCCACCCCGCTGGAGAGGCGGACACGGGCGACCTTGCGCAGCGCCGAGTTCGGCTTCTTCGGCGTCGTCGTGAACACCCGCGAGCACACCCCGCGCCGCTGCGGCGATCCCTTCAGGGCCGGCGTCTTGGACTTGTCGATCTTCGTCGTCCGGCCCTGTCGGACCAATTGCTGGATGGTGGGCACGCGTCTACCTTTGCCTCGTTCGAGTGCTGGCGAACGCCCGGGCGACCGGCGTTCACGAACCTGGCAAGGTTAGGGGCGCGGCCCGAGCCGCGGCAACCTGCGCACTGCCGCCTGGATCGGCGACACCCTACTATCGGTGCGTTCGGCGATCGGTGGATCCGGGTGATCGGTGGATCCCGGCGAAAGGAGACGGACGCGGGCCATGGACGTAAGCGTGTCGTGGACGATCACCGACCCGACGGGAACGGTGACGGTCCGCCCTCGACCCGACGGGCAACGTGACGTCGCCGCCGATGTCGGCGACGCGTTCGCCCCACGCACCGCATGGACGACGGGCAGCAGCGACGAGCTGATCGAGATGATCGTCGCGGCCAAGGGTGCCGCGTGGACCTGCGACGAGTTGATGCGCCTCGAGGACCCGAGCTACCTCGCCCGCGATCTGCAGATCTGCCTCGGCGCATACGTCGGCGACGACGATCTCGACGGGCGGCGGATCCTCGACTTCGGCTCCGGATCCGGCGCGTCGGCGGTGCTCCTCGCCGAGCGCCTGCCGCGCGCCCAGATCGTCGGCGTCGAGCTCGTCGACGACCTCGTGGCGATCGCCCGACGCCGTGCCGTGGAGCGTTCCCTGGCCAACGTGACCTTCCTCCGCTCACCGAGCCCCGACAGGCTCCCTGCCGGCCTGGGCACGTTCGGCGTCGTCTGCTTCAACGCCGTGTGGGAGCACCTCCTGCCCACCGAGCGGAACCCCTTGCTCGCCCAGGTGTGGGCGGCGCTCGATCCGGGAGGGGTGCTCTTCGTCAACCAGACACCCGATCGCCGGTTCCCCGTGGAGATGCACACGACCGGACTGCCCCTGGTCAACTACCTGCCCCTCCCCCTTGCCGTGGGAGCTGCGCGCCGGTGGTCAGCGCGGGTGGGACCACGGGCGACCACCGAGGAGCTGTTGCGCATGGGCCTGCGCGGCGGAACTCCCGGGGAGATCGCCGGGGTTCTCGGCACGATCGGTGCGCAGGCCGAATGGCTCCGCCCAGCGCACCTCGGACTCCGTCACCAGGCGCAGGCCTGGTTCCGGGTCGCTGGTGGCCGGTCCCAGCACGGACGGTGGTCGGGCCGGCTGCTGCGCGCTGCGGAACGAGTCCGGTTGCCCGTCGCCCCCTACCTCTCGTTGGCCGTGCGCAAGGCCGACGCGTAGAGCCGCGCGTGCCGCTCGGCGAGCGCGGCGACATCGATTCGCTCCTCGACGTAGTCGAGTGCGGCGGCGCTCAGCTGCTCCAAGCGGTCACGGTTGGCGACGAGAGCGCGCAAGCGGTCCGCGGCCCGCGGCGGGTCGACGGGGAGCAGCTCGACCGCACCGTGCTCGGCGGCTCCCCGGGCGAAGGGCAGGCGTTCGGCGCAGGCCACCGGCAGCCCACTGGCCATTGCCTCGGTCACCGCCAGGGGGAACGCCTCGAAGCGGGAGAACTGGATGTACAGACCCGCCGAGCAGAGCATCGCCCGCTTCTCCTCGCCGAACACGGGGCCGCGGAAGTGCACGTTCGGCGGGGCCCCGGCGCGCACGGCGCGGAACGCGGCGAGCGCGTCCGGCCACGACGGCTCGTCACCGTAGAGATCGAAGCTCAGCTCGGGGGCCTCCCGGGCGACGTCGCAGAGATCGTCGATCCCCTTCTGGAACACGTCGTAACGGGCCAGGCAGACGATCGGTCGCGCTCCGGCGCGCCACTCCCAACACGGCGTGATCCCGGTCGTCGGTCCAGGGAACGGGGCGACCGCGACGCGCTCCATGGTGCGGCCGAACATCGCCTCCGCCTCCTTCGCCTCGGCCGCGCAGGCGTAGAACGCCGCGGCCGCGCCCCGCGTCGCCGGCCACTCGGCGACGCGGATGTAGGTGCGCCGGCGCCGCCGTCCGGCAGCGAGCAGCGCGGGTGAGTGCGCGCCGTGAGCGACCCACGCGTAGGGCTGCTTTGCCCGCCGGAACCACCAGGCGAGTGCGGCATGCGCGGGGACCCAGGAACTGTGGATGACGACGATCTCGGGGCGGGTCCCTCCGGCGCGCAGCACCCGCCACGGGGGGTAGCGCAGCACGGAGCGCCGGATCTCCACGACACGCACCCCGGACTGCTCGGCCAGCCGGCAGGCCGCGGGCGACGGCGGAGCGTGGACGAACAAGGTCACCTCGTGACCGGCCGCGGCCTGGCCGGCGGCCAGCCGCCAGACCACCGCGCCTTGCCCGTCGGCCGAGTCCGGGTCGGCGCCAGCGTCGACGTGCCAGATCCTCAGTCGTCGTTCCGTCGGATCCACCCGCCGCTTGCCCTCCTCGATCGCGTGGTGCACCGCGTGGAATGAGGTAGCCGGCGTCGAGCGCCGGCTACCTCACGCCTGGTCAGGCCAGCGTCGCCGACGCACCGCCGGTCGGGTCGTAGGGTCCCTGGAGGCTGGCCAGGTACGCGGCCGGATCCTCCATCTCCATCTCCGAGGAGTAGTACGACATCGGCGTGTAGTCCGGAGCGGTGATCTCGAACTCGCGGTAGCGGTCCATCCCCGAACCGGCGGGGATCAGCTTGCCGATGATGATGTTCTCCTTCAAGCCGATCAGGTCGTCGCCCCGGCCGTCGATCGCCGCTTCGGTGAGGACCCGGGTCGTCTCCTGGAACGACGCGGCGGACAGCCACGACTCGGTGGCCAGCGAAGCCTTGGTGATCCCCATGATCTCCGGGCGTCCCTCGGCCGGCTTGCCACCGGCTTCGACCGTGCGCCGGTTCGTATCCCGGAACACCTTGGCGTCGGCCCGCTCACCGGGCAGGAAGCCCGTGTCACCTGGCTCCTGGACACCGATCCGGCGGGTCATCTGACGAACGATCAGCTCGATGTGCTTGTCGTGGATCGAGACACCCTGGTCGCGGTACACCCGCTGGACCTCGTCGACGAGATACATCTGGGTCTCCCGCGGGCCCTTGATCTCCATCAGCTCCTTCGGATCGAACGGGCCGTCGGTGATCGGGTCACCGGCGCGCACCTCCGTGCCGTCGGAGACGAGCAACCGGCTCTGGGCGGGAAGGACCACCGTCTCTTCCGTGCCGTCGTCGGCGACGATCGTCACCGGCACGCCGCGCCCTTCGTCCTCACCGATGCGCACGACGCCCGACGAGCGGGCCAGGCGCGCCGCACCGCGCGGCGTGCGCGCTTCGAACAGCTCGACGACGCGGGGCAGACCACCGGCGATGTCCTTGCCGGCGACACCACCGGTGTGGAACGTGCGCATCGTCAGCTGGGTGCCGGGCTCGCCGATCGACTGGGCGGCGATCACGCCGACCGCCTCGCCGAGCTCGATCTCCTTGCCCGTGGCCAGCGACCGCCCATAGCACAGGGCGCAGATCCCCAGCTCGGCGTCGCACGTCAGCACGGAACGGACGCGGACGCGGGTGACCTCGGGGTCGTTGCGCAACGACTCCACCTCCCGGTCACCGATGATCGTGTTCTTGGGGATCACCGAACCGTCGGAGAGTTGGACATCGGCGAGCAGCGTGCGGCCGAACAGCTTGGTCTCCAGGTAGTGCCGCTGGGAGGGCGTGTCGGGAGTGACGTTGTCGATCCACAGCCCGAGGCTCGTGCCGCAATCGGGCTGGCGGACGATCAGTTCCTGGGCGACGTCGACGAGACGGCGGGTGAGGTAGCCCGAGTCGGCGGTGCGCAGGGCCGTGTCGACGAGGCCCTTGCGCGCCCCGGGGGTGGCGATGAAGTACTCGAGCATCTCGAGGCCCTCGCGATAGTTCGACTTGATCGGGCGAGGGATCATGTCACCGCGGGGGTTGGCCACCAGGCCGCGCATCCCGGCGATCTGGCGGACCTGCATCATGTTGCCGCGCGCTCCCGAGCCGACCATCACGTCGATCGGGTTGAACATCTTCCGCTTGAGCGACGTCTCCATCGCGTTCTTCACGTCTTCGGTCGCGTCGGTCCAGATGCGGACCTCCTGCTGGCGACGCTCACCATCGGTGATGATCCCCCGGCGGAACTGGTTCTCGACCTTCTCCGCCTCCCGCTCGTACTTCTCCAGCAGGCCCTTCTTCTCCTCCGGGGTCTTCACGTCGTCGATCGAGATCGTCAAGCCGGACTGCGCCGCGTAGCGGTAGCAGACGTTCTTGATCGCGTCGAGGGCGATGGCCACCTCGGACTTGCGGTAGTGGTCGGAGAGGCGCTCGACGATCGTGCCCATCTCCTTCTTCTTCAGCGGGGCGTCGATGTGACCGAAGCGGTCGGTGTAGCTCGCCGGGAGGGCGGCCTCGAACTTCATCCGCCCGGGCGTCGTGACCCGCTCGGCGCGGCTGCCGTCGGCCTCGCGCACGCCCACCAGACGGATCTTGGCGTGCAGGCTGATCTGCCCGTCGTCGAGGGCGCGCATCACCTCCCACTCGTTGCGGTACACCCGTCCCTCGCCCTTGGCCCCATCGACTCCGGCTGTCAGGTAGTAGCCGCCGATGATCATGTCCTGGCTGGGGATCACGATCGGGCGCCCGCTTGCCGGGGACAGGATGTTGTTCGAGGACAACATCAGGACCCGTGCCTCGGCCTGCGCCTCGGCAGACAGGGGGAGGTGGACAGCCATCTGGTCGCCGTCGAAGTCGGCGTTGAACGCGGTGCACACGAGCGGGTGGATCTGGATCGCCTTGCCCTCGACGAGCACCGGCTCGAAGGCCTGGATGCCCAGGCGGTGGAGGGTCGGCGCCCGGTTGAGCATCACCGGGTGCTCCTTGATCACGTCCTCGAGGACGTCCCACACCTGGGAACGGCGGCGCTCGACCATCCGCTTCGCCGACTTGATGTTCTGGGCCAGCTCGAGATCGACGAGACGCTTCATCACGAACGGCTTGAACAGCTCGAGGGCCATCAGCTTGGGCAGGCCGCACTGGTGCAGGCGAAGCGTCGGCCCGGCGACGATCACCGAACGACCGGAGTAGTCGACGCGCTTGCCCAGCAGGTTCTGGCGGAACCTGCCCTGCTTGCCCTTGAGCATGT
>CAZQEJ010000164.1:0-5691 GCA_964592165.1 uncultured Ilumatobacteraceae bacterium | reverse complement strand
GCCAGCACCTGGTGATGTACCTGCGGGCCCCGAACTACCAGAACAACCTCGCCCGCCTCGGCTTCGACCCGGTCGACTGGGCGGACCCGAAGCAACCCGCCGACCGGCTCGTCGACGCGCTCGTCGCCTGGGGGACCGCCGAGCAGGTCGCCACCAGGGTGCGCGCCCATCTCGACGCCGGGGCCGACCACGTCTGCGTCCAGGCCTTGCGCCCGGACACCGCCCTGCCGCTCGACGAATGGCGGGCGCTGGCCGGGGTGCTGATCCGCTGAGGGCGGGCCGTCAGCGGCCGCGGGGCCGCGCCACCGGGTCGGATACGGTGCGCGGATGATCCGTCTCGACCGGGTGACGAAGCGGTTCCCGGACGGGACCGTCGCGGTCGACGAACTGTCCGTGGACGTGCCCTCCGGCGAGGTGCTCGCCCTCCTCGGCACGTCGGGCAGCGGGAAGACGACGACGTTGCGGATGATCAACCGCCTGATCGAACCGACGTCGGGGGAGATCACGATCGACGGGCGCGACGTGCGCAGCCTGGACGTCCACCAGCTGCGCCGGGGGATCGGGTACGTGATCCAGCACGCGGGGCTGTTCCCCCACCGGACCGTCGTCGACAACGTGACGACCGTGCCCCGCCTGCTCGGGTGGAGCCGCCGCCAGGCGCGAGCCCGGGCAATGGAGCTGCTCGAGCTCGTCGGGCTCGGCGCCCAGCTCGCCGAGCGATACCCGGCACAGCTCAGCGGCGGGCAGCAACAGCGCGTCGGCGTCGCCCGGGCGCTGGCCGCCGACCCGCCGGTGCTGCTGATGGACGAGCCGTTCGGCGCCGTCGATCCGATCGTCCGCCGCCAGCTGCAGGACGAGTTCCTCCGCTTGCAGCGCGAGCTGCACAAGACGGTCGTGTTCGTCACCCACGACGTCGACGAGGCGATGATCGTCGGGGACCGGGTCGCCCTGTTGCGCAGCGGCGGGGTGCTCGCCCAGTTGGGCACGCCGCACGACGTGCTCGCCGCTCCGGCCGACGAGTTCGTCGCCGAGTTCCTCGGCGCCGACCGGCCGATGAAGCTGCTCGCCCTCCTCCCGGCGAGCGCCGTTCCCCGCCGGCCGCTCGACGTGCTCGGCGACGGGTGGCGGCTCGCCGTCGACTCCGCCGGACGCCCGACCGGCTGGTCACGCGACGGTCGGACCAGCGACGGTGCCGCGGCGGTCCCGGTCGCGGCCGGGGCGAGCGCGCGCGACGTCCTCGTCGCCGCGCTGGCCGGCCCGGCGGGCGCCGCGGTACACGTCGACACCGATGGGCGGGCCGTCGCCGTGAGCACCCTCGCCGACCTGGCGCGGATCACCCCGGCGACGGTGCCGTGATCGCTGCCGGGCGCCCGCCGTACTGGAACGGGCCGCAGCTGTCGGGCAACTGGAGCGTGATCTGGTACTACACGGCCGAGCACGTGCGCTTCACGGTGGTCGCCCTGGCGATCGGCGCGGCCCTGGCGTTCCCCATCGCCTACGCGTCGTATCGCCGCCCCGCGCTGTACGGGCCGGTGCTGGCGGCGACGAACATCGTCTACGCGGTCCCCTCACTCGCCTTGTTCGCCTTGCTCGGGCCGCTGCTCGGCTACACCAACGACCGGCCGATCGTCCTCGCCATGGCCCTGTACACGCTCGTCATCCTCGTCCGCAACATCGTCGAGGGGTTGCGCGCCGTGCCCCCCGACGTGATCGACGCGGCGACCGGCCTCGGGTACGGGGCGGCACGGCGCTTCGTCGCCGTCGAGCTGCCCCTCGCTGTGCCGGCGATCGTCGCCGGGCTGCGGGTGACGACGGTGAGCACGATCTCGTTGATCACCGTCGGCGGGGCGATCGGCAAGGGCGCGCTCGGGCGCCTGTTCGCCGACGGGATCACCCGCCTGATCGTCGTCGAGCTGTGGGCGGGGGTGATCGCCGTCGTCGTCCTCGCCCTCGTTGCCGACGTGATCCTCCTCGCCCTCGGCCGCCTGGCGACACCGTGGACCCGGGCGGCGAGCCGGTGAACGGGCGCGGCGCGGGCGAGCGGCGATGAGCGTCCTCGGCGACGGGCTCCGCTGGCTGACCGATCCGGCCAACTGGTGGGGCGGGCGGGGGATCGCCCACCGCACGGCGGAGCACCTCGCCTATTCGGGATGGGCGTTGCTCGCCGCCCTCGTCGTCGCCTTTCCCGCCGGGTTGATCATCGGCCACACCGGTCGGGGTCGGTTCGGCGCCTCGGCGACGGCGAACGTGCTGCGGGCGATCCCCACCTACGGGGTGATCTCCTTGCTGTTCTCCTGGAAGCCGGTCACGCTGTGGCCGCTGCTCGCCGCCTTGGCGATCCTCGCCATCCCACCCGTGATGCTCAACACCGCGGCGGGGATCGCCGGGGTCGACCCGCGCACGCGGGAAGCCGCGTCCGGTGTCGGCTACACCGGCTGGCAGGTGCTCACCCGCGTCGAGGTGCCCAACGCCCTGCCGCTGATCCTCGCCGGGGTGCGCAGCGCGGCGAACCAGGTGATCGCCACGGCGACGATCCTCGGCTTCAAGGCCCAGGGCGGGCTGGGGGTGTTCATCTTCAGCGGTTACGCGACGCAGCACTACGAGATCGTCTACGGCGCGTCGATCGCCGTCGTCGCCGTCGTCCTCGTCGTCGAAGCGGTGTTCGCCCTGCTCCAGCGGCGGCTCGTCTCTCCTGGTCTGCGGGCCGGGAGGGGGAACGCCGCACCGGGCTGAGTAGCGTCGCCGGGGTCGGCCCGCCGAGTTGGGACCGGCGACATCGGCGCCGCCGGCGCGGTGCCGAGGGAAGGACACCGATGAAGACTCGGACTCGTCGCCTCGGAGCGACACTCCTCGCGGCCGCTTCGCTGGCGGTCACGGCCTGCGGGTCGGACAGCTCGTCGTCCTCGGCGACGACCGCCGCAGCGGGCGGTGACGGTGGCGGCACGAAACCGTCGATCGTCGTCGGCTCTGCGGATTTCCCGGAGAACCAGCTGCTGATGGAGATCTACGCCCAGCAGTTGGAGAAGAACGGGTACACCGTCAGCCGCAAGCCGGCGATCGGGTCGCGTGAGGTGTACTACAAGGCGATCACCGCCTCGCCCCCGGAGATCGACCTCGTCCCCGAGTACACGAACTCGTTGCTCAGCTACGTGGTCAAGTCGAAGGACCCGAACGCGACGATCTCGGCGCGCAACGTCACCGAGCAGGTCGCCGAGTTGGGCAAGGTGCTCCCGGCGACGCTGACCGTCGGCACGCCGTCGACGGCGGAGGACAAGGACGTGATCGTCTGCCGCAAGGACGTGGCCGACACGTACTCGCTGAAGACGCTCAGCGACCTGGCCAAGGTGTCGGGGGAGATCACCCTCGGTGCGCCGCCGGAGTTCGAGAACCGCTCACCGTTCGGCATCGCCGGGTTCAAGGAGATCTACGGGGCGACGTTCAAGGCGTTCGTCCCCCTCCAGGTCGGCGACGTCCCTGCGTCGATCGTGGCCAAGAAGATCGACTGCGGGAACGTGTTCTCGACGAACCCAGAGATCACGACGAACGGCTTCGTCGCCCTCGAGGACGACAAGAACACCGTGCCCAACGAGGCCGTCCTGCCGCTGGTGACGACGCGGGTGGCCACGCCGGAGGTGATGAGCATCCTCGACGGGGTCAGCGCCAAGCTGAACACGGAGAACCTGAAGGCGATGATGGTCGAGGTGATCACGAACAAGAAGGCCGTCGACGTCGTCGCCAAGGAGTTCGTGGGGACGTTGTGATGGACGGTCTCTCCCGCCGCGCCCGGCGGCTCGCGGCCGCTCTCGAACCGTTCGCCGGGCAGGTCTACTTCGCTCCGGAGTGCCACGAGCGCTACGTGGCGCTCGGCTTCGGCCCCAGCCGGGGTGAGTTCAACGGGGTGCCCGCGCCCGACCCGAGCGCGTACTTCTGCTCCCGGGGTTCGGTGATCGGGCAGGTCGGCGGAGAGGTGATCACCGCCGCGTTCGGGGTGTTCAACCCGGCCGTCGTCGCCCCCGCCGTCGCCGCCGGGTGGAGGTTGACCGACGCTCCGACGATCTGCGCGGCGCGCGACGCGGGAGCGATCGCCCATCTCGCCCGCATCCTCGGTCCCGAACCGGAGGGCGTCGGGCGACTCGCCGAGCTGCTCGGCCGGGCGGTGGACCCGTTGCGGCCGGAAGGCAAGACACTGTTCGCCGGGCAGATGTCGCTCGCCCTTCCCGGTTCCCCGCTCGGCGACGCCTGGCGCCAGGCGGATCGGTTGCGCGAGTACCGCGGCGACGTGCACATCGCCGCCTGGGTCGCCGCCGGCTTCGACGGGTGCGAGATCAGCCTCGTCACCGAGGCGTACTGGGGGTTGCCGCTGCGCACGTTCTCCCGCAGCCGGGGTTGGTCGACGGCCGACTTCGACGCGGCGGAAGCCCGTCTCGTCGAGCGCGGTGTGCTCGCCGGCGGTGCGCTCACCGAGGCCGGACGGGCGACGCGGGAGGAGATCGAGCTGACCACCGATCGCCTCTGCGCCTCGGCGATCGACGCCCTCGGCGACGACCTCGACGAGGTCCTCGCCCTGCTCACCCCGTGGGGCGAGCGGATCCACGCGGCCAAGGGCTACCCCGCCGCCGGCCCCCACGACCTCGCCGCCGCTGCCGGCGGCGGATCAGCCTGACATCACCCACCCCGGACCGGGCTCAGGCGGCCGAACCGCGCCGGGCCAGCGCCGCAGCGAGGGCGTCCGGTGCGAGGGGGACGAGCTCCAGCGTGACGATCGGATCGTCGTCGCTGACCTCGAAGTCCCAGGCGATGACCTTCGCTACCCATTGGCCCAGGTCGCTGCCGATCAGGACTGCTGACCCCGGGGCGACATGGCGAACATCACGGGCGCTGTGAAGACGTGCCCAGACGTATCCATCATCGTCCTCACGGTTGGGATCGGTCACGAGGTCCACACCGAGTTCGACAGCGAGCGGGTCGGGCCGGTGGACTGAGGCCAACCGCTCCAAGGTGGCCGCATCGACCTTGTCGACTACCCACGTACCGTGAATCGGTCTGCTCATCGACGGTCCTCCACGTCGTCAGAGTAGGCCGGATTCGGATGCAGTGGACCAGCGACGTCGAGGAACCGGGCCACTACGACATGGAGCTCCTCGTCTGTGGCTTCGGCGAGCTCTTCGAGCCAACCGGGGAGCAGTTGTACGTCGTAGTGATCGGGGTTGGATCCTGTCGCTATCAGTTCGAATCCCGCCCGACGTAAGGCTCCTGCCGTCACGACTGCGACCATCGGCGCCTGCCTGAAGCGCTCCATCACCGCAGCGATGCCACCGGGCCCGCGCACCGCGTAGACGGAGAGGCCGTTGCGACGCCGAGGGCGTTCCCAGCCGGTCACCGTGCACCGCAGACCGAGCGCGCCTGTGACCAGTTCGTGCGCCTGGTCACCCGACACCTGCCGAGTCGCCAGGCCCGCAAGGGAACGTCCCAATCCACGCCGTCATCGTGCGCCGAGGGTGTCGCAGAGTCGCGGGTGCCCAGACGCACGGGCGCACCGGGAGACGGCGCGACGTTGCCGGTGCGAGAGGGGGAGCGCTCGACCCGTAGCCCGGTCCGCGTTCCGGTCGGACCGTCCGTGGTCGGTCGTGGAGCCACCGATACGGTGGGCTGTCGTGGGTTGGGCGTTGGTCACCGATCTGTACGAGCTGA
>CAZQEJ010000163.1:3375-5713 GCA_964592165.1 uncultured Ilumatobacteraceae bacterium | reverse complement strand
CGCCCACGGAAGCGGAGGAAGGCGAAGGCGTACGCGGAGAGCACCGAGGTGACCAGTTGGGCGGCGGTGACGATCACGGCGACAACGGCGGAGTTGAGCAGGTAACGGGACAGATGCCCTTCCCGCCACGCGGCGCGCAGGGCACCGGTGTCGAACCCGTCGGGGCGCAGCGGATGGACGAGGACCTTGTTCGACGGCTTCAGCGCGGCGATGACCATCGTGTAGATCGGGAACAGCACGACGATCGCGACGGCGATCAGCAAGGCGTAGCGCACGACCCGCCGCCAGCCACGGGGAACGGCGTCAACTGCCATAGTGGACCCGCTTGTCGATCCCGTAGAACTGGATCGCGGAGAGCACGAGGAGCACGGCGAAGAGGAGCACGGCGGTGGCCGACTGCAACCCGTCGTTGTTCCGCAGGACCGACTCGTTGCCGTAGATCAGGTAGGTGACCGTCGTCGTCGAACGCGCCGGACTCGGCCCCCCGCTGGTCAGCAGGTCGAACTCGCCATAGGCCTGGAAGGCACGGCTGGTGAGCACGACGGTGGCGAACACCAACGTGGGCGCGATCATCGGCAGGGTCACGTTGGTGAACCGCCGCCACCCGCCCGCCCCGTCGACGAACGCGCTCTCGTACAACTCGCGGGGCACGCCCTGGAGCGCGGCGGTGACCAGGATGAAGGTGAACCCGAGGTTCGCCCAGACGAAGCTGACCGCCACCGCGCTGAGCGCGGTGCCGGGATCGTTGAGCAATCCGGGGGCGGCGATCACGGGAAAGACGCGGCGCACCCAGCCGATCCGGGCGAGCACACCGGTGTCCGGCTGGAGGAGGAAGAACCACATCAGCGAGGCGACGGCGACCGAGGTGGCCACCGTCGAGGAGAAGATCGTGCGGAACACGCCGATGCCCCGCAGGTAGCGGTCGGCGAGCACGGCCAAGGCGATGCCGAGCACCAGACCGGCAGGCACGGTGAGCAGGGCGAACTTGATCGTCACGCCGAGCGCGTGCTGGAACTCCCGGGAGCGGAACACGTCGACGTACTGGTCCCAGCCGTTGGACCGGCAGTTCTTCCCCGCGTTGTCGCAGCGCATGTGCCCGAGCCAGAACGAGCGGATCAACGGGTAGACGACGAACGTCCCGAGGATCACGACCGACGGGGCGAGCATCAGCGCCCCGATCCGGCCGTGGTGCCGGTTGCGCCGTAACCGCCCGGCGCTCACGGCCCGATCCTGCGCAGCGTCTGCGGATCGAAGTGGTGGCGGCGGTGCGCCCAGGCGTCGAGACGGACCTCGCTGCCGTTCGCCGGGATCTCCTCGTCGGCCGGGAGACGGACGATCGCTCGGGTCCGATCGGCAAGCTCGACGAGGACGTGGATCTCGTGGCCGAGATGCTCGGTGAGGAGGACGCGCACGGGGAGCCGCCCGTCGGCGGTGATCGTCAGGTGCTCGGGGCGGACGCCGACGAGCTCGGCCCCCGGTTCGAGCGAACCGCCGGGGAAGATGTTCATCGGCGGCGTGCCGAGGAACGTGGCGACGAACACGCTCGCCGGCGTGTCGTAGATCTCCGCTGGCGTACCGACCTGCTGCAACGCCCCCTCCGCGATCACCGCCAGGCGGGAGGCCATCGTCATCGCCTCGACCTGATCGTGGGTGACGTAGATGAACGTCGATCCGAGCCGGCTGTGCAGCGCGCTCAGTTCGGTACGCGTCTCGGCGCGCAGCTTGGCGTCGAGGTTGGACAACGGCTCGTCCATGCAGAACACCGCCGGGCGGCGAACGATCGCCCGGGCGAGAGCCACCCGCTGGCGCTGGCCTCCGGACAACGCCCCCGGCTTGCGCCCGAGCAACGTCCCGAGCCCGAGCATCTCCGCCGCGTCGCGCGTCGCCTGGGATCGCTCTACCTTGGCCACGCCGCGCACCTTGAGGGGGAACTCGATGTTCGCCTGGACGGTCTTGTGCGGGTACAGCGCGTAGCTCTGGAAGACCATCGCCACGTCGCGGTCCTTCGGGGGAACGTCGTTGACCAGCCGCTCGCCGATCCACACCTCCCCGTCGGTTGGGTCGTCGAGCCCGGCGATCATCCGCAGCAACGTCGACTTCCCGCACCCCGATGGACCGAGGAGGATCATGAACTCGCCCTCGGCGATGTCGAGGGTCACGTCGTCGACGGCGATCGTGGTCCCGAAACGCTTCGTCAGCCCGACCAGCCGCACTCCTGACACGGCGCGCACCATAGCCCCCGGGCTCCCCGCCGCTGTCCTACCGGAACGGCCGGCGGCGGCAGCGGACCGCTAGCGTCGGCGCGGGTGAGCGACGACGTGACAGCCGCACCGGCGAT
>CAZQEJ010000163.1:0-3275 GCA_964592165.1 uncultured Ilumatobacteraceae bacterium | reverse complement strand
CCGGTCCCGGTCGCCGCGGCATCGATCGGCCAGGTGCACCGCGCCGTGACCCGCGACGGACGCGACGTCGCGGTCAAGATCCAGTACCCAGGGGTCGCGGCGACGATCGGCGCCGATCTGGACAACGCCCAGCTGCTCTACTCGTTGATCTCCGCGTTCGCCCTCAAGGGTCTGGACACCGAGGCGCTCGTCGCCGAGCTGCGCGCCCGGATGACCGAAGAGCTCGACTACCGGCGGGAGCTGGCCAACCTCCGCCTGTTCGCCGACCACTACCGCGACCATCCGTTCATCCATACCCCGGAGCCGGTGGAGGAGCTGTGCGGCTCGCGCGTCCTGACCACCGAGTGGATGGAAGGGATGAGCTTCGCCGAGTTCCTCGAACGCGCCGACCCCGAGGCAGCGCAGCGCGCCGGGGAGATCATCTGGCGCTTCGCCCAGGGTTCGATCCATCGCCTCGGCGCGTTCAACGGCGATCCCCATCCCGGCAACTACCGCTTCGCGGCCGACGGCTCGGTCCAGTTCCTCGACTTCGGGATGGTCAAGGTCTGGGCCCCGGGGGAATGGGAGCGGCTCTCGCCGTGCCTCGACGCGATCCTCGCCGGCGACCCGTCGTCGCTGCTCGCGGCGATGGTCGCCAGCGGCTTCCTGCCCCCCGGGCACGGCCTCGACGCGCAGGAGGTGTTCGACTACGTGAGCACTCCCTACCGCCCCTACCTCACCGAACGGTTCCGCTTCACCCGGGAGTTCGTGCGTGACACGGTCGCCCGGATCGCCGACGTCCGTGGACCGGACGCCGAGGCGGTGAAGACGCTGAACATGCCGGCCAGCTTCGTCCTCCTCGATCGGGTGGTGTGGGGGGTCAGCGCGATCCTCGGCAAGCTCGGCGCGGAAGGACCGTGGCGGGCGATGCTCCTCGGGTACCGTGACGGCGACACCCGGGGCACCCCTTTGGGCGACGCCGACCAGGACTGGTGGGAGCAGCGCCACCGGTAGTGGAACGAACCCGGCCGGGACCCACTCGCTACCATCCGCGCCGATGAGCGTTGCCCGGATCGCCGACCTCGCCGATCGAGCCGCCGCCTACCGCAGTGTGGAGCTCGCCCTGTTCGGCGCGCTCGGTCGGTGGGCGGCCGAGGGTGGGGAACTGGCCGGATTCCTCGCCGTCCGTTGCCACGCCCACGCCTGGCACGCCGATCTGTGGGCGCAGCGCTTCCCGGTGATCCCCGGGCGGGTGCTTCCCGCGGCGGATGCCCACCCGGAGCTGCTCGGCGCGTTGGAGCACCTCGAAGGGGACGTGCCCCGCCTCGCCGCCGTCTACCGGGCCGTGGTCCCCAGGCTGGCCGTGTCCTACGCGGCCTACGGGACGCGGCTCGAAGCGCGCACCGACGGCCCCACGGTGCGCGTCGTCGAGTTGTGCCGGCGCGACGTGTTCGACGACTGGGTCGCGGGTGAGTCACTCATCCAAGGTCACCTGACCGACGCCGCCGCGATCCGCGCCGGGGCCGCGGCCCAGGTCGCACTGGAGTCCGTGCTCGTGGCCCACGCAGCGGTGCCGTGACCGTCACCGACTGGAACCCGTTGCTGCGCGGGGAGCTGAGCAAGCCGTACTGGAACGAGTTGCAGGCGTTCGTACGCGCCGAGCGCTCCCGGACGACCGTCTACCCGCCCGAACCGGAGGTCTTCGCCGCGCTGCACCTCACCCCGTTCGCCACGACGCGCGTCCTGATCCTCGGTCAGGACCCGTACCACGGTGCCGGCCAGGCGCACGGGTTGTGCTTCAGCGTCCGGCCCGGAGTCGAGTTACCCCCGTCGTTGGTCAACATCTTCACCGAACTGGAGGACGACGTCGGGGGACCCACCCCCGATGACGGGTCACTCGAACCGTGGGCCCGGCACGGGGTGTTGCTGCTCAACGCAGTGCTCACCGTGCGCGCCCGCCAGGCGGGCTCACACGCCGGCAAGGGATGGGAGATCTTCACCGACGAGGTGATCCGCACCGTCTCCGCCAAGCGCGAGCGGGTCGTGTTCATCCTCTGGGGCGCGTATGCACGCAAGAAGAAGGCGTTGATCGACCCCTCCCGGCACGTCGTGATCGAATCCGCCCATCCGTCACCGCTGTCGGCGCGCAACGGATTCTTCGGCAGCCGGCCGTTCTCCCGGGCGAACGCGGCGCTCGTCGCCGCTGGCCGTGAACCCATCGAGTGGTCGCTCGCCGTCCCCCCGGCCGCTCAGCACACCGCCGGCTGATCGACCAAGGCGAGGGCCTCGGCCGGGCGCAGTGCCGGGTCGAACAGCCATCCCTGGAGCTGCGGGCAGCCGAGCTCGACAAGGCGATCACGTTGGTCAGCGGTCTCCACCCCCTCGGCGACGCAGCCGAGGCCGACGCTCGTCGTCAGCCCGATGATCGCCGTCGTCAAGCTCGTCGCCATCGGGTCCACGCCGAGACCGTCGACGAACCGACGATCGATCTTGAGCATGTCGACGGGTAGCTCGAGAAGGTGGGCGAGGCTGGAGAAGCCGGTGCCGAAGTCGTCGATGGCGATGTGCGTCCCGGCCCGGCGGAGCTCACCGAGGTTGTCCAGGGCGACTTGGTTGATGCGCAACACGTCCGACTCGGTGATCTCCACACAGAAGCGTCCCGGGGCGACCCCGTGGGCTTCACGCGCGGCGTGCACCTCGCCGGCGAATCCCGGACGGGAGAGCTGCGACGGGGACACGTTGATGTGCACCACGACGTCGCTGCGTCCGCGCCCGTCGAGCTGGCCGATGAACTCGAGCGACTGGTCGAGGACGATGCGGTCGACCCACTCGGCGAGCCCGGCCATCGAGATCAAGGGAAGGAACGTCCCCGGAGCGAGCACACCACGGGCTGGGTGCTCCCAGCGCAGCAGGCCTTCGAACGCGCACAGGGCGGCCGAGGGATCGACGATCGGCTGGAACCAGACGCGCAGTTCGTGGCGCTCGACCGCGAGCTGCAACTGGTCGACGAGGACGCGCCGATCGGACAGGGCGTTCGCGCTCCCTCCGAACTGGCCAACGGAGCACCGGTAGGCATGATCCGTCTCGACCGCGGCTTGATCGACGAGTTGAGTGATCGTCGTTGGGGTGTGCCCGCTGGCGATCGCCACCGTGGCGCTGACACGTAGTTCGAAGCCGTCGACGACAATCGGCTCCTGGAGCGCCGCGGCGACGCGCTCGCGCACCGAGATGAGTCCGTCCATCGGACCGGTCGTGGCGATGACGAACTCGTCGCCGTCGTACCGCCCGACGAGATC
>CAZQEJ010000162.1:0-5782 GCA_964592165.1 uncultured Ilumatobacteraceae bacterium | reverse complement strand
CCGGGGTCCGATCACCGGCCGGGGAGATCGTCGGCCGCGGGCTCGGCCCGCTCGTCAGCCTTCCTCGACCAACGAGCGGAGCGTGTCGATCGCATTGGTCACGTCGTCGGGCTCGAGGCCCTTCAGGCCGCTGACCATCGAGTCGAGCACGGATCCGATCACCGACACGTACCATTCGCCGCGCACCTTGGCGACCTTGATCGGGTGGCTGCCGGCGAGCGTCTTGGCGACGATCGCGAGGTAGTCCCCCGGCTCGGCCGAATCGGTGTCGAGCGAGTCGAGCGTGGGGGCGTCCGCGGCACACCCGGAGTACTCCTCGCCCTCCGCCGCGACCGACACGCACTCCCCGTCGAAGTCCACCCGGGCGGTCTCCCCCTCGGCGGACGCGGTCAGGCTGAAGGCACGGAAGCCGACCAGGGCGCTGTCCCCATGCCGTTCGACATCGAGCTCGAGATCGCCGACGGACACCTTGGCGCCGGCCTCGCTCAGCTCGTCCTGGGCGTCGTCGAGGAAGATCGGGGCATAGCGCTGCAACGCGGCGAACTCGTCGGGGTCGAGGGAGGCGAGGACGAGCTCGAGGTCGAAGCGGGTGAGCGCCTTGACCATCTGCTCGACCGCGGCCTCCGGCGACGACGCGCCGCGGGCGGCGACCGCTTCGGCGGCCGAGGGAAGATCAGCTCCACTCGCGGCACGGGCCTGCTCGGCGATCGAGTACCCGATGCTGACATACCACCGGCCGCCGTCGCGCACGGTGGTCACCTGGACCGCCGGTCCGTCCCGGCCGCCGAGCTCGACCTCCTCATCGACCGTGCCCGACAGTTCCTCGCCGTCGAGCAGATCGTCGAGGATCACCGGACCGAGGGGGACCTCGGACGCGTCGAGGCGGATCGACGCGCTGCCTTCGATCGTCACGTTGGCGATGTCGTCGGCGACTTCGTCGACGCCGTAGCGGTCCACGTCGATGCGGATCTGCGCGCCGCCGACCGCGCCCAGGTCCGCGGACGTGTCGAGGATCCCGAGACGGCGGAGCTGCGCGGCGATGTCGACCAATGGACCACGCAACATCCGACGCTCACCGGGGAGGAGCACGTCGAGCGCTCCCAACGCGTCCGATTCGTTGACCGCCGCGACCAAGGCCTCGACCGCTCCTTGCGGGGAACCGGCGCCACCCTCGTCCCGGGAGGCGAGGCTAGCGACAGCGAACACGGCGGCGGCGACGAGGGCCACGACGCCGCCCACCAGGGCGATCCGCTTCCCGCGATGGGGACGCGCCGGGGGCGTCGACGGGAGATCGAGCTCGACGGTCGCGCCCGGCCCCGGCGCGGGAACGGCACCGGTCGGCGTCCAGGTCGAGCCGGGGACCGGCGGGTTCCATTCGACCGGCGGCGGCAATGGCTGGCCAGATGAGTCGGACACGTCCACACTCCGTGTTCTCGGTGGGGGACCGATTTGTACCAGTTCACCGGCCAGCACGGGATCCGCGCCGCCGAGGTGGCGCAACGACGTCGAGCGGAAGCCGAGCTCGGGGAACGTCTCAACCTCCAACAAGACACTCCTCAGGACAGACAAGGTACTTGTATTGACAACTATTGCTCCAACAGCACTTCACATCCGCAACTGTTGTAGGCTGGCCCGGTGACCTCCCAACCGGCGTGGCTGACTCCTGAGGAGATGCGCGCCTGGCGCAACCTGATCGAGCTCGCCGAGGAACTGCGCGCCGAGCTCGAACCACCGATGCAGCGCGGCCACGGACTGACCAACGGCGACTATCAGGTGCTCGTCCTGCTCTCCGAGGCTCCCCACCACGAACTGCGGATGTGCGATCTGGCGACCCGCCTGCGCTTGTCCCCGAGCGGGCTGACCCGCCGGCTCGACGGACTGGTGCGCGCCGACCTCGTCGAGCGCAGGCCGGCCACGAGCGACCGCCGGGTGGTGATGGCCGCACTGACCCAGGCAGGTGACGATCGCCTGCATGCCGCGGCACCCGACCACGTCGACGCGGTGCGCGCCGCGTTCGTCGACCACCTGCGCGCTGGAGAGGCCGCCGAACTCGGCGATCTCCTCGGCCGGATCCGCGAGCGCCGCGCCGCGGCTGGTACAACGTCCGCTTCGTGACCACCGCGCTCCCCTCCGGCTTTCGCTGCCACGTCGCCAACATCGGGATCAAGGACGACACCGCCGACTTCGTCGTCGTCGCCGGACCACGGCGCGCTGCGGCGGCCGGCATGTTCACCCGCTCCCGCTTCGCCGGGCCGAGCGTCACCGTCAGCCGGGCGAACGTCGCCGGGCTTGCGGCGCGCGCCGTGGTCGTCATCTCCAAGAACGCCAACGTGGCCACGGGGGCCCAGGGGCTGACCAACGCGCGGGAGGTGGTCGCCCGCGTCGCTGCCCGGCTCGGCTGCGATCCGGCCGACGTGCTGATCGCCTCGACCGGGGTGATCGGGCGCCAGTACCCGATGGACCGGGTGCGCGCCGGCATCGCGGCGATGCCCACCGAGCCGACCGGCACCGACGCGGAGGCGGTGGCCAGGGGGATGATGACCACCGACACCCACCCCAAGTTCGCCGCCGCCGACGGACCCGGCTTCCGCGTCGTCGGTGTCGCCAAGGGCGTGGGGATGATCGAGCCGGACATGGCGACGCTGATCACGTTGTTCTTCACCGATGCCGAGCTGGAGCCGGCGCTCCTCGACGCCGTGTTCCGGCGGGTGATCGGCACCACGTTCAACTGCGTGTCGATCGACACCGACACCTCGACGTCGGACAGCGCGATGATCCTTGCCTCCGGCGTCGCAGGGCCGACCGACGTGGGCGCGTTCGAGACCGCCCTGCACGACGTCGCCCTGCGCCTGGCGAAGATGATCGCCCGCGACGGTGAAGGAGCGACGAAGCTGCTCGAAGTCCGCATCGGAGGGGCGCGCGACGACGCTCAGGCTAAGCGGGTGGCGAAGTCGATCGTCAACTCCCCGCTGGTCAAGACCGCGGTCCACGGTGCCGACCCGAACTGGGGCCGGGTGGCGATGGCCATCGGCAAGTGCTCGGAGGAGACCGACATCGACGAGGAGCGGGTCGTGATCCGCTTCGGCACCCAGGAGGTCTACCCGAACCCGGTCGACGACGCCGGGCTCGCCGACCTCGCCGCCTACATGCGCGGCACGGAAGTGCTCATCGACTGCGACCTGGGGATCGCCGGAGGGACCTCGACCGTGTGGGGCTGCGACCTGTCCGACGGCTACGTGAGGATCAACGCGGACTACACGACCTGAACGTCCACCGTCACTTGGGGGGCATGCGGATCCCGCCGTCGACGCGGATCGTCTCCGCGTTCATGTACGAGTTGGTCACGCACTCGAGGATCATCGAGGCGAGCTCGTCGGGGCGACCGAGGCGCTGGGGGAAGAGCACGCCCTTTTGCAGGTTGGCCTTGAACGCATCAGATCCCTCGCCCGATCCGTAGATCGGGGTGTCGATCAGCCCGGGGGCGATCGTGTTCACGCGCACGCCGATCGCGGCCAGGTCACGGGCGATCGGCAGGGTCATCCCGACGACGCCCCCCTTGGAGGCGGAGTACGCGCACTGACCGATCTGCCCGTCGAAGGCGGCGACCGACGCAAGGTTGACGATCGCGCCCCGCTCCCCGGAGTCCAGCGGCTCGGTCTGGCTCATCGCCGTCGCCGCGAGGCGGATGCAGTCGAACGTGCCGATCAGGTTGATCTGGATCACCTTGGCGAACACGGCAAGGTTGAACGCGGATTCGTAGGTGCCGTCCCGACCGACGGTGCGGCCCGCGGAACCGATCCCCGCGGAGTTGACCAGGACGCGCAGCGGACCCATCGACTTGGCCATCTCTACGGCGTTGATGATCTCGTCGGTCTTGGTCACGTCGACGTGGGCGAACGCGCCACCGATCTCCGTGGCCAGCTCGTTGCCCTTGTCGTCTTGCAGGTCGGCGACGACGACCTTCGCGCCGCGCGCCGCGAGCTGGCGAGCGGCAGCGGCGCCGATCCCCGATGCTCCACCTGTGACGATTGCGCTGGCCCCGTTGATCTCCATCGGCCCGACGTTACGTGCCGCCTCGCTCGTTCGGGAAACCAGGCGCGGGCGGTCGCGCGGCAGCCTCCACGGCGAGGCGGTCGACGAGATCGTTCATCGGATCACCGGAGTGCCCCTTGACCCAGCGGAAGCTGATCCCCGGGCGCGAGCGGTAGAGCTCGATCAGCGGCTCCCACAGATCGCGATTGGCGACGGGTTGTCGCTGGGAGTTCTTCCAGCCGCGGCTCAACCACCCTCGCCACCACCCGTCGCGGAAGCAGTTGACGACGTAGGCCGAGTCGGAGACGACCTCGATCGGACCGGGCCGGTCGCCGAGGGCGCGCAACGCCTCGAGGACCGCGTGGACCTCCATCCGCTGGTTCGTCGTATGCGCCGATCCCCCGCTCGCCGACGGTGTGCCCGCAGGGGCGACGGCCCACGCCCACCCGCCCGGACCTGGGTTCCCCGAGCACGCACCATCGGTGTAGACGACGAGGGGGGAGGTTCTCGGCATTGGTCTGACCATATCCGCACCGATCGGGCCCCATCGGCGGAGAACGGTGCGAGACTGGGGGCATGATCTTCGACGGGTTCGTCCATCAGCTGCCCGACACCGATCCGGTCGAGACCCAGGAATGGCTCGACAGCCTTGCCGCGGTGATCGACACGCACGGCAAGGTGCGCGCCCGGTTCTTGCTCTCCAAGCTGCTCGAGCAGGCGCGCGAATCGCAGGTCTCCTTCCCGGCCACGGTGTCCACTCCCTACGTGAACACGATCCCCCGCGAGCGGGAGCCGTGGTTCCCCGGCGACGAGTACATCGAGCGGCGGATCCGGGCCTACATCCGTTGGAACGCCGCGGTGATGGTCGCCCGGGCGAACAAGCACGCCGACGGGATCGGCGGGCACCTGTCCAGCTTCGCTTCTTCGGCCAGCCTGCTGGAGGTCGGCTTCAACCACTTCTTCCACGGCAAGGACGACGGCCAGCCCGGCGACCACGTCTACTTCCAGGGTCACGCCGCACCGGGGATGTACTCCCGCGCTTTCCTCGAGGGCCGGCTCAGCGTCGAGGACCTGGATCACTTCCGCCGGGAGATCGGCCGAGACCACAAGGGGCTGTCGAGCTACCCCCACCCGCGGCTGATGCCCGACTTCTGGGAGTTCCCCACGGTGTCGATGGGCCTCGGCCCGATCATGTCGATCTACCACGCCCGCTACAACCGCTACCTGCACAACCGGCGGGTCGACGATACGAGCGAGAGCAGGGTGTGGACGTTCGTCGGCGACGGCGAGGTCGACGAGCCGGAGACGCTCGGCGCGCTGAGCCTGGCCAGCAGGGAAGGCCTCGACAACCTGATCTGGATCGTCAACTGCAACCTTCAGCGCCTGTACGGGCCGGTGCGCGGCAACGGCAAGATCATCCAGGAGCTGGAGGCGGTGTTCCGCGGCGCCGGATGGAACGTGATCAAGGTGAAGCTGCGAGGCGGGAGCGCGATGTAGTCTGAAATATAGGGGTGCCGCTGTTCGCCCATTCGTTCCCACCATTGGCGAATGAGCAGGCCAGCGGCAAGCCTGTCGGTCATCACCCCGATCACGGGCAGAAACAGGACATCCGTTTCGGCGGCGACAACCCTAATACTCCGGATTGTTAAAGATCTGCGTATCGCCCACAGGGGCAGCACTACGGCCTTCCGTTGGGAAGGACTTCGCTTACTGATCCAGCGACGTCGTTTCGACGATAACCTCAAACTGT
>CAZQEJ010000161.1:4745-5815 GCA_964592165.1 uncultured Ilumatobacteraceae bacterium | reverse complement strand
GACGACGCCCGGCGGATCGCCTACACCCACGACGCGCTCGCCGGGCTCGCCGCGGAGATGGCCGAGGGCATCGACGTGCGTGGCTACTTCCATTGGAGCCTGCTCGACAACTACGAGTGGGGCAGCTACCGGCCGACGTTCGGGCTCGTCGGCTGGGACCCCCTGACGTTCGACCGCCGCCCCAAGCCGTCGGCGGCATGGCTCGGCCATGTCGCCCGGACGCGAACACTGCCCCCACCACCGGCCCCGACCGACGGGTGACCGGACCCGCCCGGCGCATCTGTCGGGGCATCGCGCCGTCGCGACCGTTCTGCCAGTCGCTTCCGGTGTCATTCCGCCGTTTGGGACTGGCAGAACGATTGGGTTCGTGCGGGTGCGCCCCGCGAACCTGGGGTCAGCGGGCGCCGCGCACGAGGCGGCCGGGGCGTTCGCCGGTCGGTTCGCCTCCGGCCATCGTCTGCACGCCGGACACGAACGTCGCGACGTAGCCGTCGGCGCGCTGGATCAGCCGGCGGGCGCCGCCGGGCAGGTCGAAGGCGAGCTCGGGGAGGCGGAGCTGGAGCCGTTCGTGGTCGATCAGGTTGAGGTCGGCCTTCTTCCCCACGGCGAGCACACCGCGGTCGCCGAGGCCGTACACCGCCGCGGTGTCCCGGGTCATCTTGGCGATGATGAGCTCGACGCGCAGGCGTTCCCCACGGCTGCGGTCCCGGGCCCAGTGGGAGAGCATGAACGTCGGGATCGACGCGTCGCAGATCACCCCGCAGTGCGCCCCGCCGTCGGACAGCCCGAGCGTCGTGTTCGGGTGAAGGATCATCTCCCGCATGTCGTCGAGGTTCCCGTAGCTGTAGCCGAGGAGGGCGAACATCAACAGCTCGCGCCCGTCGTGGCGCATCATCGCGTCGTAGAGCACCTCCTCGCCCGGGCGGCCCTCGCGCGCCGCGATCGCGGCGATCGACGTGTCCGCCGCCGGTTCGTAGTCCGGCGGCTCGCCCATCGGGAAGATCCGGTCGAGGCTGGCGCTGACGAACGACGACATCCGGCTCGGCGGTGCGCTCTCGGTGAGGATCGCG